>JBBQPM010000199.1:0-12891 GCA_038217425.1 Gemmatales bacterium
TGGCTCGCCGATTATGCCGGGACGAGTGCCGGAAACCATTGGCGCGCCCCAACCGTCAATCCGGGATTCGCTCAAATCATCGGCCAATCTTCGTAACGGCCCTTCTCCAGGAACCCCCGCTCGCGCAGCTCCGCCACGATCCGCTCCGCCGCCGCCTCCGGCGTCACCCGCGTCGTGTCGATGTGGACCTCCGGCGCCTCGGGCGGTTCGTACGGCGAATCGATGCCGGTGAAATTCTCTAGCTCGCCGCTGCGGGCCTTCTTGTACAGCCCCTTGGCGTCGCGCTCCTCCGCCACCGCGATCGGCGTATCGATGTGGACCTCGATGAACTCGCCCGGCTCCAGGGCCGCGCGCGCCGCCCGGCGCTCGCTGCGGAACGGGGCGATGAACGCCGTGATCACGATCAGCCCGGCGTCCACCATCAACCGTACGACCTCCGTCACCCGGCGAATGTTTTCGACGCGGTCGACGTCGGTGAAGCCCAGATCCTTGTTGAGCCCGTGACGGATGCTGTCGCCTTCCAGGAGATACGTGTGCCGGCCCTCCGCGAAGAGCTTCTTCTCAACGAGGTTCGCGATCTCCGTTTTTCCTGCCCCGGAGAGACCCGTAAGAAACACCACGCACGGCCGTTGGCCCTTGATGTTCGCGTGCGCCTGCTTATTGATCTCGACCGCTTGCCAGTCGATCACTTGCGAACGCCTGAGCGCGCCGCGGAGCATGCCGCTGCCGACAGTGTTGTGCGTGATGCGGTCGATCAGGATGAAACCGCCGGTGTCGCGGTTCTCCTGATAGGGGTCGAACGCGATGGGGCGGTCCAGTTCCAGTTCGACGACGCCGATCTCGTTCAGGTCGAGCTTCTCCGCGGCGACGTGCTCGAGCGTGTTGATGTTGATCTTGTACTTGAGCGGTAGCACCGTCGCCGTGACCGTCTTGGCGCCGATCTTCATCAAGTAGCTTCGGCCGCGAAGCATCGGCTGCTCGCTCATCCAGACGACGGTCGCTTCGAACTGGTCGGCAACTTGCGCGGGAGCGTCGGCCGAGCAAATCACGTCGCCGCGCGAGCAGTCGATTTCGTCGGCAAGCGTCAACGTGACCGATTGATTGGCGACGGCGGAATCGAGGTCGCCGTCGGCGGTGACGATGCGCGTCACGGTGCTTTCCCTGCCCGACGGCATCGATTTGATCCGCTGGCCCTTCGTAATCGTGCCGCCGACGATGACTCCCGCGAAGCCCCGGAAGTCGAGGTTCGGACGGTTCACCCACTGCACCGGCATGCGGAACGGCTGCTGCTGCAAACGGAGTTCGTCGATCTCGACCGTCTCCAGAAAATGCATGAGCGTCGGCCCGGCGTACCACGGCGTGTGCAGGCTCTTCTCGACGATGTTGTCGCCCTTCACCCCCGAGATCGGAATGACCTGAATGTCCTCGAGTCCGATCTGCTTGGCGAACGTCCGGTACTCGGCTTCGATCTTGTCGTAAATCTCCTTCGAGTAGCCGACGAGGTCCATTTTGTTGATCGCGAGCACGACATGGCGGATGCCGATCAGCGAGACGAGAAAGCTGTGCCGGCGCGTCTGCACGAGGACGCCTTTACGGGCGTCGATGAGGATGATCGCGAGGTCGGCGGTCGAGGCGCCGGTGACCATGTTGCGCGTGTATTGTTCATGCCCTGGGGTGTCCGCGACGATGAACTTACGGCGATCCGTGGAGAAGAAGCGATACGCCACGTCGATGGTGATGCCCTGCTCGCGCTCCGCGGCCAGACCATCGAGAAGGAGGGCGTAATCGATCTCGCCCTCGCGGGTGCCGACCTTCTTCGAGTCAGCGACCAGCGCGGCGAGTTGGTCCTCGAAGAGCATTTTCGATTCGTAGAGAAGTCTGCCGATGAGGGTGCTCTTGCCGTCGTCGACGCTGCCGCAGGTGATGTAGCGGAGCAGGCTCTTGGTTTCGTGGGCTTTCAGATACTGGTCGATGTCGGTGGCGATCAGGTCGGAGACGTGAGCCATTAGAAGTACCCTTCCTGCTTCTTCTTCTCCATGGACGCGGCCGCGTCGTGGTCGATCATGCGTCCCTGGCGTTCGCTTGTCGTCGTCAGCAGCATCTCCTGGATGATCTGCGGCAACGTCGTCGCCTGGGATTCGACGGCGCCCGAGAGCGGGTAGCAGCCAAGCGTGCGGAAGCGGACCATCTTGCGCATCGGCGTCTCACCGGGCCGAAGCGGCATGCGGTCGTCGTCAACCATGATGAGGGTGCCGTCGCGGTCGACGACGGGGCGATCAGCCGCGAAGTAGAGCGGCACGATCGGGATGTTTTCCTTGTGGATGTATTGCCAGACGTCGAGTTCGGTCCAGTTGGAGATGGGAAAGACGCGGATGCTCTCGCCCTTGTTCTTGCGGGTGTTGTAGAGCCGCCAAAGTTCGGGACGCTGGTTTTTGGGATCCCAGGAATGGGCGACGGAGCGGAAGGAGAAGATGCGTTCCTTGGCGCGGGATTTTTCCTCATCGCGCCGGCCGCCGCCGAAGGCTGCGTCGAAGCGGTAGTGATCGAGGGCTTGCTTGAGGCCCACCGTTTTCCAGAGATGGGTGTGGACCTGGGAGCCGTGCTCGAAGGGGTTGATGCCCAGGGCGCGGGCTTCGGGGTTTTGATAGACGAGGAGTTCCATCTTGGATTCGCGGGCCATGCGTTCGCGCAGGGCGTACATGTCGCGGAATTTCCAGGTGGTGTCGACGTGCAGGAGCGGAAACGGCGGCGGCGCGGGGTAGAAGGCCTTGCGGGCGAGGTGGAGCATGCAGGCGCTGTCTTTGCCGATGGAGTAGAGCATGACCGGCTTGTCGGCCTCGGCCACGACTTCACGCATGATGTGAATCGCCTCGGCCTCGAGTCTCTGCAGATGGGTCAGCATATTCATGAACGCGGCACGTCTCCCTGGTTTCCTACCGTAGAACTTCTCCGCAAGCTGCGGACAAGTTATTGCCGGCGATTCGTAGGGCGAGCGGCCTCGCTTGCCTTTTGCGGAGTGAGCAAGCGAGCGGCTTGCCCTACGGTGGCGACTCAGCCGCGTTGGATAAGTGACAATATATCCGTGCCGCGGGTGAAACCAAGAGGCGCCGAGGTTACTTGAGTTCGCGGATGCGAATCTCCTTGTACCACGCCTCGCTGGGCGGGCCGCCGTGAATCTGCAGACCGATCCGGCCCTTGAGTTCGATGGCGGCGTCGGGCTCGGTGTAATCCACGGTTTGCAGGCCGTTGATCCAGAGTTGGATCCGCTTCCCCTCGCAGCGGATGACGTAGTCGTTCCATTCGTCCTTCTTGAGAACCTTCAGTACGTCTTCGATCTTGGGGCCGGCGAGGACTTTCTTGCGGCGCGATTCGTCGTACAGGGCGCCCCAGTAGTTTTGCCCGAGGTCGGCCTGGTAGCCGATCATCTCGTGATGGTTGGGGATGCGTCGGCTGCGAACCTGAATGCCGGCGTTGGCCTTGTCGCCGCCCAAGAGTTTGAACTTCAGACGCAATTCGAAGTCGGCGAACTCGGTCTTGTGCGTGAGGAACTCGTTGCGTGCGACCTTTTCCTTGAGGTTGCCGCCGACGATGGCGCCGTCTTCGATGCGGAAGATCTTGAGGTCGCCGTCCCAGCCGGCGAAAGTTTTACCGTCGAACAGGGGCGTGAATCCATCTTGCGCGAACGCGGAGCCAGCCAGGAACATGACCAGGAGAGCGAGGCGTTTCATGTTACTTGCCCTTCAGGAATTCGAGGAAATTGTCACGTAGGTAAAAACGCACGTCGCGGGCGATCGGGCCGGCCTCCACGCTCCATCCGGCGTCGGCGAGATCCTCGTACTTCGTCGTGAGGACGTCCGCGACGATGCGCCGGCTGTGGTCCCACTTGTAGACGAGCTGATCGAGGATGCGTGCGTCCGAGTGCTGCGGGATGAAGCTGGTGCCGAGCAGCTCGACGCGCATCTTGGTGACTTCGGTGATGAGCGACGGATTGTTGATGAACCACCAGCAGCCGAAGACCATGAGGTTGCCAAACTTGCGGGCGGCGACGGCGAGTTCGTGCTGATTCTCGCGCGAGAGCATCGTCACGAAAAAGCGATTGTCCGGGAAGTCGTTGCAGAGCCGAACGACGGCCTGAACGTCGGCCTTGCCGGTCATGTCGCCGGCGTCTCGGAGCTGCGGATTGGCCGCCCGGCTCGAACCGATCATCATGGCGAACGGCAGGTTGTGTTCCTGGCACGTCGGCAAGATGATCTTCTCGAGCACCTTGTTTCCCGCCTTCTCGGCGTCGCCCTTGAGGGCCGGGTAGCGAAACGTCGGCGGCAGGCTGACCGCGAGATACGCCGCCTCGATGCGCCCGATCCAGTCGCTCAGAAAACGCCGGCCCTCCTTGACGTCGTTCTTGCCCAGATCCCCCTTCGCCTTGTAGCCCCACGGCCTCATGCGCTTCGACGCCGACGCCCAGTCGTGCAACATCGGATCGATGCGCAGCACGCCGGTGAAACGCGGGTCGCGCGGGTCGCCGTCGAGCCAGCGCTGCCGTTCGTTGTCGTCGAACACCGCGTTGGTCATGGTGATCTTTTCGACGCCGGCGATCTTCATGACGTTGTCGATGTAGTCGCTCGGATCCTGCTCGGCGAAGTATTCGCGCAGCGGCGTCAGACTAGTAACGTTCGGATCGAGTCCGAGTTTCTTGATGGCGGTGACGATGCCGCGACACGCTTCGGAGACGGGCGAACGCTCGACGAACAGGTGCTGCCAGATGTGGTCGGCTTGCTGGGCCCGCGTCATCGCCCAGAACTGTTCGTACGGCAATTTGCTGGGCGGGACGACGCGATAAACCTCGGCGATGAGGTAGTGGTAGGTGACGAGTTCATCGACGCCCCAGAGCATGAGCCCGTTGGGATCGGTCTGGGCGCCGCGATGGGCGACGGGGGTGCCGAAGCTGGGGGGGTAGAGATGCGTGTGCATGTCCACGATCTTCTGCGCCTGGACGGCTTCGTGGACGGCGGACCGAATCTGCGAACGTTCGAGCGGCATGTAGAATCTCCGGCCAGGGAGCGCTGGATGGAGTCTGATATACGTCTTCGTTTAGCGCTCGCAAGAGCCGACGAAGACGGCGTCACAGATTGCCGCCGTACGCGGAGGAATGCTCGAGTACGAGATTCTCGAAACGCATGTACTTCTTGACGTAGACCAGGCCGATCTCGCCCGTCGGGCCGTTACGCTGCTTGCCCACAATGATCTCGATCTTGTCGGTGTCGGCGTACACCCCCGGCTCGGGACTGTCGGCGCGATGCAGCAGCATCACGGTGTCGGCGTCCTGCTCGATGGCGCCCGATTCGCGCAAATCCGAGAGCCGAGGGCGACGGTCCTGGCGATCCTCCGACGAGCGATTCACCTGGGCGAGCGCGATCACCGGGATTTCGAGTTCGCGGGCCAGGAACTTCAGACGGCGCGAGATGGCGGAGACCTGCTCCTGTCGGCTATCGCGTTTGTCGTCGGGGTCGATGAGCTGGAGATAATCGATGACGCAGATGCGGATGCCGTGCCGAAGCTTGAGCCGGCGGGCGTTGGCGGCGATGCGCAGCATGCTCTGCCCGGGCGTGTCGTCGATGTACATCTTCGCTTCGGAAAGAAGATGGCCCGCATGATACAGTTTGTCCGTTTCTTCGCTGTTGAGCATGCCGCGTCTCAAATTATGGCTGTTAATCCTCGCCTGACAGCAGAGCAGACGCTCGGCGATTTCGATGCGGGCCTGCTCGAGGCTGACGAAGAGCGCGGGGAGTTTCTCCTCGACGCAGATGTGCCGGAGGATGTTGAGGGCGAAGGCGGTTTTGCCGACGCTGGGCCGGGCGGCGACGATGATGAGCTCGTTGTTCTGAAAGCCCGCGGTCAGATTGTCGAGATCGAGATAGCCGGTCGGGATGCCGCTGACGTCCTGATGCCCACGCGCCTTGCGGGCGTCGAGCCGGGTGTATGCTTCTTGCAGCGCGTCCTGCAGCGATTTGGTCTCGCCGGTGAGGCCCTTCTCGGCGATCTCCATGATCCGCTTCTCGGCGTGATCGAGCAGTTCCTGGGCCGGTCGGCTCTGGTCGAAGGCTTCCCTCTCGATGTCGTGACAGGTTCTCACCAGGAACCGGACGATCGCCTTTTGCCGAACGATGTTGGCGTACGAGGTCGCGTTGCCGACGACGGGGGCGGCGTCCCACAGCTCCGCCAGGTATTTCGCCCCGCCTACCTCTTCGTACTGGGTTACCTGCTCCTGCTTGTCCTTGCGGTCCTTGAACTTCGTGTCCGGAGCGATGGCGTTCATCTCGTTCAGATGGTTGGCCAGCGTGATCAGATCGACCGGTTGAGCCTTGTCGACGTAGAGATGCGTGATCCCCTTGTAAATCAGCTGATGGGCGACCGCGTAGAAGTGTTCCGTCCTCAGATTCTGCACGACTTCGCTGATGAGTTCGTTGTTGCGCAGCAGGCAACCCAGGAGGCTGCGCTCGGCCTCCGGGTTTTGCGGCGGCAGTCGGCTGGCGTCGATGCTGTCCATGCTCATGGCGGCTCCTTGGGCGATTAATTCTTCATGAGAATCGTGGACTTCTGGAGCCCAGCGGTGTTTAATCCTTCAGCGGACCACACCCACAATCCCATTTTATGGAGTCTCGTCATGGCCAAGTTGTTTGGATTTTGCACTCTGCTCGCCGCGTTCGCCCTCGTCGCCTTCTCGGGCGATAGCTTCGGCGGCGAAAAGGACAAGAAAAGGAAGAAGGGGTTCGGCAATCCCGAAGAGATCTTCAAAAAGATCGACGCCAACGGCGACGGCAAAGTGACCAAGGAAGAATACACGACCATTGTCACCAGGTTCTCGGACAGGGTGAAGGAAAAGAGCGGCGAAGAGGCGGCCACCAAATTGCGCGAAGGCATGCTCAAGCGCTTCGACGCGGCCGCCACCAGCGGCTCGCTCGACCTCGAACAGTTCAAGAAGATGCAGGCCGACAGTCCGTTCGGCAAAAGGAAGAAGCCCGCCGACCAGTAATCGGCGCCCCCAGGGCTAGAGGCGTGAGCCCTACGGTGTGTAGGCACTGCTCAGTGCGCGATACTGTAGGGCTCGCGCCGCGCCCCTCGCCTCTCGTTTTCCCCGGCGAATTTAACACTTTCGGCCCTCGCCAATCGCGCCTCCGCCGGGTAAAACGCCTCCAGACTAACCCTGGTTCCGTCCATGGAGGATCCCATGCCTGAAGGCTTTCGCGGCAAGATTTACGACGACATCACCCAGTGCGTCGGCAATACGCCCCTCATCCGACTGCGCCGCGTCGTTGACGGCGCCAAGGCCACCGTTGTCGGCAAACTCGAAAACTTCAACCCCCTCTGGTCCGTCAAGGACCGCATCGGCGTCGCCATGATCGACGCCGCCGAGAAGGACGGCAAGATCCAGAAGGACACCATCATCATCGAACCGACCTCCGGCAACACCGGCATCGGGCTCGCCTTCACTTGTGCCGCGCGCGGCTACAAGCTCATGGTCACCATGCCCGAGTCGATGTCGCTGGAACGCCGGCGGCTTCTCAAAGCCTTCGGCGCCGAAATCGTCCTTACCCCCGCCGACAAAGGCATGAACGGCGCCATCGCCAAGGCCAAGGAACTCGTCGAGGAACTCAAGCCCCGCTCCTTTATGCCGCAGCAGTTCGACAACCCCGCCAATCCTGAAATCCACCGCAAGACGACCGCCGAGGAAATCTGGCGCGATACCGACGGCAAGGTCGATATCCTCGTGTCCGGCGTCGGCACCGGCGGCACCATCACGGGCGTCGCCGAGGTCATCAAGAGCCGAAAGCCGGAATTCAAGGCCATCGCGGTCGAGCCGGCGCTGAGTCCGGTGATCACGCAGAAGCGGAACAATCAGCCGCTGGTTCCGGGCCGACATCGCATTCAGGGGATCGGCGCCGGATTCGTGCCGGCGAACCTGAATTTGGCGATCGTCGATGAGGTGATCCAGGTGCAGGACGAGGATTCGTTCACGATGGCACGGCGCCTGGCGCGCGAAGAAGGGATGCTGTGCGGCATCAGTTGCGGCGCCGCGGCGCACGCGGCGGTGCAAGTTGCGAATCGCCCGGAGAACGCGGGCAAGCTGATCGTCGTGATTTTGCCCGACCTGGGCGAACGTTACTTGAGCACGCCGCTCTATCCGGAGTAAAAAGTGCGAGCGCAAAGTCTTCAAAATTAGCCGCAGAGGCGGGGGAAGTATCGGTTTTTTGCAGAACCGCTTTTCCCCCTTTCCTTCTCATCTTTATCTCTGTGCTCTCTGACTCTTTGGGTAGGCATTTTCTTTCAATCCAGCCCGACGATCCGGGCGTTTTGCAAGGAGTAGAGGAAATCCTCGGAATCGGTCCGGTTCAGCGTCAACGTCCCCGCCACCTTTAGGTAACCGCGCTGGTACGTCGTGGTCGAACCCTTGGCCAGACGCACGTGCAGGATGCTCGTCGTTTCCGGCATCTCGCAGTACCAACAGCCGACAGGCGATTCCAGGAACAGGAACGTCTCCAGTTCGAGGTTTTCGCCGAGCGGAAACATGAAGCCCGCCAGCGAGACCTGTTTCTTTTCGAGTTCCAGGACGTAGCTGGAGAATTTCGGCTTGAAGCCGGCCTCGACGGTCGTTTCGTTGAACGCTTCCCAGGGCACGTGGTTGACGCCGGCGGCGCTGATGGGGGGGAGCGGCAGGGCGATGAAGCGCGAGAGCAACGGCCGGCGCGAGCGAAACGCCAGCGTCCCTTGATGTTCCTTGTCGTGGGCGGCGTCCCCTTGCCTGGCAAGCGCCTCCTTGATGATCTGACGATGCTGCCTGAGGAGCGGATCGAGCATCGCGAATTGCGTGACGCAACCGTCCATCATGCTCGCCGCGTTACGCAGGTCGCCGTGTGCGTTGGCAAGTTCGGCGAGTTGCCACAGGAGTTGGCCGTCGTTGGGGAACCAGAGCGCGAGCTGTTGCGTGAGCGCAACGGCCCGCGCGGGGAGCTTCTTGCGCTCGGCGTCCGCGAGCTTGCCGGCTTCGCCCAGCGCGTACTGGACTGCGAAGAGATCGTCGAGGGGCCGAGTCAACTTTGACTGCTTCATGCGTAGACGCACGAGTTTGAGGTGGAGTTCCTCGACATGCTGCCATTTGCCGGGGGCGAGCTCGACGGCGCGCTGCAACGAATCGAACGCCTGAGGCCAATCGCCCGAGAGATGCCAGGCGGCGCCCATGTTGGCGTTGATCGCGAAGTGATTGGGATGCGCACGCTGCGCGGGCCGTAAGACTTCGATCGCCTTGCCGACTTCGCCCAGCCGAAGGTAGAGGGCGCCCAGGTCGGCCTGTTCGTCGGCGCTCGGCTTGCCCTTGTCGGCGAGTCTCTTGGCTTCGTCGAGATACTTGAGCCGGAGCGGACTGGCATCGACATTGGCGCCCGCGGGGACGGCGACGAGCCGCAACGCACGCTGATCCAGCAAGAAGCCGCGCCAGTGCGAGGGCAGGTCGGCGTAGGTCTCTTCGCTGTAGTAGATCCCGGCGGCGAGCGGTCGCACGAGCAGCAACAGGGCGACAAAAAGCAGGCGTTTCATGTTAACATTCTACGGAGCCCGCAACGCGAACAAGGGACAATCCTTGCTCGCGCTGCGGGCTCGATTCTGGCTACGTTCTCGGCGGACCGTCTCGCGGTTCGATGGCGTCGATGGGAAGAGCCAACGGCACCTCCGGCTCCGGGTCGGGGGGAAACATCGGCATCTCGTCCTGGATCTGCCTTTGCCGAATCTTGCTGATCATCAGCTCGTGTTGAGCGTCGGCACGCTGGAACCACCAACGCAGTGCCAGGCCGATCAATCCCAATCCCAGAAACATGGTCAGCGCCACGCCCAACACCGTGAACGGAATTGAAACCTGCACCTCCTCGCGCGGCAACGCTCCCTTGAGCTGCAGCGTCGGGCCCACCAATAACGGCGTCTGGTAAAACTTCTTGTCGGCGGCCGTGTAGAGGTGGTTCTTCAGGAAATAGCCGTAAAACTCCACGTCGACCTCGAGTTTCTCCGCCGGCTTCAGTCCCTCGGGAAGGTGCGGAAAATAGACCACAAAGGGCGTCGCCCCCTTGCGAGGCCCCTTGATCCAGGCTTCGTACAGAAACGGGATCCCCATGTCTTTGTGCACTTTGGGAGCCGGATACTTGGTCACGCGCGACAGGATTCCCTTGATCGGCACCACATGGCCTCGCCAATCGCCCGGGTTGTTGAGCAAGTGACCGTAGGTGATCCAGTCGTTGTCGCGACCGCTCTCGACGAAACGTTCCAGGGGAATGTCGTTGGCGTACTGCACGGCAAGGTCGAACGCCTTGATATAGGCCTTTTCGTGCTCGGGGATGTCGTTGGGATCCTTGTCGCTGACGTCGGGGGCGCCGGTCTTGTCGCGGATGCGCAGCAGATACTTGGCCGGCAGATTGGGGACCGTCGTCGGCACGAACTCGCCTTCGCTGAAGATGCCGAACTTCTTGCTCGCCTCGAGCCAAAGATGCTGTCCGCGCGGCGACGTCTCCAGCAACACCTGCGCGGCCACGGTCGCCTTTTGCCGGTGCAGGTTGTCCCAGTATTCGTTGGCATCGGGCTGGCCGAAAGCGGCGGAGATCGGCAGGACGCTCAGCACCAGCGCCCAGGCCATGCGCGCGAGATTCATCGCGGTTCCTTTGCAATTTTCAGAATGTTCTTTCGCGGCGACGTTCGTCTACTTACAATGATGTCAAATTCCCACCCAAAAATCCACGCTTTTAAGGAGTTTGAAATGTCGGCCATCCGCTGGGGGCTCCGCCTCCTCGTTCTCCTCGCCTGTCCTACGCTGCTCCAGGCTCAGCAAACCGGCCCCGGTCTGGAGCAGATGAAGAAGGATCTCTACTTCCTCGCTTCCGAAGAATGCCAGGGGCGAGGTCCCGATACCAAGGGCATCAACCTCGCAGCCAACTACATCGCCGACTCCTTCAAGGCCTCGGGTCTCGCCCCCGCCGGCAAGGACGGCTCGTACTTCCAGCACTTCACCATCAAGGGCCCCAATACGCTCAGCGACGGCGACAAACTCGTCGTAAAACTCGTCGGCCCGCTGGGTCAAACCATCACGCTCGTCCCCGGCACGGACTTCAACGTCATGGGACTTTCCGGCTCCGGCTCGTTCACCAAGGAACTCGTCTTCGTCGGTTTCGGCATCAGCGACGCCAAGCTTAAATTCGACGAGTACAAGGACGCGGCGGTCAAGGACAAGATCGTCGTCGCCCTGCGCCGCACGCCTCGCTTCAGCAACGAAAAGACCCCGTTCGGCGGCAGCGTGAACTCGCGCGATAGCTGGGCCGACCTGCGCAAGAAGGTCGCCACCGCCGTCGCCAACAAGGCGGCCGGGTTCGTGCTCGTCAACGATTCCACGGAACTCGACAGCAAGCTCGCTCTCGAAACCGAGATCCTGGAACGCTTCCGCAAGAAGCCCGAAGATTTCCCCACGCCGCCGCAGCCCTTCGCGACGTACGATCAGCTCGAAAAGTTCAGCTACCTGAGCAAGTCGGGCGCCTCGCCCATCCCGGCCCTGCATGTGCGCCGCAGCGTCATCGACGCTGTCGTGCAGAACGTGCTGGCCCAGTCGCTTCGGGACATCGAACAGGACGTCAACCGCGACCTGACGCCGAAATCCGCGCCGCTCGTCGGGTGGAAGCTCATGGTGAAAGTCGCCACCAAGCCGACGACGATCGCCGTCAAGAACGTCATCGGCGTCCTCGAAGGGAATGGACCACTCGCCAAGGAAACGATCGTCGTCGGCGCCCATTACGATCATCTGGGCTTCGGCGTCATGGGGGGAAGCCTCGCCAAGGAAGTGAAAGGGACCGAGATCCACTACGGCGCCGACGACAACGCTTCGGGCACGACCACGATCCTCGAAGTCGCCCGCAGGTTCGGCCAGACCAAAGCGCGTGCCGGCAGACGTCTCGTCTTCATCGCGTTCAGCGCCGAGGAGCTCGGGTTGCTCGGTTCCGCGCACTACGTCAAGGAGCCGATCTTCCCGCTCGAAGAAACCGCGGCCATGCTCAATCTCGACATGGTCGGCAGGCTTCGCGAGGGCAAGATCAACGTCGAAGGGACCGGCACCGGCACGGGTTTCGATCAGCTCGTCGATCGTCTGAACACCGACGGCCTGAAAATCACCAAGCGCCCCGGCGGCACCGGCCCCAGCGATCACGACACCTTTTTCCGTAAGAAGATCCCCGTCCTCTTCTTCTTCACCGGTTCGCACAGCGATTACCACCGTCCCAGCGACACCGCGGACAAGATCAACCTCGTCGGCATGAAGCAAGTTGCCGACCTGGCGCAGAAGATCGTCGTGGACTTAAGCGGCGCGGAGAAACGCCCCGAGTTCGTCGCCGTCGCCAGCCCCGCCGTCAAGGGGGGCCCGTCTGGCCCGAAGCTCGGTCTTCGGCTCGATTACAACTACGAGAAGGAAGGCGTCTACCTCGAAGGCGTCGTCCCCGGCGGCGCTGCCGAGAAGGGGGGCCTGAAGGATCACGACGTCATCCTCGAGATCGCCGGCAAGCAGGTAACGAACCTGCAAACGTACATGACGGTGATGAGCCAACAGGTCGCCGGTAAGGAGATTGAAGTCGTGGTGCGTCGCAAGGATCAGAACGTGAAACTCAAGGTTGTACCGCAGTAAACAAACGAAGTACCGGCGACGGAAGACACACGAAGAATAGGTGTGAGAAAAAAACAGCCTCGTTCCCGGGCTCTGCCCGGGAAACGAGGTGCGTTTTTTTCCGGCAGTGCACTCTTCGTTTACATGTCGGCCCTGGCGAGCGCTTAACACTACAGCGCTATTCTCTCCCCTCTCCCACCGGGAGAGGGGCGGGG
>JBBQPM010000200.1:0-12675 GCA_038217425.1 Gemmatales bacterium
AGCCAACGACACGGTTTCGCAAGCATCCAGAACTTTACCGTCCGCGGAGCGATCGAGCGTCTTCTCCATTTCCTGAGCATAGCTCAACGCTTGCTCCAAAACGATCTGCTGAAAAGCCGTTTCCGCCGCGATCAATGCAAAGGCCATGGGAGGAACCTTCCTTGGTTAATATGGATTACCCCCCTCTTTTAACTCATCGCCGTATTTTGTGCCAGAAAGAATTGGCGCGCCCGAATGAGGGGGTCGGGCCAGAGTTGCGTTGACATAAGTTCGCCTTACGGGCACAATGAGGCCCGATGTCCGGTAGCCAAGGAGGGTTCAGCCGTGCGCCGTTGCCTTTTCCTCGTTGCGATCGTCGTCTGCGTTCCGAGTTGTTATCGTCCGCCTCTCAAGGAAGGCGAGCTGCGCGAACGGATCAACAATCCCTACTACGTGCTGGTGGGCGATCACGATTCCGAATGGGATCGCGAGGCCGTCGAGTCGCAGGCCCATCTCGCCCAGTTCATCCGCGTAATGCAGGAGCCCAAGGCGAACCAGACGGGATTCGCCGTCAAGGCGATCCTTCAAGAAGGCAATCACTCCGAAGCGATTTGGCTGACGTCGCTTCACTTCGACGGCAAGACCTTTCACGGCAAGGTCAATAACGATCCGATTCATCTACGCAAGATCAACGTGGGCGACCGCATGAGCGTGGATCAATCACGCATTCGCGACTGGATGTACATCGAGAACGGCCAACTTCGCGGCGGCTACACGATCAAACTGCTGCATCGCCAGCTCGACATCGTGCAGAAGAAGAAGCTGGAGGATTCGCTCGGCTTCGCGATGCACTAGATCTGCTCTTCCCTTAAGCTTCCCATTTGCGGTATCCTGCGCATGGCTACTCTCCATTTTTCTTGAAAGGGAGTTCCGTCATGAATCTGCCTCTCGTTTATCTGGCCGCTCTCCTGGCCATGGGCAATCCGGAACGAACCGACGAACCCAGTGAAAAAAAGAAGGGCGATACCGCCGAGGTCGGCGAGTTCACCGGCTACTACACCTGTAAGGGAGCCGAGATGAACGGCAAGACCTACTCAGGGATCTGCGTTATCTCGAAGCAAAAAGAAGTGTACGTCGTCAACTGGGTGATCGGCAACGGCAGCACGTTTAGCGGCATCGGCATCCGTCAGGGAAACAATCTGGCCATCAGCTGGACGCTCCCCAACGACCGCGGCGGCGTGATCCGCGGCATCAATTTGTACCGCATCGAAGCGGGCCCGCGCCTGGTCGGCAAATGGGCCGCCATTCCCGGACCGGGCGTGATGGCCAGCGAAACGCTGCAGTTCCTCAAACACCTCGAGCCGGAAGAGCATTGAGGCCGTTTTCGTTCAGCGCTCGCCGGATCCCGCACGAGCGCTCAACGAACCGGCACTAATATTGCACGCCCGCGCGGACGCTGATGCCGAGCAGGCCCAAGTTACTGTCCGACTGATCGAGCAGATCCAGGCCGGTCGACTGGGCGGCGCCCCCTGCATTGAACCATACCTGTCCCAGGAAGCCGCTCTGCACAAACCAGCGCGATTGGCCCACCGTCACCGCGTATTCCAAACCGATCTCCAGCTCAAGAACAGGACGAACATCCGTGGCGTTCTGCGTCGCGAAATTCGTCACCGTACCGGTTGCGTCGGCCTGGAACGCCGTGCGTTCGGTCGAACCCCAGAGCAGCGATCCTCGGCCCACGCTGTACAGCGTCAGACATTTGCAGCCGAAGGGATGCCGGGCGCCCAGCGCCATGGTCGGGCCGGCGCCGTTGAAGTTGTGACTGGAGACCAGCGAACCGGTGAGCGTGCCGTCGGCGGCGTTCGTGAATGCGTTGTAGCGCTGGTTGGTGTGGGCGTAGCGTCCGCCGGCGCTGACCGTGAGGGTCCAATTATTGAGGGTCATGTCCTGGGTGAATTCGAGATCGTAGGTGCTGATATTGAGCCACGATTCGGCCAGGAGATTGCCGCCGACGGGCGCGGTGAGTCCGAGATTGAGTGGCCGAGCGGTTGTGACGGTGTCGATTCCGGCGGCGTAGTTTTCGGAGACTCCCTGATCGAAACTCTGCCACCGGCCGCGCAGACCGAAGCCGTCGGGAGCGCGGTAGCCGACAAAGGCGCTGGGCGATCCCTTCATATCCCAGGTGAAGTCCGAAGGGCTGGAGTTGACGACGCCGGCGTTCACGCTCGTGCGAACCGAAGCGGGGTTGCGCTGCCAGGCGGGTTGGAGGAAGTTGTAGCCGCCGCCGAAGTAGATGCAACCGGGCATCGCCGAGGGCTCGGCGGCGTCGTTGTAGACCTCGTAGTTGGCGTTCTCCGGCATGGCGATGGTGCTGTGCTGCATCTGGGGCGCCGCCAAGACTTCCAGTTGGTTCTGCGACCAACCATTCGCAGCGGTGGCCAGTACTAGCAGCGCGCAACTAAGAGAACGTAGGCACATGAGAGACTCCCCCCGGAGTTCCATTTAAGTGGATGAAGGAGCGGGGGAATATCGCAATTGCGAAGAAGATGCAAGCCGAGTTTTCGTAAGCCGCCGAGCTTCGAATTGGCGCGGAAGGACCGGATCAATTCGCAGCGAGGCCGAGAACTTTGAGATTGGCACCCGGGATCGGCGTCACGCCCGCCGACTTGGGCAGCGCCAAGAGCGAGTATTTCGGAGCATGAAACTGTACCAGTTCGGGATCGCGTTTGGCGTCGACCCATTTGGAATTCGTCTCGGCCCACGGGCCCCACATGCCGGCCCAATCGACGCTCGACTGCTCCATGGCCTTCAGCGATGCGGCATCGAAGACGTTGTTTTTTCCTTGCCAGATCAGTACGCCGTGCTGCAGGAGGCTGCCGTCGCCGCGCAGCAAGGGCGCGGTGCCGCCGAACGGGTTCAGGAAATAATTCTGGGATGCTTGCACGACCAACGGATGCGCGAACGCGGGCCAAATCTCGTCCTCCGTACCGACGACATGCACCAGCGAAGCTTTCCACGCACAGGTGCTCTTTCTTAGGAAGAGAAACACGTCCGGCCGCGGACCGACGGGTTCGCCCGGTACCAGTGCAAACACCGAGCCGGCGCTCAAGAACAGGCACCCCTCGGCCGAGACCCCCAGGCTTTGCCCTTTCACTTCGATGGCGCTGCGGGGCGATTTCAGCACGCATTCGCGCAGCGTCAAGCGATGAAACTCGTGTTCCGTCTTGGCTTCGAGCGAGATCAGCGTTCTCAGCGACTCTCCCGATTTGCCCCCTTCAAGCCGGCAGTTGGTCAGATGGAGATCGCTGCCGACGCCTCGAATCAGGATCGGCGGCGTGGCCAATTTCATTGCTCCCTCGGGCCGAAGGCGAACGTTGATCAACTCCAGTTTGCCGTCCTCGATCTCCAAAAACGGTCGGCCCGACCCGAGATTGAAGGTCGCCAATTCCAGGCCCGAGCTCTTATCGACGTGCAAGATCAAGTGCACGCCGGCGAGCTTGAGCGGGCTGGAGCGCATGACGCCTTTGCCGCGGATCTGTATCACAATCTTGTCGGCCAACTTCTTCGTACGCATGTTCGCTTCGACGTGTGCGGCCAGGTCGAACTTTTCGAGCGTCAGCTTGTCCGCGTCGATCAATTCGCCGGAGTAGCGGGTCTCGTCGCCGCCGGGAATCTCCGGTTTGCCGGCGTCGGGGAACGGCAGCTGCGGCAACGGCAAGCCGTCGTAGTTCGTCTCAAGCCAACCCAGGACGCGGGCTTGCCAGGGATACGGCTGAGGCGGCAACTCTTCGAGCGGACAGCCGAGCGCTCCCGGCCGCGAGACCGAACCGATGCCAAGCCGATGCGTCAGGAACCCAAACACGTCGTCTCCCGCCTCAGCGGTCCAGGGATCCGCGATGAGGACGTCGCCTTCCTTCTTGTTATTGCGCGCACGCCATTGCTCGAGCGTCGCGATGTTCACGCTAGGGGAATGGAGCAGGTCGTTCCAGCCGACGTACGCGGAATTGACTACGTTCCAGGTGACGTTCGCCGCCAGGACTCCCGCGTCGAGGTGGAGGAGATTGCCGGAGCCGGCGCCCTGGCGAGCGAGCACGGAGTCGAAGGCCCAGCCTGCCAGAATGGGGCTGAGCGTGGCCCCGCTGGCGTCGGCGCGCCAGCGCAGCAGGTGTTCGTGAGCGACCAAGGTCGAGTTGACGAAGCGGACGGAGTTCCCCTTGACCTCGCGATGCGTCCAGTCGATCGCGGGGAGCTTGCCGCCGACCATGAGCGAATTTTCGAAAAGCACGTCGGCCGAGACTTGCTCGAGCCGTACCGCCTGGAGATCGTCGCCGCGCATCGTACAGGCGTGGAAGTCGATCTGCGCCAGAGCCATGCTGTTGCTCGCCAAACGGACGACGGTGCAACCTTGCGGCGCCGATCCGACTTGTTGCACATGGGAATTCCAGGCGTGAAACGCACCCTCTTCTAAATGGAAGAGTTGGATGGGCGCCTCGGCACGCGTGCGCGCGACGATGGCGATGTCGAGATCGCGCAGCGTCACGTCGGCATTGACGAACGCGGCAAGTGCGGCACTGCTGGTCGGCTGCACGTCCCAGACGATCAACGGCCGAACCCCCGGCCCCGCCTGTACAACGAGATGTCGCAGGTTGAGCGGCGGCAACGTACTGACGAAGTGGGGGCCGCGATCGTGAATCTCGATAATCGCCTGTTCGAGTTGGCTCGCTTCTTTCCAGGCGTGATGCAGTGTGGGAACCGTCTGCTTGCCCGCGATCGGCGCCCGGCTGACGAGGATCGTCGTGGCTGCGCTCGGGGAACTCGGCGGGGTCGCGAAGGGGCCGAGGAAATCTTTGCGCGCCTTGGCGACGTCAATGGACGCCGCCGGGATCGGCTTCAGGTTGGCGAGATACGGGCCGAACGGGGGCGGTGCCGGTTTGGGCGGCGTCGGTTTCAGCGGCGTCGGTTTGGGCGGCGGTTGCGGCGGAAGTTCGACCGGGAGGTTAACCACAGGCGGCGGCGACGGCTGCGGTTTGGGAGCCTCGCGCGTGAACACAACGATCAAAGTTGCGATCAACCCGATCAGGAAGACGCCCCCCGCGCCGGCGAGGATCCACATCTTCCGTGCCGCCGACGCGTTCTTCTCGACGTGTGCGTGCTTGTGCGTCATCTCCGGAGCATGCGGTTTGCGTTCCGCCTGTCGCTTCGGCTTCCCCGCCGTCTTGGTTTCGGTCCGCACCGAGATCGGCAACTCTTCCGGCGTCTTGCGCGGATGAGGCGTCGGCATCTCTTCGGGCGTCTCGGGCCCGGGCTTCGCCGCCAGCTTGGCCGCCGCGGGCTTGGCAATCGGTTTCGTCGCTATAGGCTTCTTCACGTGGACCGGCGCCGGCTTCTCGTCCGCGAAGCCGATGGTATCGGGCAACACGTCCAACCCTTCACCGCTACTTCGCTCCAGCACCACCGTCGGATCGAAGGCGCGCACGCGCGGCCCGCCCCCCTCGACCAGGGTGCGCTCCCCCTCCGGGCTTTGCTTGAGGTAAGCGAGAAACCGCTCCGGCGTTTCCAGATCGCGCAGCAATTCCAGCGGCAGCTGATAACGGTCGGCCGGATTCTTGGCAAGCAGCTTTCGTAACACGTTCCAGATTCGATCGGGGACTGCCGAATTCAACCGCCGAACGTCCGGCGCTTCCTTCTGGAAATGCGCCAGGATTCGCTCGGTCAGCGAACCGGTCGGAAACGGCGCATGCCCGGCGACCATATGGTAATACGTACATCCAAGCGAGTAGAGATCGCTGCGGATGTCGGCCATCCCGGAATCCTTGGCCTGTTCCGGCGAGATGTAGTCGACGGTGCCGAGCGTCGTGTTGTCTTTCGTGAGCCGAAAGTCTTCGCTGGTGTTTTCGCGAGCCAGGCCGAAGTCGGTCAGCTTGACTTTGAAATCCTCGCCCTGGGCGCAGATGAGAAAATTCGAGGGCTTAATATCGCGATGAGTGATGCCCAGGCGATGGGCGTGATCAAGCGCCTTGGCCGCCTGGATGATGATCTGCTTGGCTTCGTCGACGTCGATTTGGCCGTTCGGCTTGCTGACGATGTATTCGTGCAGGTCGATGCCGGAGACGTACTCCATGGCCAGGTAGAAGGTGCCATGCACTTCGCCGAACTCGTAGACGGCGACGATGTTCTCGTGATGGAGCTTGGCGGCGCTGCGTGCTTCCCGACGGAAGCGTTCGAGCATGTTGGCCTTGCCGGCGAGATCCGGGGACAGGACTTTGAGGGCGACGGTGCGGTTGAGGCTGGAATCGATGGCACGATAAACCGCGCCCATCCCCCCGCTCGCGATGTGCGCGACGACGGCATAGCGTCCGATCTGAGATAGAACCGGTTCCGGCATGACGATGCAATCCTGGTCTTACGCCAACGTTCACAACCTACAACGGGTCTTTTGGCCGAGTGCTGGACGGTCAAACCCAGGAGCAGACTTTCCCTCAAAGAGGAAGTCGGATTATCCGAATTCTAACAGCGAAAGCGAACTTGAGGGGGAATTTTCTGGATTTCACCCGCGATTCTTTTATTCTCCACGAGTCCAGCCGGAGTTTCCATCCCCATTTTCCCAACTGCCGCGATTTCATTTCAGCCTCATTTTCAAAGGAATCCGATCATGAAACTACGTCTCTACTGCCTGTTCGCCGCCTTCTCATGCGCTCCGGCCTCGGCGCAAATTGAACACCGGCAGGGAGTCGTGGTGTCGGTCTCCGAACCGGGCTCGCAGGCGGGCCTGACCTTATTACAACAAGGCGGCAGCGCCGTCGACGCTGCGGTCGGCACCGCCTTCGCCCTCGCCGTGACCCATCCCGCCGCGGGCAACATCGGCGGCGGCGGCTTCATGGTGCTGCACCCCCCCAAGGCGCCTCCCACCGTCATCGACTACCGCGAAACCGCGCCGGCCGCTGCGACTGTCCACATGTTCCCTAAAGGCCATCCGCAAACCGGACATCGCGTCGTCGGCGTCCCCGGTACCGTCCGCGGGCTGGCGCTCGCGCACCAGAAATTCGGCAAACTCCCCTGGAAAGACGTCCTCGCCCCCGCCATCCACCTGGCCGAGGCGGGGTTTCTGCTCGACAAACATCACGCCCAGTCGCTCAACGGCATTATGAAAAACTCCCAAAACTTCGCCGAACTCCAGCGCGTCTTCGGCAAACCCGCCGGCGGCGACTGGCAGCCCGGCGACCGCCTGAAACAACCCGATCTCGCCAAGACCTTGCGTCTCCTCGCCGAACACGGCCCCGACGCCTTCTACCGGGGGCCCATCGCCGACCTCATCGCCCTGGAGATGAAACGCGGCGGCGGCCTCATTACTAAAGACGATCTCCAGGGCTATAAGGCTTTCGAACGCAAGCCCGTGCATGGCGTTTACCGCGGCTACGACCTCTATGCTCCGCCGCCCCCCTGTTCCGGAGGCGTCTGTCTCATGCAGATGCTCGCTGTCCTCGAAAGGTTCGACCTCAAGAAAAATCCTCGTTTCGCCCCCGAAACGCTTCATCTCCTTATCGAGACCATGAGACGCACGTACTTCGACCGCGCGCGTTTCCTCGGCGACCCCGCATTCACGGAAATCCCCGACGTGATCGCGAGCAAGTCCAACGTCGACAAATGGGCCAAGGACATCGACCGAACGAAAGCGACGCCCAGCGAATCGCTCGCCAAGGACGTTTCGCTCACGATCGAGGGGGACAGCACCACGCACTTTTCGATCATCGACAAGGACGGCTTCGCGGTCGCGAACACCTACACTCTCGAGCAAAGCTATGGCTCGCGCGTCGTCGTGACCGGCGCGGGGTTTCTGCTCAACAACGAGATGCTCGATTTCAACTGGCAGCCCGGCAAGACGACGAAGGCCGGCCAGATCGGCACGCCCGCCAACATTATCGCCCCCGGCAAACGCATGCTCAGTTCGCAGACGCCGACCATCGTGGTCAAGGACGGCAAGGTGCTGTTGGTGACCGGCAGTCCCGGGGGTCGAACGATCATCAACACGGTGCTGAACATCGTCATCAACGTGATCGACTACGAGATGCCGATCCAGGAAGCGGTCGACGCGCCGCGTCTGCACCATCAATGGTTCCCGGACGAAGTGAAGTTCGAGGGCGCCGAGAAGTACGCGGCGTCGGCCGAGAGCCTGCGGAAGTTGGGCCATCGGGTGACGGCGCAGCGGCAGGGGGACGGGCACTCGATCTGGGTAAATCCGCGTACGGGCGGTTATGTGGGAGCTGCAGACAGGCGGCTCAGCGGCAGCGTCGCGGGGTATTAAACGATCAATACCCCGCCGCGTGGCGGTAGCCGCGCGGGTCGCCGGCGGCGTGGAACATACGCGTCTTCGCGTCGATCACGATGATCGACGGCCGCCAAATCCCTGTCTTCTGCTCCGTAATCTTGTGCCCCCGCGACCGCAGTTCCTCAATGATCTTCGGTCCCACCTCCGGGTTGATTAGCAGACTGCCCAGGGCCGGCTTCGTCTGTCCGAACGAGCCGATGTGGTGGTTGGTGCCGAAGCGAGGCGCCTGCACCGAATCCTCGGCCGACAGTTCGTAATCGATGTGGTTCATGATCATCTGCAGCGCCGCCTGATCCTGGCCGTCGCCGCCGGCGACGCTGACCGCGAAGACCGGTTTGCCGGCCTTGAAGACGATGCCGGGCGTGAGGGTGATGCGCGGCCGCTGACCCGGTTGCAGACAGTTGGGATGGTTCTCCCAGAGATTGAAACTCTGCAGACGCGAGCCGAGCCACACGCCCGTCGGCCCCGCGACCACGCCGCTCCAACCGCTCGGCGTCGCCGACACCACATTGCCGAACTTGTCTGCGACCACGCACGTAGTTGTGTCCTTGTCGGCGTTTCCCTTGCCGGGAAAGACCGGCGGGTTCTTCATGATCGGCAGTTCCAGCCGAGGATCGCCCGGCCGCCATTCCAGCGACGCTTTTTTCAGATCGATCAACTCCCGGCGCATCCGCACGTACTCCGATTCGAATAATTCCTGGGCCGGGATTTTCGCGAACCACGGGTCGGCGTAGTGTACGTCGCGGTCGGCAAGCGCCAGTTTCATCGCCTCCACCGTCAAATGAATCGAGTCGGCCTGATTGTGCCCCAGCTTCTTCAGATTAAACGGCTCGAGCAATTGCAGCGTCTGAAGCAGGTACGGCCCCTGCGTCCAGAACCCGCACTTGGCGACGACGTGCCCCCGGTAATTGAACGTCATCGGCTCCTCGATGGCGGTCGTGTGCGTGGCGAGATCGCTGAAGCGAATGAGTCCGTTGTTCTGGCGACTCCAGGCGTCGATCTCGCGTGCGATCGGCCCGCGGTAGAAATAGTCCGCAACCAGGCGCAGGCCGCGTTTGCGGTCGCCGCCGGCCGACTTTTCCGCGTCCATGAGCCGTCGCGTCGTCTTGGCGAGGTCGGCGTGCCAATCGAGATTGCCCTCGTCGAGCAGTTTGAGCATGGGGGTCGCGGTTTCCGTGAACGTCATGGTGCCGTAGCGTTCCAGGGCGACCAGGCAGGCGTCGAGCAACGCGGGGACGGTGGGCGATTCGATGCCGGACTTGGGAATGCCGCCTTTTTTGAGGAAGTGTTCGCGCGTCGCCAGCCGCGGCGCGACGCCTTGGCCGGCGATCACTTCAGTGACGTTGCGTTTGGCGTCGTAGACGAGGATGGGGACTTCGCCGCCAAAGCAAAACATCGTGGCATCGGTGACGCACATGGCAAAGAGAGTGGTGACGGCGGAGTCGACGGCGTTGCCGCCGGCCTTGAGCGTCGCCACGCCGGCATCGACCGCTGCCGCGCCCCCCGCGGAGACGGCGCCGTTCTTCCCGGACCCCTTCCATGTCGTCTGGGCCCAGTTCGGCATGGCAAACGAACAAAGGACAAGCAAGCAAAGCAGACGCATGGCAGACCCTCGGCCGGTGCGATCGGAACAGAAAGCCAGCCTAAGCCGGAAGACGCCGCGACGCAAGCGAGAATCCCGCCGCAGGCGAAGACGAATTGGCTTTTCTCTGCTCGGGACGCGGCCATCCGAAGGTCGCGCGATGTACAGCCGACGAGGCAGCAATTCGTTGGGTTCCAAAGTACGCGTTCGTTTTTCACGTCTTTTGGGTCGTCCGAATTCGCGACGAAGAATTCATCCGCCAGCTGATAGGCGTTCATCTTCCGTCTGCATACGTCATCCGGCGACATCTACGCACTCAGTTCGTAAACGCGCAACGCCGAATCGAAGAAGGGAATCGCGATTCGGCGACCTTCGGGATGCAGGTGCAGATCGCGAGCATTGCTCGGCAACGTCAGGCTATGGGCGGCGTTCGCCGTCTCGGCGCGCCAGGTCAGCAGCACGCCGCCGGAGCCCCCCGCGGCGCCGAGGATCTTGCCGTCGGGATGAAACTGTACGCCCCAACCGGTACCCTGAAACACGGGGAGCGGACGCAGGATCGTCTGTTGGGCGCCCTTTTCCCAGTTGAAGAGGACGACGGCCGGGTTGCCGATGCCGGCGAACGCATTGGTGACGTTGGTAATGCCCGAACAGGCCAGGAGCGTGCCAGCGGCGTTGAACGTCATGCCGCGAACGCCCCCCAGGTCGGCGCGGAACGTCGGGTCGTACCGATGCAGCACCGTCGCGTCCATCGTGCGCGCCTGGGCGCCTTTCTCTAGATCCCAATGTTTGATGTTGCCGTGCAAGTCACCCGAGGCGAGCTGTTTGCCGTCGGGATGAAACGCGACATTGTAAACATGGCTCGTGTGGCCTTCGAGCGTCCGCACCAGCCGGCACTGGGGAAACGACCAAATCTTGACCAGCCGATCGTTGCCGCAGGTGGCGAACGATCGGCCATCGGGCGCCATCACCACCGCCCGGCACCAGCCGACATGGGCGTCGATCGTCTGTTCCGGCTTCGGCTCGTCCGCGTCGGTCTGCCAAACGTTGACTTTGCCGGTGTAGTCGGCGGACAGGAGTTTCTTGGCATCGGCTTGAAACGCCAATCCTCGGCCCCACGAACGATGGCCTTCGAGTACGGTCTTCTTCTGGTTCGAAAGCTCCCAACGCACGATGTTGTGATCTTGCGCCGTGGCAAAGACGAATCGGCCTGAGGGATCGAATCGGCACGCGAGCAGCGGACTCGTGTGTTTGAGATCCAGAGCGAGCTTGGTCTTGGCGGGATCGAAAGTCGGCTCGGGCATGGGGTGCTCACTGGAAAAGGAGCCCGCAGCGCGAGCAAGGGTAAGCAATGTGCCTGCCCTTGCTCGCGCTGCGGGCTCAAAAAAATTACGCCAAGATCTCGTCGATCGCGGACGCGGCCGGGTCGGCCATCGGAACTGGTCGGCCTTCGACACTATGGCTGCGCGTCGGGTCGAGGCCCAGGGCCTTGAAGTAGGTATGGAACAGATGCCCGCCGTTCACCATGCGATCGACGACCGCGGTGCCGGCGTCGTTGGTGCGTCCCACGCACGAGCCGGGGACGATGCCGCAACCGGCCATCGCGACCGACCAGGCCGTCCCCCAGTGGTCGCGGCCCATGTTGCGATTGATCGTCGGCGTCCGGCCGAACTCCGACATCACCACCACCAGCGTGCTCTGCAGCATGCCGCGCTGGTCGAGGTCGTCGAGCAGCGTGGCGAACGTGCGATCAAACTCGCCGAGCTGTTCGATGTGGAAGTCGAAATTCTCGAAGTGCGTGTCGTAATTGGAATGCGTGACTTTGACGAACGGAACGCCTCCCTCAAGCATGCGCCGAGCGAGCATGCAATGTCGTCCGAAGTCGTGTTGCCCGTAGCGGTGATGCAGGTACGCGGGTTCCTGACTGAGGTCGAAGAGGCGGTTTCGCTGCATGACTTCCTGGGCCTGGGCGAAGCTGTTGGTGTAGGCTTCGGTGTCGGCGCTGCGGCGCGTTTGAGCGAATCGGCTGTTGAGCTGATCGCGAAGTTCGATGCGCTGGGCGTCGGCGGCTTCGGTGAGCGTCGCGGGGCGGAACAGGTTCGCCGGCGGGTTACCGTCGCCCAGGGTGACCGAGGCGTAGCGGGGGCCGAGAAACCCGGCGTCGCCGCGATTGAAGCTGGAATCGCCGCGCGGCGTGACGTGGATGTAGCCGGGCAGCGGACTGTTCTCGGGGGCCATGAATTTGGCGACGACCGAACCCAGGTGCGGGAACTTATCGACGGGGCTGGGCCGACGGCCCGTCTGCATGATGATGGCGCCGGTGCCGTGATTGTTTTCGTTGGTATTGACGCCGCGAACGATGGCGAGGCGATGGGCCTGGTTTGCGGTGTGGGGCAGGAGTTCGGAGATGCGCGTGCCGGGGACGCGGGTGGGGATCGACTGGAAGGGCCCGCCGGTGGCGGCGCCGGGCTTGGGATCCCAGGTTTCGAGCTGGCTGGCGCCGCCGGCGAGGAAGATGACCAGGACTCGCTTATCTTGCCGGCGTAAAGCGGCGGCGTTGGCCGGTGACAGCATGTCCTTGAAGCCGATCAAGCTCGCCGAACCCGCGGCCGCGCCGGTCAAAAATTGCCGGCGCGAAAGCGAATGCTCTGCCGAGCCGCAACCGAGGAACTTTTTCATGAGAGACCCCCCAAAGTGGAATGTGATTTAATGGACGAAGCGAAACTCGGCCGAGGTTATCAGGGCCCAGATCGCGTCCTGGATGCCCTTGGCACGGTCGCCGCGCGTGATG
>JBBQPM010000201.1:0-12515 GCA_038217425.1 Gemmatales bacterium
CTCCGGCGACTTCAACGGCGACGGCCTGCTCGACCTCGTCACGACCAACTTCAGCACACACAACATCTCCCTGCTCCTGGGAAGGGGAGACGGTTCGTTCTCAGAACCCACGTTCTTCGAGGTCGGGAACATTCCGGCACGAATCGTGGCAGCAGACTTCAATGCCGATGGCAATCTCGACCTCGCCACGACGGATTTCGGGTCGGGAACCGTATCGATCCTGCTCGGCCGAGGCCAGAACGCGGCCGACGTCAGCGAAATCTTCGAGACCCGAGCCGTATTCTTGGTCGGGAGCAACCCGAGGGCGCTGAGTTTCGGGTATCTCAATGACGACGATGCCCTCGATCTGGCGGTTGGCAATCTAGGCTCGGGCGAGGTCGTCATTCTCCTGGGGGACAAGCAGGGAAGCTTCACTGTCGGAACGACCATCGTGACCGGCGGTTATCCCGAGTCGGTCACGGTCGGCGATTTCGGCGGCGACGCCCGGCTCGACTTGGCCGTCGGCGACGCCGATGGCAACCATGTGCAGATCTGGATCAACCACGGCAATCTTGCCTTCGTCCAGGAAGCCAGTCTGACGACGGGATCGTATCCGTTTGCCCTCGTCGTCGGCGACTTCGACGGCCAATATGGCGCCGACTTGGCCAGTGTGAACAACCACGGCGCAAGCATGACCGTGTTCTTGCGCAGCGCGTCAGGATCGTTT
This sequence comes from Gemmatales bacterium, assembly GCA_038217425.1. GTDB lineage: Bacteria > Planctomycetota > Planctomycetia > Gemmatales > Gemmataceae > JAIEPT01. Next base: position 707 of record JBBQPM010000201.1, read on the forward strand.
GAGCAGGGCGTCAGCTACGCCGTGGGAACTGACCCGAGGAACGCCCTGGCGGGCGATTTCAACGGCGACGGACGCATCGACCTGGCCGCGGTCAATTTTTCGTCCAGCAACGTGTCGATCCTGATGGGGCAAGGAAATGGGACTTTTGAGGAACAGAAGCGCGTCGCCATCGTCGCGGGGCCCGTGTCCGTCGTCCAGGCGGATTTCGACAGCGATGGCCGACTGGATCTGGCCTCTACGAACCCGAACTCGGGAGTGGTTACCGTCCAACTCGGACTCGGAGACGGGCATTTTCAGACGCCGTTCTCCCTTCAGCTGGACGGCGCCCCGCGCGCGCTGGTTGCCGGCGACTTCAACCGCGATGGCCGGCCCGATCTCATGGTCGCCGACTACTTCGGGGGCCGAGTGACGCTGCTGCAAGGCATCGGCGACGGAACCCTGCAAGCATCGATGAGTTTTGACGTCGGTCGCAATCCGATCGCATTGCTGGCCGGCGATTTCAACGGCGACGGCTTCCTCGATCTGGCGGTCGCCAACTTCGGCTCGGACTCGGTGTCCATCCTGTTCGGGCAGGCAAACGGTTTGTTCTCTGCGGCCCAAGAAGTCCAGACGGGACGCGGCCCGGTGGCGCTCGCCCTGGGCGAACCTGAGCCAGATGGCACCACCGAACTGTTTGTGGCCAACAGCTTGTCGCGCGATATATCCATTCTCGAGGCCGACCTCCATGGAGTCTTTCAGCTCCATGCGACGGTGTCCGTCGGCATCGTTCCCGCTTCCCTGGCGACCGGGGACTTCAACGGCGACGGCACGCTCGACATCGCCATTGTAGACCAGGCCGGCAACGCGGTGTCCGTCTTGCTCGGCACCGGACTCCACGGCTTCCAGACGCCGGTCTCATTTGCCGTAGGCATGTCCCCGGCATCCCTTGTGACTGGCGACTTCAACGGCGACACGATCCTCGACCTCGCAACCGCCAACAACAACTCGAATGACATGACCATCCTGCTCGGCCAGGGCGATGGTACGTTTGAAGTCCAGGAATCGTTCAGCGTCGGAGCGTACCCTCTCGGTCTCGTTGCCGGCGACTTCAACAACGATGGCCGGCTCGACCTGGCAACTGCGAACAGCCTGGGCGTCGCCCTCTCGGTGGGGCTCGGAAAGGGCAACGGCGCTTTCGCGAATCCGGGGACCAGTTTTCCATCCATCGAGTCGCGGCCTATCGTCGCGGACCTGAACGGTGACGGAATCACCGATGTGATCGTCCTGAGACGCGACGGCAAGATCCTGTTCCGGGCCGGTCAAGAAAGCGGATCAGGCGCCTTCGCCGCGCCGGTCGTCATCAATCCCGACTCGACCTGGGATGCCCGCGACATTTCGATCGGCGGTAGCCAGGGCATGACGTACCTGGTCGCGGCGAACGCCCGAAACGGCTCGCTTTCCTTCTATATCTATCTCGGCGGCCAGTTCGTGCAAACCCCCACGATGCAAGTCCCTGGCTATGGCGCCTCCCACATCCGGATCGGCGACTTGAATGCCGACGGGCTCAGCGACCTGGCGATGTACCTGCCCGATTCGGGGAAAGTCCTCGCGTATCTCCAGAAGCCGCAAGATGATCTCAGCAACCGGGACCCCAGATACACGATTGACGTCGGAATCGGCATCTCGGACATCGCTTTCGCGGACATGAATGGCGACGGCCTGTCCGACATCCTGGCGACGGACCAAGACTCGGGAACGGTTCGCATCTACTTGAACTCGGTCGCGGCGCCGTTCACGACGCATCTCGTCTTCCGGTCGGGAAATGGTTTGGCAGGACTGGTCCAGGCGGAAGGCGGTCTCCAGATCCAGTCGCGCGACAGTCCGACGGCGATCATTGTCGGACATTTCAACGACGATGCGATCCCCGATCTGGCGATCGTCAACCGCGGTTCCAATCAGGTGAACCTCCTGTTCGGCGACGGACACGGAGGAGTCTTCAATCCTTCGCTGGCATCGACTCTCTTCACGGGCCTGAACCCGATCGCGCTCGTGACTGCTGACTTCAACCGCGACGGCCACGCCGACCTGGCAGTCTTGAACAAGGGAAGCAACGACCTCTCCATTTTCCTGGGCGACGGTCTCGGCGGCTTCACGGACCAGGCAGCCACGGATTCTCACGGACATAGGCTCCGCGTCAGCGCTGGCAATAAACCGAATGGACTCTCGGCGGCCGACATCGACGGCGACGGCCTGCTGGATCTTCTGGTCGGCAACGAAGACGGCGATGTTCTCTCCGTGCTGGGCAACGGCGACGGCTCGTTCCGTCCTTACCGACGAATCGATAATCGCGTGAACCTGGCGACGGCCGATCTCAACGGCGACGGGCTTCGGCAGTTCTTTTTCGCCAATGAAGCGCACGACCGGATCGCTTTTGATTCAGGCGATGCTCACGAGGACTTCGTGCTTGGCCGACAGGACGGCGTTTTGGATCCCAACGCCGTGACGTTGGCCGACCTCAACAACGACGGGCACGTGGATCTAATTGTTGCCAACGGCGGCGGCAATAACGTTCTCGTCTACCTGGGAATCGGTCACGACCAGTTCGGCTTGGCTCATCGCTTTCACGTGGGCACCAATCCAGAATCGATGACCGTGGGCGACCTCAACGGCGACGGCATCGTCGACCTCGTCGTAGCAAACCAGGGCTCCAACGATCTCTCGCTGTTGTACGGCAAGGGACAGGGCGACGCCTGGACGTTCACGCAGGGGCCGCGTCTGAACGCCGGCGCCGGGCCGATGCACAGCGTCATTCAAGACGTCACGAACGACGGCATTGCCGACATCCTGGTCGCCAACAGCGAATCGAAGAATGTGTTTCTGCTCGCTGGAGTGGGAAACGGGTTCTTCAGCGACAAAAACCCGGTGATCTTCGAGACCGGAGTCCGCCCGGTCCAATTGTTCGTCGGCAAATTCGACGACCTGCCAGGCTGGGATCTGGTGACGGTCAACGCCGGCTCGAACGATCTGACTTTCTTCTCCAATCTCGGATCGGGCCGAACGGTGCAAATGGACCGCGGCGTCGCGGTGTCCGCCGTCGCCGAAGATTTCAACCGCGACGGCGTCAGCGACTTGATCGTGGCCAACCGGGACGGGCTCTTCACGATGTTCCTGGGGAGCGCGACCGGCCTGCAAATGTCGAAATCGACCTCTCTGCCCGGCCTGGACAACATCTCCGACATGGCGTTCGGGAACATGAAGGACGGCGCCGTCAACGTCTACGCCACCATGGACGGAGTCGAAGCCGCCTATCTGGTGACGTTCTACATGACGTTCTTCATCGACCAAATTTCCGCTTCGATCGTCAGTTTCGCCGCGGGCGGAGATTGGGTCTTTTCGTCGAATGAAGAGATATTCGATACGCGGTTCGCCGATGCGAGCGATCTGGCGGAAGCGGAGTATTCCTCGATCTCCGACTCTCCTCTGGAGATGGTCGCCACGCTTTTCCTCGGCGCCGCCTCCAAAAGTTCGCGGGTCCAGGCGAACGAAGGGAGCCTGAACGAGGTCGGGGAGGGAGAGTTCGCCGAAGCCGACGGCTCCCCGGGCAATCTCCTCCGCGAATCCCTGATCGCTGGAGTCAAAGACGTGCCCGCCGAGCTACTCGCCGAAGACTCGGAGTGCGACAACCCGCCGGCCGAGGTGCCGCCGTTCCCTTGCCCCCTCGATCTGTTCGACAGCACCGGACAATTCTCGTTCGACCCGCAACTGCAAGACGTCATCGACGAGATCAGCCGATGGACCGCTGGTCGAATGGACCAGATGCCAGTCGCAATTGCCGGCGAGCTGTTCGACGACGCGGACGACCACGTCGCCTGTCAATTTCTCGATCAACCGTTGTTTGATTCCCCCCGCCTAAGCTCTCCGCGCGGCTTTCTTCTTTCGCTGGCCTTCAGCGCTGCTTTCCTCTTCCTCGTCCAGGAACGTGTCACGCCCGCGCGGCGCGAACGGACCCTTACCCTCAGCAGGTCCAAATGAACCACACCCCCACTCCTCCTGCTGTGCGAATCGCCCCTCTCCTGGCCGTAACTTTGTTGGCGACCAGCTTGAGTATGGCCATCTTCGAAACGGCGAAGTCAATCGTGTTTCCCAATCTCACGATGTGGGAATCGCACGCCGTCACCATCGCCTTTACCACTTGCCTGGCGGTCGGAGCGGCTTACATTCTTTCTCGCAAACTGACGAGTCAGACAAGGTATGCCCAAATCAAGCAGATTACCGCGGAAAGCATCGTCAACAATGCCGCCGAGGGCATTCTGACGATCAACAAACGCGGCCAGATTCTATCGATCAATCCGGCCGCCGAGAAGTTCTTTGGGTATGGCGAGGCGGAAGTGGTGAATCTATCCGTCACGCACCTATTGGCGGAGCCGCCTCAGCGCCAAAACAGAAACCTGTTGCGGGACACCGTGGCGGTCGGCACGATGCTCGGACTCGCCACGGGGGCTCGCGAGGTAATCGGCAAGCGTAAGGACGGCGAGATTATTCCGCTGGAGCTTACGGGCGGCACCATGACCGTAAACGGCGAGTCGGTCAGCATCGCCTTTGCCCGGGACGTCAGCAAGCGTAAACGGGCCCAGCGCTATTTGACCGCCCATTTCGCCGCCACGTGCATTCTGGCCGAAGCCCGCTCGCTCCCCGACGCCATGCCGCGAATCTTGCAATCGGTCTGCGAAGCCTTGTCCTGGGATGCGGGCGCCTATTGGGGCGTCGATGCGAAATCAGAGTCGCTTGGCTGTGAAGTCGTCTACCGATCTCCCTTACTCGAGATCGCGAACCTGGCAAATTCACAGCCGATCGTTTGTAAACCGGACCAGGGCTTGGCGGGCCGCGCCTGGACCCTCGGCAAACCGGACTGGTGCGAAGACCTATGCAATCTCGAAGATAGTCCGTGCCTGGCCATTACGGCGCCGCTCAAGGTGCACGGCGCGTTTGCCTTTCCGATTTTTTGCGGCAAGGAAGTCTGCGGGGTTCTGACGTTCTTCAGCATACGCACGCAAAAGCGCGACGAGCAGCTTCTGGATATCATGGAAGAACTCGCCAAGCAACTGGGTCACTTCATCGCACGCAAAAGGCACGAGGAGCAGTTGCAAGTTACGCAGCAACATCTGCTCGTCGCCAAGGAGCTGGCTGAGCAAGCCAACCGCGCCAAGAGCGAATTCTTGGCCAACATGAGCCACGAAATCCGCACGCCGATGAACGGCATCCTCGGCATGACCGAACTCGCCCTCTCCACCGAGTTGGCGCCCGATCAACGCGATTACCTCCAGATCGTCAAGCAATCGGGCGAGAATCTGCTCCGCATCCTCAACGACATTCTCGATTTCTCCAAGATCGAGGCCGGCAAACTCGATCTGGAAGTGACGCCGTTCGAACTCCGTTCGACGCTCGGAGCCGCGCTTAAGACCCACGCTTATCGCGCCCACGAAAAAGGTCTTGAGCTGATCTATCACGTTCACCCCGACGTTCCCGACGCCTTGCAAAGCGATCCCGTTCGCATCCAGCAGATTCTCGTCAATTTGGTCGGCAACGCCGTCAAGTTTACGGAGAAGGGCGAGATCGTCGTCGAGGTTGCCGCCGAGTCGATCGATTCGAAAAAAGTCGACCTCCACTTCAGCGTCCGGGATACCGGCATCGGCATTCCGCTCGATAAGCAAGTTTCGATCTTCCAGGCGTTCACCCAGGCCGACGGCTCCACAACCCGGCGCTACGGCGGCACCGGGCTGGGACTCAGCATCTCTGCGCAGCTCGTCGCCATGATGAAAGGACGCATCTGGATCGAGAGCTCGCCTGGTAAAGGAAGCTGTTTCCACTTCGTGATTCCTTGCCGGCTCGCCAGCCCGAACCAGGTTCGGCATTCCGCCAGCTTGCTGACGCCTTCGACGCTCCACAAGCTGCGCGATCTCCCCGTCCTCATCGTCGACGACAACGCGACCAATCGCCGCAACCTCATCGAACTGACGCGCCTTTGGCACATGAGCGCGGCGGCAGTCGAGGGAGGCGCCGAGGCCCTCATCGCTTTGAGAAACGCCCGCGAGCAGAAGAAGCCGTTTCGCCTCGTCCTGCTGGATGCGATGATGCCGGAAATGGACGGCTTCGCGCTCGCGGAGCATATCAAGAACGACCCCGCTCTGTCGCACCCGACGGTCATCATGCTCAGTTCCGCCACCCAGACCGGCGACGCGATCAAGTGCCGAGACCTCGGCTTGGCCGGCTACCTCGCAAAACCGGTGCAGCAAACGGAACTCCTCAAGGCGATTATCGTCGCGCTCAAGTTATCGTCGCCGGACGCAAACTCTGCAATCGCCGCGGTCTCGCCGCCGAGCGCGTCTCGGACGTCCCTGCGCATTCTCTTGGCCGAAGACAATCGCGTGAACCAGAAGGTCGCGGTCGGACTGCTCACGCGCTCGGGCCATCGCGTCGAAATCGCCAACAACGGCAAGGAAGCGCTCGATCGCTGGGAACGCGAGCGGTTCGATCTAATCCTGATGGACGTGCAGATGCCGGAAATGAACGGCTTCGAAACCACGGGCCTGATTCGCGAGAAGGAAAAGGGCACGGACCGGCACATGACAATTGTCGCCATGACCGCCCACGCGATGAAAGGCGATCGCGAACGCTGCCTCGCCGCCGGCATGGACGGTTACCTTTCCAAGCCAATCCAGGTTCACGAGTTGGAGAAGATGCTCGTCGAGTTGTCGGCCCAGGCGAAACCCGTGGTGGCACACGACCTGTTCGACTTCGAGAAGGCCGTGGCCAGTCTCGGCGGCGACGAAGAGTTACTCCGTGAAGTGGTCACGCTATTCCTGCAGCACGGTCCGCAAATGCTCAAGGAACTTCGTGAAGCCGTGGACGAAGGGAAGGACGTGGAATCGCAACGTAAGGCGCACAGTTTGAGGGGCGCGCTCCAGTGTCTCGGAGCCGATCGCGTCGCCACAACGGTTCAGGCGGTAGAAAGCCATGCGGCGGCAGGCGAAGCCGTCGCCCTGGGAGAAAGTCTCTGCTCGCTTGAGGAGCAAATGTCGAGTCTGGTATCGATCCTTTCCAATTCCGTCTAGCTGACGCGGCAAGAATGAACTTCACGAGGAGCCTCGCTGCATCCGCGTATTCTCAGCCCAGGTAGCCCGTTGCGGTTGGCCGACGATTCAATTTGCTGTCCGTCGGTCAGTCCGCCTGGATTTGAAAGGACAATCCGTTCACTTCCGCGCGGCGGGGGGGCCGAGGGCGAGTGAAGCCGTACGCCGCCGCCTACAGTTCCGAAATGGGATCGCGTTCTTCGAGGATGTAGCGAGGCCGGCCGGTCGTGTCGAGGAAGGTCATACCTGGGTCGATGCCGAGGTGGCGGTACATCATGCCCAGAACCTGCTGCGGCGCGTACGGCCGTTCGCGCGGCCTGGCGCCTTGGTTGTCGGTGCTGCCGATCGTCTGGCCCATTCGGTACGAGCCGCCCGAAAGGATTGCGCTGTTGCTGCCCGGCCAATGGTCTCGGCCCCCCATCTGATTAATCTTCGGCGTGCGGCCGAACTCGCCCATCGCGACGATCAGCACTTGCTCCGCCAGGCCGCGCTGATGCAAATCGTCGATGAGGGCCGAGATGCCTTGATCGAACAGGGCGCAGCGCGGCGCGATCTTGCCGGCGAGGCCCTCGTGATCGTCCCAGTCGAAGGTGCGCACGAAAACAAACGGGATGTCCGCCTCGACGAGCCGGCGCGCAAGGATCAAGCGTTGTCCGAAAGAACTCCGGCCGTATTGATCGCGGAGCGCTGAGGGTTCCTGATCAAGATCGAAGGCGATCCGGGCCTGCTGGCTCGTGAGCAGCTCACGCGCCTGTCGCTGATAACCGTCCATCGCTTCGGAGAAACCGGAGGCGTCGCCCGCAGAGCGGTTTTCGTTAAAGGAGCCGAGCAGCGCGTGTCGGCGTTCGACGGTGTCGCGGGTCAACATCGGGGAAAGCGTGAGGTTCGCAACGGCGAACGCGGGATCGTTCGGATCGCCCTCGACGGGGAAGAAATTGAATCTACCGCCCAGGTAATGCGGGCTGCTGTAGGCCTGGGGGCGTGGGATCGAGACCCAACCGGGCAACCCTTCGGGCGCTTCGCGCAGCTTGGCGACGACCGAGCCGATGCTCGGCATCTCGCCGCGCAAGGCGTTGGCGGAACTGCGGAGGAAGTAACCCGTTTCGAGCAAGTGAACGGCGATATGGCTCGCTTCGTGATGGGTGATCGATCGGACGATGGCGAGCTTGTCCATGCGTTGCGCTTGCCGTGGGAGTAATTCGCACAGTTGCACGCCGGGGACATTGGTTTGGATGGGGCGGAACTGGCCGCGAATCTCGGCGGGGGCGTTCGGCTTGGGGTCGTAGGTTTCGAGATGCGAAGCGCCGCCTCCTTGCATGATGAAAATGACGGCGGTCCTGGGCGTCGCCGGCGCCGCGGCGCGCAGCCGTAGGATGCCGGGAACCAGGGCCGTCATGCCGGCGCCTAAGAGAAATTGTCGTCGGGTGAGTGCTCTCATGTGTAGGCCATGCGAAAGGGGTAGCGAAGGCAGGATTGATCTATTGTCGCAGAAAAGCGAGCCGTCGCCAAGAACATTCTCAACCATGTCGCTTCACGCTTCACTTCCCGATGCAGAAGCGGCTAAAGATTCGGCCGAGGAGATCGTCGGTGTAGATTGTGCCGACGATGGCTCCGACTTGCTCCAGCGCCAGGCGCAGTTCCAGGGCGAGCAACTCCGCGGGCTGGTCTTCCAGGGCCAAGTGATGCGCCGCACGAAGATGGTCGCGGCACGCCAGGACGTGATGTCGACAGCGGCTCAGACTTGCCGACCACGGGTCGCCGGGGCGTTCGTGCAGACGGCTGGCGATGGCCGAGCGCAGTTCCGGCAGTCCCGCGCCGGTGTGCGCGCTCACCGCAAGCCAGCCGGCGCGGCGCGGGAACGCATCAGAGCACGTCGCCAACTTCAATGCTCCGCCTGGCGCCGGCTCGGCGGCGGTCGGGTCGCACCAAAGCACCAGGTCTGCCTCAGCCGCGCGCTCGGCGCCCAGCGTTTGGGCGCGGCGCTCGTCGGCGTGCGCATCGTCGCGCCGGCCCGCGGTGTCGATCAGCGTGGCGGTCATTTCGCCCAATCTGAGCGGCGCTTCCAGATAGTCCCGCGTCGTCCCCGCTTCGGTGCTCACGAGCGCCTTTCCCGCCGTCAAGACGTTGAACAGGCTGCTCTTGCCCGCATTCACCGGCCCCGCGAGCACGACCCGCGGCAGGCGATGCTCCATCGTGCGGCTATCGAGCTGCTTCTGCACCAGCGTGATCTGTGCGAGGCCGAGAGTCAGTCGGCGCAGCATTTCATCCAGCGAAATGAACGCGAGATCCTCCGTCGTGAAATCGAGGCCCGCTTCGACGTCGGCGAGCAGATTGAGCAAGTCCTCCCGTAGCGCCTGGAGCGGATGCGCCAGTCCCCCCGCGAGTTGTTTCAGGGCCGATTGCAATTCCTCGTCGGTTCGCGCCTGCGTGACGCCCAGGATCGCCTCGGCCTTGGTGAGATCGATCTTGCCGGCGAGGAACGCGCGCAGTGTGAACTCGCCTGGCCCCGCAGCGCGGGCGCCGGCCGCGTGCGCCTGAGCGAGCACGGCATGCACCAGCGGCGGGCTCGAAATGAGGTGGAGTTCGGCCAAATCCTGTCCGGTGTAGGAGCGCGGACCCGCCCAAAACCAGACCTGAGCCGGCAGCGGAGAACGCACGCCGTCCAGGCGGAGGACGCCGTTGTGACAGGGGGATGTCACACCCGCGAACCCCGGCAGCAGGGCGCGGACAATGTCGGTCGTCCTTGGGCCGGAAATGCGGACGATCGCGCGCAGGCCCGCACCAGGCGGACTGGCGAGCGCGACCAGGGTGTCTTGCAAGTCGTTCATCCCCGTCATTGCATGCCGGCCGTGCGCGATCGTCAAGCTCCTCATATACTGTCCGCGGGACAATGTGAGACATCGATAAGCCCAACGGGTGAGGTATTCCGAACCCTTGGGATTCAGCGGTCGCATGCGTTTATCCCAGGGGTTCGGAGTACCTCACCCGCTGGGCTTGCATCCTTCTTGACCGCGTGGAGTATAAATCACCCCATGAGCAAAATCGCCATTCATTCGCCGCAGGAGTTCGTGCCGATCGACAAAGGCAAGATGCGCGAACTCGTCCGTGCCGTGCTCGACGGCGAAGGCATCGGCAATTATGAAATGAGCCTGGCCTTCGTCGACAATCCGACCATCCATCGGCTCAACAAACAATTCCTCAATCACGACGAGCCAACCGACGTCCTCACGTTTCCGCTGAGCGAAGGAAAGAAACTCGCGGGAGAATTGGTCCTCGGCGTCCAGGTCGCCCAGGAAGTCGCGCAGGAGCAAGGGCACGATGTGCAGGTCGAGCTGGCCCTGTACGTCATTCACGGCTTGCTGCACCTGTGCGGTTTTGACGACAAGAAGCCGAGCGACGAACGCACCATGCGCGAACGGGAGCGTCATTATTTACGCGCCCTGGGACTGCCGGACATCGCGGAGAAGTGACGGATGGACAAGGCGACGGCCCTGGTAGTGCGGACGTACGACTTCAGCGAGACGAGCCGAATCGCGATTTTGTGGACGCGCGAGTTCGGCAAAGTGCGGGCCCTGGCCAAGGGGGCCAAACGCCTCAAATCCAACTTCGATTCTGCTCTTGACCTGCTCACCGTCTGTGCTATCGTCCTGATCCGCAAAAGTACCGGCGGGCTCGACCTCCTCACCGAGGCGCAGACGCTGGAACGCTTCGCGCCGCTGCGGCACGACCTGTCGGCACTGTACGGCGGGTACTACGTCGCGGAGCTTTTGGGGGACTGGGCGCCGGACCACGATCCGCATCCGGAACTGTTCGACGAGGCGCTGCGGACGTTGCGCGATCTGGGTCAGCCCGGCTATGCAAGCGGGCCGCGGATCATGCGATTCGAGCTTGTGTTGATGCGCGAGTTGGGCTATGGGCTAGCGCTGAAAGCGTGCGTCGCGTGCGGCGCCGAGCGTCAGGAGAGGGCCTGGATCTTGAGTGCGGCCGGGGGCGGTACGATGTGCCCGAAATGTCAGGCGGGCGCTCCGGATCGCCGAGCGGTTTCGGCCACGGGATGGGCCTGGCTGGCGGCGCTCGACGAGGAGCCCGAAGCCTGGAAGCGTCTGGTCGATCCGGCCGTGCGCGGAGAGCTGCGGTCGGTGCTCGGGGAGATCATCACGTATCAAATGGGACGCAGGCCACGCCTGCATGCCTTTGTGGGGAGTTAAGAACGTGAAGAAGCCAGCCAACTTTCGTTCGAGCGTGCCGGGCATCACGCCCGCGTCCGCCTTCTTGATCGGCGTGGTGATGTTCGCCGTCACCGGCTGCGCCAATGCCGACCCCTTCCTCAAATGGCCCTGGAGCAAAAGTTCCGGCCCCAAGGATTCGGCGGGCCTGAAATCTTCCCAGCAATGGATCTCGGCCGACGATCAAGTCGCCCAGGCGGAACTCGACGAGGCCAAACGGCTCTTCGACGCCAAGGATTTCGAGAACGCCCAGGACCGCTACCACTCCTTCCTACGCAAGTACCGAAGCAAGAAAATTCCGCAGCCGATGACCGAAGACGCGCTCTTCTACGAAGCCGAGGCGATGTGGCAGCAAAAGAACAACCGCGAGGCGGCGCCCTCCTTCCGCAACTACATCAAGACCTTTCCCAACGGCCGATACGCGAACTTCACGAATCAGCGCATGTTCCAGATCGCCGACTATTGGCTCCAGGG
>JBBQPM010000202.1:0-12125 GCA_038217425.1 Gemmatales bacterium
CTCCAAAACGATCTGCTGAAAAGCCGTTTCCGCCGCGATCAATGCAAAAGCCATGGGAGGAACCTTCCTTGGTTAATATGGATTACCCCCCTCTTTTAACTCATCGCCGTATTTTGTGCCAGAAAGAATTGGCGCGCCCCCGCGCGAAAGCCCAGGGATGGCTATCCCTGGGCTTTACATTACCCCACCAGGTTCATCTGCTCGAGCCGCTGTTTCTTGTCGAAATCCTTCAGCGCCTGAATCATCTCGTGCAATTGCCCCTGCACGACCGCGTCGAGTTTGTACAGCGTCAAGTTGATGCGGTGGTCGGTGATGCGGTTCTGTGGGAAATTGTAGGTGCGAATCCGGTCGCCGCGAGCGCCGGAGCCGATGAGCGTGCGTCGATGCTCGGCCCGGCTTTGGTGCAGTTTCTCGATTTGGCGTTCATACACCCGGCTGCGGATGACGCGCATGGCGCGATCGTAATTTTTGTGTTGGCTTCGTTCGTCCTGACACTTGACTTCGAGTTCGTCTTCGGTGCCGCGTTTGTACCAGACGCGGACGGCGCTTTCCGTTTTGTTGACGTGCTGGCCCCCCGCGCCGCCGGCCCGCATCGTCTCCCATTCGATGTCGTCGTCGCTCACCTCGATCTGCGTCTCGTCCGGTTCCGGCATGACCGCAACCGTCGCCGCGGACGTGTGAATTCGGCCCTGCGTTTCGGTCTTGGGGACGCGCTGCACGCGATGGCCCCCCGATTCGTAACGCAGGTGCTGAAAAACTTCGTCCCCCGAGACGCTGAACACGATTTCCTTGTAGCCCCCTTGCTCGCCCGGGCTGAAGGAGATTTCTTCGAATTTCCAGCCGAGTTCTCGGCCGTAGCGGGCGTACATTTCGTAGAGATTGCCGGCGAAGATGGCGGCTTCGTCGCCGCCGGTGCCGGCGCGGATTTCGACGATGATGCTGGAATAATCTTCGCCTTCGATGAGCAGCAGATCTTCAAGCCGTTGATGCAGCGCGTCCAGTTTGGGTTTCAGGCTGCTGATTTCTTCTTGGCCCATGGCGGCCATGTCCGGGTCGTCGCCGGCGGCCATCTCTTCCGCGCTTTTCATCTCGGCCGACAGCTTGAGCCAATCCTGGTAGGGCCGAACCCGCTTGGCGAGGGAACCGTGCTCCTTGGCGAGGTTCGTGTAGCGCACGCGATCGCCGATGACGTCGGGGTCGCCGAGCAGCGTTTCGAGCTCCTGAAAGCGCAGCAGCGCTTTTTCAAACGCGGGCCACATAATGCTCTGCCTTATTCGTTTCGCGCTCGCGTCATTCGGCGAGCGCGAAACGGGGAGGGACCGTGAAACAAAAAAGGCAAAAGGAAGCGTCCGCCTCCTTTTGCCTGGATAAAACTTCGGACGCTACTGCGCGGGGGCGGCGGCGGCCGGCTCTTCCTTCTTCTTGTTGAACGACGCGTACTTGCGATTGAACTTCTCGACGCGGCCGGTGGTGTCGACGAACTTCATCTTGCCGGTGAAGAACGGATGGCACGCGGAGCAAATTTCGACGGCAATCGCCTTCTTCGTGCTGCGCGTGGTGAACTTGTTGCCGCAACCGCAGACAACCGTCGCTTCTTCGTATTTGGGATGAATCTCTTTTTTCATGGCGGAGGCCTTAAACGAGTTGCCGTGGGATCAAACCCTATTTTATACGAGCGGCGGGCGTGGAGACAAGTCGTCGTGAATGGCCATCCAAATTAGTGCGAGTGGATTGAAACGAACTCCGTGCCCGTCAGCGCGTGCGGCGACGCGGTCCCGCGCCCCGCCCAGCCGAAGGCGCGCCGAACCATCGCGGCGAATTGAATCGACCAGATCGGCAGCGACGACTGCGGATGCACGCCCATCTTGAGCATCGCTTCCAATCGATTGGGCCAGCGCTGCCGAATCCCGTGCCAGAGCAACTTCGGCTCGGCGAAATACGTGCGAAACGCGCGCGGGTCGGGCTGCGGTCGGGCGCTGACGTCGCAACGTCCCCATTGCGCGAGGACGTTTCGTCGGAGCCAGTCCGGGGGATTGCGGCGATACCGGTGCGGCAGTCCGGCGACGCGCGGTTGAAGGAGTTGAACCGCCAAACGCAGACCGGCCTTTACCCACGAATGCAGACGCGCGTCGCCGTCTTGAAGGTAATCCCAATCGATCTGGACGCCGAGCGTTTCGAGCGCCACGGCAACGTCGCAGAGCCAAACCGGACGATAAATCTCGTGACGCAGCATGTGCAAACAGAGTTGCCGAAGATGATCTTCCGGGCTCAGGACCCGGATTTCCGCAGCGCCAAGCCGAACGACGCGACTTCGGCGCCAAAGCTCCTTCCAGGCGCGATCGGGAAGATCGGGAACCTCGGCATGCAGATCGACATCGCCCCAACGACCGGCGCCGGCAGTGAGGATTTCGCGCGCCCGCTCCAGATCGCCCGGCGGCAGCGCGAGATCAATATCCCCCGTGGGACGCAGCGCCGGTTCGGGATAAAGTCGGCCGCTCGCCCAGCCCTTCATCAGAATCGGTTCGAGGCCCTTTTCGCGGAGATGCGTAAACAGGTCGGCCAGCTGACGTTCCTGAAGAACCGAGTGAATGGCTTGCATGCGAAAGAGGTGCTGAAGCTCGACTGCGGCGTTCGTTGCCGCCAGAGGCGTACCGCGCAAACGATTCGCGACCAGGCCGGCCGAACCCGTCGCTCGAAAGAACGAGGCGAAGCGAAGTAAACACGACTCGTCGACGGAAATCGGCGCCGCGTCGTCGCGCCAAGATCCCGCGAGCAGACGCGTCATGGCGAGGCCGTACGCTTCCATATTCATGTTCGAAGTATCGTCTGAATCCCCTGCCCTTCTGCAACTAATCGCGCCGTTCAGCGTTTCTCGCGCTGGTAGCGGAGCAGGAGGTGTTTGGAGTCCTGATCCGTCTTGAACTCGGTCGGTCGATTGATGCCGCTGAGATCGTAGCAAACTCGGAGCGTATCGCCCGACAACTCGTAGATTGCCGGGATCGTCTTGCCCTTGTTAGGCCCGTCGGCGGGAGTGGTATCGACCGTCTTGGGCGACGCGGTCGGAACGAGCTTGATGGCGCCCTTCTCGATTTGCTTGCCGATCTCGGCGGAGTACTTGTCGCCGCTGATGGTCAGCTTCAACGACTTGAGGATCTCGTCGGGAAGTTTTCGACCGGCCAGCTCCCCTTCGACGGGGAGCCAGGTTCCCTCGATCAATTTGCGATCTTCCGCTCCGCCGCCGCTCCACACATGCGTTGGCAGCCAAAGAACTACAGCCATCAGAACGATGAATGTCAGTCGCATGATCAACCCCGTTAAAAATAGGCGAGAAGTACCGGGACTTCTTTATTCGGGCGACCGATCGACGACAACCTCGCCTGCAAAACTCGGACTTTGCGAATTTGATTGACGGCGGTCCGCGTTTCGATAACAATCTCGTAGGTCCCTTTCTCCTCTCTACGGCCTTGTCCGGATCGGGCGATTACAGTCGGATATCGCCGACCCCTCCGAGCAACGAATTCGGCGTTCCCTCATGGCAACCGATCTCCTCATCCCCGATGCCGCGGAATTCGCGACGAGCCAACTTTCGCACTTGCAAACTGCGATCCAGGCGATGTTCTCCGACGGCGAGCTTACCATGTTCCTTTTCCATTATCTGGACTACGACCTCGCATCGGAAAGGGCTCCCACTGCGAACTGGAGCAAGGTGTGCTTCGACCTGGTGCTCCATCTCCAGAAAACAGGGAAAATCTCGAAAATGATCGAAATGCTTCGGCGGCACGCGCCGAATGAGCGCCGCGTGGCGGAGTTGCTTGAAGACCTGGAAGAAGAGGACGCCCGCAACGCGCTGGTAGAAGTTCCCGATCCGTTTCTGCATTGGCCCCCGGCCGCGCCCCCTTCGGTACTTTTTGTTCTTGAAATGGGCCGATGGATTTATCGGGTTCGATTTCACGAGCAGGATAGAGAACCGCTCGTCAGCTCCTTCCAGGCGTCTATGCCGACCAATTCGGTCGGCATAGACGACGATTCTCTGACCGATGCGCTCATGCGCCTTTCGCGCGACGGCTATAAAATCCACGATTTCTGGGAAGTCGGCTCGCAGCTTTTCGATAAACTGATGCCCGACGAGATCTTCGGCCGCTACGAGGCGCTTCGCGGTCAAGGTGCCCTACAAATTCGCTTGCAGCTGGACGACGGCGTCCTACAGGAACTTCCGTGGGAGACGCTGTACGATTCCCGCAACGAGATCGCCCTGGTCAACGGACCTGAGTCGACTCTGGTCCGGCACGCCCGAGTTCCCCGCGCCAATCCCCCGAAGCCGCTCAAGCCCCAGGCGCCAATCAAGGTTTTTTGCGGCGTCGAGACCGCGCTGCTCCCTTTGCTGCAAACCGATCTGGACGCTGCCCACCGGATCTTGCGGACGCACTCCCAGAAACTCGCCGCCGCCAAACCCCTACCGCTGGGCGCTCCCGAAGAATTGCAGAACGCGCTGCGCGAAGATTCCTGGAACCTCGTGCATTTGATTCTGAAACACGAAGGGCCCGCGCGCGATCTCCACTTCCGCTTTGAAAAGGGCAACCTGCTCAGCGGCAAAGACCTCGTCGCCTTGCTCGTCAATCAACCGCGCAAACCCGAACTGGTGATTTTGCAAGGCATCGCCACGGAACGACCTTGCCACGGAATTTTGAGTAAATTGGGAGCGAAACTCCTCGAACACGGCGTCGCGGCAGTCCTCCTGACCACTCACGACCAGAACGACGCCGCCGAATCCGTACGGTTCGCGTCCCAATTTTACAAGGAGTTGTGCGAACCAAAACCCAAGAACGTCAACGATCTAAAAACTGAAAGCGGCCGAGTCGATGAAGCAGCGTTTCGCGCTCGGCATACTGCCGATGACCGAACGCTGCACCGACGTTTCTCGTCCGTCCTCTTCGTGGCTCCCGGTTGCGAACGCTTATTCCTATGGGATCCGAACGAAGTCGGAGATACCAACCCGGGAGACCCCGAAAATGGAGCGGCGCTGCCTGGCGAAGTCGTCGAACTGGTCCGGCAATCGATGAGCATGAACGCTTACATTCCGGTGATTGGCCCAGGAGTTTTTCTCGAAGAAGTCAGCAAAAACGAGACTTACCCGTCGGTCTACCACCTCGTCAACGAGCTCGCGGCGGAGTCGGGTTACGAATTCACTCGCGAGGAACGCGCCATTTTGGGAAGCGATTGGGACTGGATGCACCGAGTGTTGTTTCACTGGGTGTGCTTGCATTTCCACCAAAAGTATCCCAGCGACGCGCGCGCCTTACAGTCGAAGCTGCAGAAAATTCTCGAGGATTGCGATGCACATCCGCCCAAGCAACTGGGGGCCTTTTTTCGCAAATGGCGCCACGTTCCCGGCATCATCTGGACGCATTTCGACGGCCGTGTGAACAATCTCCTGTTCAAGGAGCCGCGGAACATTTACCGCGTCAATGAAGTCAACTTTACACCTACGGAAGACGACTGCCTGCTTCTTCATTTGCGAGGCGCCGCCGACGCGCACGGCCTGCCCGTCTTGACTCAAGTGGAACAGGATCTGTTGTGGGAAAACTTCGCGACGATGAGCGACTCGCTGAAAAAGCATTACACCGGTCCTAAAGGTCGCGGTTTCTTGTTTTTGGGCGTGCATCCGCGCGATTCCTTGGTGCGCCATTTGATCCACAAGCTGACCGACAATACGCCCGCCGACTGGCGCGGGAAATCCGTCTTCGTGGTCAAAGAAGTCAGACCCTGCGAAGAGGAGTACTGGCGCCCGTTTAACATCGAGTGGGTCACCGTCAAGTCTTACTCCGATTTTCTGAACGCCTTGACTCTGGGGAAGAAAAAATGAGCGAGGCTCTCGCTGCGGCCGTCCCCTCTGCGGTCCCGGTCAATCCGTTCCAATTCCTGCGGCCGTTCGGCGAAAACGATTCGGCGCTGCTCCGCGGACGCGATCGCGAAATTAGCGACGCCGTCGCCGGCATCACCTCCGCACCGACCTACGTCCTCTACGGCCGACCCGGCGTCGGCAAGACGTCCTTGCTCCGCGCGGGCGTCTTTCCCGCCCTGAGACAACTCTCCTATCGACCCATCCATATCCGCACCTCGAAAAACCCCTTGAGCGACGTAAACCGAGCGCTTGCCGATCCCGACCTCCTCGGACTGACGCCTGCTGCCGACGTCTCCCATCGCTTGCGCGAGTTGATCGCCAAAAATCCGCTGGTCTTGGTCTTCGACCAATTCGAAGAGATTTATGAGCAACTCACTCCGCAACAGCGGCACGACCTTCTCCGGGAACTTGCCGGGTGGACCCGTTGTCCCACCCTGGGATCGCGCTTGCGGTTGGTATTCTGTGTGCGCGAAGAAAAGCTCGCGCCGCTTCTGAACGAGTTCAAGGAACACTTTTCGGCCGCCTCGAATCCGCCCGTCTGCCTCAATCCGCTCAGCCCCTTCGCCGCCCGTGTGGCCATGGAAAGGCCGCTGGTCCAAAAGGGCATCGCTTACGATCGCGATCTCGTCTCGCGCGTGCTCGACGCCCTCGCTGGCATTTCCCGAATCGACGGCGGTTTCGATCCGCTGCTTCTCCAAATTGTTTGTACCGAACTCTTCCAGGAAGCCGCCGGGCGCCAGCGCAAAGATCCCGCCGTCCCTTTGCGTTTGCTCAGCGCCGATCTTGACCAAATCGGCGCGCTGGAAGGCGTCTTCCGACGCATCCTCGATCGCGCCTTCGGCGTCTTCGCCGAGGGCCCCCAACTCCTCCTGGCCTGCCTCATCCTCGATGTCCTTTCCGCCAGGCGAATCGACAAAAAATCCCTCACCCGGCAAGAATTACTCAATCATCCCGAATTTCAGGCTTCGGAGCAAGAAATCGATGCTGTCTTGACCAAGTTCGAGAGCGCCGGCCTCATCCGCAGCGAAACCGTCGTGGAGAATCGTCGTTACGAATTGGTCCACGACCGCCTCACCGAGTTTGTCCTCCCACGGCTCAAAGCCCAGGAGTCGTTCTTCTGCTTTCGCACCGCTCGGCAATCGGTCGTCACCGCCGTCAGCCTCGACCTTTGGCGCCAACTGGGCGACAACCTGGTCTCCACGCAGGTACTCACCGATTGGCTGGGGGCGCACCGCGAAATTCTGCGCCTGGATCCCGCTCAACTCGAAGTCGTCTTCTGGAGTGCCATCTATCACCAGCACCCCGATCTTTCCTACTGGTCCGCCCGGCTGGGCGATGCCGAGACGCCCCGCCGCATGATCCTCGACTTCTTACAACCGAAATCGCCCAGCGTCGCTCCGTTCGACGACTACACCGACGCGGACCGAGTGAAAATGACGGTCGGCGCCCTGGCGTGGTGCGCGCTGCAAGAAAGCGGCCAGCCGGAAATCGTCGCCGTATGCCGCCGCATTGCCGAGGATCGGACCGCCTCCGAACCTGTCCGTCACGCCGCCGCCAAGGCATTCGCCCAACTGGCAACCGACGACCAGAAATGCAAGCTGGCCCAACTCCTTGACCCCGCGCCGACTAACTTTCGCTCGGCTGTTCGCAGATTGGGCGACTGGCGCCGAAATTGGCAACGACACGACGGCCTCAAAATCGCCGACGCTCACGCGGTTGCCGCAGACACGAACCACGTCCGCGACGACTTTCTCGCCGAGGTCTTCGGGCCCCAGACCGCCCCGCTCACGCTCGAAACCGCGGCCCCCTGGACCTGGCAACTCATTCAAGAATCACTGGGGCGCAGGCCCATGCATCTGGGCGTCCCGGCGCTCGATCTCCAGGCCCTTCGCACCCGGTACGAACAAAAGAAACTTCAGGGCCAAAGTGAGATTATTCGTAAGCGCCGCGAAGTTGGCGCCGCCGTCGGCGTCGCCTCCGCCACCGTCTTCGCCATCTCCTGGGGAACCATTCTTGCCATCGGGCTCTGCTGGATCCTCGGCAAAATCGACCCTGACATCTGGATCGTCAACGTTTCACCGTCGTTCTTCCTCTCCACGCTCTGCCTCGGTTGGATCGGCGCTCTCGCCTTCGGCTACTTTTTCGGAGACTCCGTCGCCAAGGCGGCCGCGCAGGAGGCGCTCATCCACGGCGAAGGCCGATGGTTCTGGGCCGTGCGCCGGCCCAAACGGCATTGGTTCCTCGTCTACCTCATCCTCAACTTCATTCTCGGCCTGTCGATCTATTTGACGATCGGCAGGTTCAGTCTCGATTACGCCTGGAACACTTCGCTAATTACCGCTGCCCTCCTCATCCCGATATTCCTTGCCCTGGCCGGCATGGTGCATGCCTGCCGATTCTTCCTCGCCGAATATTTTTTGCAATCTCCGCGCCAGAGCATCGTGCAGCGTTACCTGAAGGCGCTTGTCGCGTGCGCCGGCTTGAGTAACTTCATCTGCCTCGGGCTTTATTTGCTGACATTCGTTTGGATGCGCTGGGTTCCAGAGTCGGAAGACTTTAGCGTTACGAACAAGGACAGACGCCTTGAATCGATCGCCTGGACAGCGTGTTCATTCTTGGGCGTATTCTTGTGCGCTGCCGTCTTCATACTGGTCAATGCGCTCGACTTCAGCACGCGCATCCGCCCCGTCGAAACGAAATTGACGCCGCTGCAAAATCCCCGGCGCCGATTCGCGCTGCATGCCCTGTTCTGCCTCGCCAGCCTGACCGCGTTTTTGGCCTTCTACCGGCCCGACACCTATCCCATTTTCGCCGAGGTAATTGATTTTACGAATCCAAGGGTACAACCGATTAAGGGAAAAAATGAAGGGTTTCACGATCAAGATTACTTTCGCATTGACGTCGCCGATCCGATGGGGAGGCTCGTGGAGTGCAAAGCATTGGAAAACTCGAAGGATACTCACATTCTTTACATCGACAACGACCGCGCAAAATTCGAGCGTCAAGACGGGCAACTCTATTTTCTTCCAGAAGGCAAACACCTCGTCCACGTCGCGCAGAATCAAGACCAATCGAGCGAGGGCGAGTACATGTATTCCGCACAAGCTCATGCGCCAGTTGCCAGTGGAGTAATCGAACTGAGTAAGACCGCCGCCGCAGCGGGCGGATATGCCTGGTGCATGTGTAAGCGACCGACTGCCGATAACGACAACAAGTATTGGTCAGGAAGCCTCCAAATTAAATTGAGAGAACTTTCCGCGTCGCCCGGTTATCTGGTCGTCCAGGTCGCAAAAGATTTTTTCGTACGGAAGGGGAGCGAACGCTTCGCCCTCTCCGCAGAGGAGTTACAAGAGAATTTTTCCTATCAAAAATCCGAGAATCAACCCGAGAAGCGGCCAGAGAAACCGTTTGAAACCTCTGCACGCTGGCACGTTGACCTGAATGAATCCGGAGGAAAGCCGCCGATCAGCATTTCAAAAGACGAAATGCCGACTGCCACGGCTCGGATCGACTTGAGCGGAAACGATCAAGTCAAACGCATAGTAACCTTTAGTGATGAAAAGCCCGAAGCGACGCTGAAATTTACCGTCCGCACTACAGATAAAGGCGACACGTCGGCGAAGTCTGATGTCCTCTTACTGGTGCGAATTACTTATCATGAATCGCTCACTCCGGGAATTTACGTTGGCTCGATTACATCTCGGGATCAGTTCGCCAGGTCGACTCGGCGCGATCCGTCAATATATGGAGATCTTAGGAAAGTTGACTTGGATGCCGAGAATCACTATTTGTTCACGTGGAAAGCCAAGGCAGCGAACGCCGCAACATCATTTCTTCGTGTAGAAAATGGTAACGGATTTTATCTTCACAACGAACTATTCGGAGTTAAAGGCAAGCAAGAAACTCCTACCTGGAGGACTCTAAAAACCCCCCAGCGGACTGAAGATTTCGCCAGCCTGTTTTTCCCTCCAAAATCGGGAAGTTATACCGTTTGCGTGGAAGCTTCGCTCAAGCATACGGAAGAAGCAAATTACTCGATCGATTGCTACCAGGCCAAACGTTTGAACCCAATTCGTTCGCCGATTCGCAAAGACTTTGGGGATGCTGGCCAGGGGCGTATTTGTACTAGCAAGCAAATAAAGTCCGCCAAGTACGCTTTTTCTTGTGAGAAGGATCAACGTCATCTTTTTCTGACGACTACTTCGCACGCGTCGGCCAAAGTGCTGTGTGCGTCGAGAAATATGATTTTCGCCTTAACAATTAAGCCGCTTGGCTCCTCAGGTAAGTTCTATGTCGAATGGGCATCAGATTTCGAGGATAGCTGCGAACTTTATCTCGTACCGCATGCGGCAACTGAAGTGAACTCGATCGTATTGGAGCATTATCGAACCGGCCGCGACGTTGAGACTATTGAGAGCCCAACGAATCGCTTGAATGCTAACGGCATCAATCGCCGAGATTCTAGAATCAACGAAATCGGCAAAATCAATTCATCGGGAAAGTATGAAGGTTCCTATTTGTGGAAGATGAGGAAGAGCAATATCTATCTCGTCGAAATGCGAAGCACTGACATCGACTCCTTCTTGTTTTTGCGAGATACGACTAGGAATTCCGCTTTTGCCGTGGATGACGATTCTGGCGAAAACCTTAATGCTCGTATTCTTTTTGTTCCGATGGAAGACAAAGAAGTCCAGGTGGTTGCGACTTCGTTCAGTCCGGCCGAGAAAGGTGCATTTACTCTTATAGCAGCGACTTACGTGCCGCCCACGAAGCCTGAGCATTTGAAAGTCGAAATGCAAAGTACGCCAATTTGGTATTCCGACGCCTACTCTTGGGGAAAAGGTAGGCGTTTATTGATCCTTGGAGATCGAGTCAACTATCTGTTCGACGACGAAAAGATTCCGCCATGGGATGAGAAAAGAGATGGGATTCGCTTTATGCCTCCCATTTGCAATCTAAATTTGGTACTCGTTCCCGATTTATCGCACGACCAGCAGGGAAGTAGCCTGTATGAACTGACCCAAAAACTGGTTTTGGATGGCACTATCCAAATAGGTTCCGAAGCGAAAGCAAAGTATCGAGAACTATCAGGAGCGGGACACGAAGTGACGCTAAAGTTGGCTGACGATACGACGAGCGCCAAACTGCGATTCGACGGCGATCTTAAAAGCATTCGAGCGAGAAATTACGATTCGATCGATCTCAATAAAAATAGAGAGAGCGACGGTTCCATCGGATTGCCGGTGATCGGCCCCCCTGGGTTGTATCGTATTAGAGTAAGTAACGTAACACCGGAGAATTCGGAAAACTGACTTTTTCGCAAGGCATTTTTGTGCGGCGTGGCACCCGCTGATAGGTCAATGATTTTCTTTATTTCACTCGTTCGGAGACAAGCATGGCTCACGTTACCTTCATTCACGGCATCGCCAATAAACCCGCGCAGGAAGTCCTGCGCCAGGCCTGGCTCGCCAGTCTGGCGCGCGACGACGGTCTGGATCTGACCGGCCGCGGCGTCTCGACGTCGATGGTCTATTGGGCCGACGTCCTCTATCCCGACCCCCTTACGGAAATGGAGATGACCGAGAGCGTCACGAACTCCGTAGAGGAAAGCCGCGGGCCGACTGTGCCTCCCATGACGGGCACCACGACCGAAGCGTCGATGGTCGCTGGACTCGCGATGAAGTTCGGCATGGTCTCGGCCATGGCGGATATCGCTTCGCCGCTGGCGGCGGCGGATCCCGAAGAAGGCGAACTCGAACGCATTCCGCTGCCGGGGTTCGTCAAGAAACGCGTCATGGAAGCGTATCTGCGCGATGTGCATCATTATCTATTCAACGTGCAGTTCTCTCCGCGGCCGGGCGAATCGTACGCGGTGCGCGACGTCGTGCGCGCTCGCTTCGTCGAATCCCTCGTCCGTGATCGGCCCAGTTCGGGGCCGCACATCGTCATTAGCCACAGTATGGGGACGGTGATCGCCTACGATTGCCTCAAGTCGGTTGCGGAGTGTCCCCGGGTGGACGGCCTGATGACCATCGGCAGCCCGCTCGGCCTCGATGAAGTGCAGGACAATTTGTCGAACTGGAGCCGCGACGACGGTTTCCCCTCCGACAAAGTGGGCGGCGACTGGGTCAACGTGTACGACTCGCTCGACCCCGTGGCCGGCTTCGATCCGGCTCTCGCCAACGATTACCAGCGGCAGGGCGGCAGTGTGGTCAAGGACATC
>JBBQPM010000203.1:0-12009 GCA_038217425.1 Gemmatales bacterium
GAGCGGCGAACCCGGAGGTCCGCCGCTCGCCCAATCAACAAAAGGACGCCCCGGCTCACGGGGGCGACGTCGGCAGGATCTCCTGGTATTCCGATTCATCCTCGGCTTCGTTGTAGCGTGCCGGGATGATGACGAGGTCGTCGTTCATCTCGTCCCGGGCGAAGATCTTGCGGAATTTCGTCACGAACTGCCCGTCGCGCAGATGGCCGCGAAGCTGGGCGAGTTGCCGAAGATCCTCGTCGGGAGCGTGCCGGACGAGGTAGCCGAAGGGACGCTCTTGCTGCGCCTTGGCGAGCCGGGCGTTGATGATCTTGATGACGGCGGGACCTTTTTTCGGGTCGTTGACGTCGGCCTGGGTGAACCCGGCGTCCGGGTCGGGGACGGTTTCGCCGTAGCCTTCGCCGTTTAAGATCTTGATATCGCTGGCGGTGAGTTTGCGGGCCCATTCCATGGTGGTGGGGACGTGTCCGCGCTTGTTGGGTTGCGGGCGGACGCCGGGCTGGAAGTTGAAGTCGAGCTGCCCGGCGCGGGCCATCAGGACGGGGATGCGCTGGTTGAAGCGCTTGAGCCACACCACGCCGCCGCCGGGGAGGCCGTCCGGCGTACAGCCCATCGCGCCCTGAAGTTGCGGCAACCACGTGTACTGATACGTGAAGTCCCCTTCGAGATCGACTTTCGTCGGCGCCTGCACGTAGAACAGGGCTTCGGTCTTATCCTTCACGGAGAGCTGCGTGATCTTGAGGGGATAGACGAGCTTGTCGCTGGCGAACTGGAACCGCGTGGGCGAGACTTCGCCGGCGAAGGAGCCGTCCTTGTTGCGCTTCATCTGCATGGTGTCGATCTTCATGACGGTGAAGAGCCACTTTTTCTGGATGTAAAAGTTGAGCGTCGCTTCGTCGCCGGAGTAGGAATATTCGTGATCCTTGAGCCACTGGAAGAGATCGTCCGCCCGGCCCGCTTCGATGATCTTGTAGTCGAGCGAACCGACAATGCCGGCTTCGAGAATCTTGATCGCCGGCGGACGAGCGTTGCCGGCACCGCGCTGCGCATCGCGATCCTGGGCGGCCATCTCGCGCATCATCAAAATGCGCGGCCTTGCGAATTGCAGCTGCGGCAGCAACTTCGACTGAGCGGTCTCGCGCTTCTTGAGAATTGTGTAAACCGCGAGATGCTTGAAGAAATCTCTGGGCATCTCGTGCAGCTTCGGCTGCGTCGGCGTCGGAATCACCATGCCGAAATCGAGGGCGTTGCCTTCGAACTTCGGTTGCACCGTGAACGTCTCGACCTTCTCGACCGGATCCCAGCTCAAAAAGACTTTCTGAGCGGGCTGCAAGATGTCGGAGTTCTTGGCGGAGAAATAACAACACGCAGCCTGGCTTTGGCCGGCAAGAACCGCGAATAGCCCGAGGCATCCGAGAAATCGGCGCATGGCTTGGCTCCTTGGAATCGTTGACGCATGACCACACTTAAGACGACGTCGATCGTAACAAAGTCGGAGAAAAGTGGATACAGACTTTCGGCGGTATAGTGACGCCCTTGCGGGCCTTCCAATCGCGTTCGGCTTGCTCGACCCGCTGCCGAAGCGTGGGGCGATCCAGAAACGCCATGGAATCCGCAAAAAAGCCGATCGGCCGACGTGAACTCCGGGCGCTGACGCGACCCGGCTCGCCGTGACCGATGGGCAATGCAAACGCTAACCGTTAGGGAGATTGTAAGGTCTCGATACTCCGGGCGCTGACGCGACTCGGCTCGCCCTCTGCAGTGCAAACGTGAGCCGCTCTAGAATCCGCATCTGCTCGGCGGTCAAGCAGCAGCGTGGGATTGCACGGGTCGCTCTTTTCCGGAACCCGTGGCGGCGGGCTTCCCACCTTGCCGTCTGCGGCCGGGCAAGCTGGGAAGCTCGTCGCCACGACCGGAGCCTGCTCACGCTTCAGGGTCGGCGGCGCGGGCTCGGCGGGTTGCGGCGTCAGTTCGGCGGTTTCCGGCTCAGGCGCCCTGAGCAGTGCGCCGGGTTTGCCGAGGATGTACGGCAGGATCATCTTGGCGGCGGTAAGGTTGCCTTCCATTGCCCTGGCGTACAGGACGCGGGCCAGGGCCTGGACTTCCTCGACGGTGAAAGCGTCGGCGAACACGGCTTGCAGGCAGGTCATGGGCGATCTCCCCGAATGGAACGTGATATGTCTATATGTACATTATCACGATCACCCAGGTCGCGTCAACCATTTTCCGCGCGCTTTTCGGAATTTCACGCCGCGCGCGTCTTTGACGCACGCAATGTTTCGAGGATGTAGTCCGCGGTTCGGGCGCAGGCGCCGGGCTTGGCCACCTCGTGACATAGGGCTGTCAATTCGTCGCGCTTCGCCTGGTATTTCGCCGGGTCGCTGAGCCAGCCGAGCACGTGTTCCGCCATCTGCGGCGCCGGGCACTGGTGCACCGGGAACTCCGGGAACACCGCGCGCTGCGCGATCAGGTTTACCAGCGTGATGTACGGCACGCGAATGAAGTGCTTGGCGACGTTGTAAAACAGACGCGTCATTCGATAAAGAATCACCGTCGGCTTTCGGCGCCACATGATCTCCAGCGACACCGAACCCGATACGCTCACCACCGCCTTGGCCAACTCCAGAATCTCCGGCGTCCGCGCGATATAGGTCTTTATTGGTAGCGGCGCATGGGTGCGGAGATACTCGTCGACCATCTCTTTCTGATGCGGCTTGAAACAGGCGATCATGAAACGCGTGTCGGGCCTGGCCTGGTGAATGTGCTGGGCGGTGCGGTAAAGACTGCCGATGTTGTGCTTCACTTCTTTCGTGCGCGAACCCGGCAGCAGCGCGATGATGTCGCCGCCGGGCTGATGCTCTTTCATGAACCCGGCGTCGAGATTCTGCAGCGGCAGCTCGTCAAAGAACGGATGGCCGACGTAGGTGGCGTCCACGTTGCGCTCCGCGTACCACGCCTTCTCGAACGGCAGCGTGCACAGGACGTGATCGACAAACTTTCGCATCTTTTCGACGCGGTACTGCAGCCAGGCCCAGATTTGCGGCGGCACGAAGTAGTAGACCGGGATGCCGTGAAACTTCGCCCGCCGGGCCATCCACCAGTTGAAACCGGGGTAATCGACGAGGACGACGGCGTCGGGGCGGTGATGGCGAAAGTAGCGGTCGGCCTGCGAGATCAGGCTGAGAAACGTCGTCGCATTGGCCAACACTTCGGTGAACCACATGACCGAATGGTCGGCGAGCGGGTACTTGAGATCGCAGCCGGCGCTCGCCATCAAGGGCCCGCCGAAGCCTTCGCACTGGATGGACGGATCGCGTTGGCGGAGTTCGCGGATGAGGTTGGAGGCGTGGATGTCGCCGCTCGGTTCGCCTGCGGAGAAGAAGATTTTCATGAAGAACCCCGAAAGCCCAGGGGTGAGGTACTCCGAACCCCTGGGATAATGCGAGCGCGAATCCCCGGGGTTCGGAGTACCTCACCCGCGGGGCTTTGAAAGGTCACGCCGCGCGGGCGACGATGGTGATGCCGTAGCGGTCGGCCAAGGCGATGGTGGCCGCTTCGTCGATGAGGATGGTCCTGTCCGCCTCGACCGCGAGCACTCTGCCGCCGGCCTGGCGGATCGATTCGATGGTCGACGTGCCGACGGTGGGGACGTCGAAACGCATGTCTTGCTGCGGCTTGGCGACCTTGACGATCGTGAATCCGCCCGCCTTGCACAGATCGCCCGCCCGACGGATCGCTTGATCGGTTCCCTCGATCGCCTCGACGGCGATGACCGCGCGGTTCTTCACCGCCACGCTTTGACCGACGTCGAGTCGGCCCATTTCCTTGGCCAGCTCCCAGCCGAAAGTGATGTCGGTTTCCTCGGCCGCACTGGGTCGGCGCCGGGTCAGGATGCCTTGCTTCACGAGTAACTCCGGGCAAAGTTCCAGGGCGGAGCTGCAGGTAATGCCGTCGATCTCGAACTCGCGGATCATGCCCAACAGCAGCGAGTCGTCGCGATTGTCCCGGCGTTTGCGGTTGAAGTTGAACCAGAGCTTGATCGCTCGCCAATCCGGGATGTAGCGCAGCAGGTAGAACGGCAGAAACATCTTCGTCTTGTGGACCTTGCCCGCCATCACGAAACGCTTCACGCCTTCGCGTTTGAAGCAGCGGATCATGCGGCCCAGCTTGGCGACGCCGGTCCAGTAGAACTTCGTCGAGATCCCGCGCAACTCCTCCGACGCTTCGCCGGAGATGGCGACGGTGACGAGCGGGATGCCGAGCTCGCGCGTCTTCTCGGCGAAGACGATGGGGAAGCGTCCCCAGCCCGCGATCAGGCCAATCGGTTCGGCGCCGGTCATGCCGCCTTCTCCTTGGGACTTACTTGATCCTTCAGCAGACGCACGTCGTCGCGGATGCTTTCGATACGGCCGATCTGGACGAGCTGGCGTTTGAAGTCGCGTTCGGGCATGGCGGGGATGCCGACCCAGCGTTCGCCGGCGGGGATGCTTTTGGAAACGCCCGACTTGGCGCCGATCTGCACGCCGTCGCCGATGGTGAGATGGTCGACGATGCCGACCTGCCCGGCGACCATGACGTAGTTGCCGAGCGTCGAAGACCCAGCCACGCCGACCTGACTGACGAGGATGACGTGTTTGCCGATCTTGCAGTTGTGGCCGATCTGGACCATGTTGTCGAGCTTGGAACCTTCGCCGACGACGGTGGAGCCGAAGGTGCCGCGATCGATGCAGGTGCCCGCGCCAATCTCGACGTCGCTCTGGATTTCGACGCGTCCGAGCTGCGGGATCTTGACATGCTTGCCCTGGGCGAAGCGGTAGCCGAACCCGTCGGAGCCGATGACGGCATGTGCGTGGAGAATGACGCGGTCGCCGAGTACGGTCTGGTCGTAGAGGACGACATGGGGGAAGAGGGTGACGTCGTCGCCGAGGACGCAGTCGGCTCCGACGGTGACGCCGGGATGGATGCGGGCGTTTTTCCCGATGCGCGTGCCGGGTCCGACGTAGGCGCCGGGCCCGATCCAGGCGTCGGCGCCGATCTGCGCGGTGGCGTCGATGAAGGCGCGGGGATCGATGCCGGTGGAAGGGCGGACTGGTCGATTCTGCAGATGCTGCACGATGGCGATGAAGGCCAGGAGCGGATCGTCGGCGACAATGAGCGTCTTGCCAGGAGCGAGGATCTTTTCGGGCGCGACGGCGACTTGAGCGGGGGAGTTGAGGAACGCCTCGAGATATTTGTCCTGTTCGACGAAGGTGACGTCGCCGGCCTGGGCTTCGCCGAGGGATCGCGCCGATTCGATGACGAGATCGGGATCGCCGCGGAGTTTGCCGTGAACGAGTTGGGAGAGTTGTTGCGCGGTGACAGCCACAGGAGCATCCTTTCTGCCTGGGAGCCGGGTCGTACGGGATTGAAGCGGAATGATAAAACAAGCGGGCGAAACGAGCAAGGCAAGTTTTTCGGGGGGCGAACGACGGGGGGCGCCGTTTGCACGTTGACATTGGGCTGAGCGGGGGGTTGGTAGACGAGGGGACTTTATTTCCCCGGCGGGTCGGGCAGACAAATTCCAGAGGGGTCTGCCCATGTCGGTTGCGATGCGTACATTATGCGGATACGGAAATCCGCAAGCGCCTGTGTGGCGGGGAGGCCAATCGGCCATGTCGAATCAGCCGGGTCGCGTCAAACGGGGTGTGCCGGAAGGCCTTTGGATCCGCTGTCCGCAGTGCAAGGCCACCGTCTTTCGGAAGGAAGCTGAGGCTCGGCAGAACGTCTGCCCCACGTGCGATCATCATTTCTACGTCGCGGCCCGCGAGCGCATCAAGCAAGTCCTCGACGAAGACAGCTTCGAAGAATGGTTCGCCAACCTGAAGCCGATGGACCCGCTGGAATTCAAGGACCGCGTTCTTTACGCTCAGCGGCTCAAATCCGAACAGAACAAGACGGGCATGCTCGACGCCGCCGTCGTGGGCCGCGGCTACATTCGCGGCCGGCCGGTCGTCTTCTGCGTCACCGACTTCGCATTCATGGCCGGCAGCATGGGTTCGGTGGTGGGCGAAAAGCTAACCCGGGCGACGGAAGAAGCGACTCGGCTCAAGCTGCCGCTCATCATCATCAGCGGTTCCGGCGGCGGGGCGCGGATGCAGGAGGGGATTCTGTCGCTCATGCAGATGGCGAAGATTTCCGCCGCCCTGGCGCGGTACGATTCCGCGGGAGGGCTGTACATCGCCATCCTCACCAATCCGACCATGGGGGGCGTCGCCGCCAGCTTCGCCTTGCAAGGAGACCTCACTCTCGCCGAGCCCGGCGCCCTCATCGGCTTCGCCGGGAAACGGACCATCTGGAACACCGTGCGTCTGGAACTCCCCGAAGGCTTCCAGACCAGCGAATTCCTGCTCAAGCACGGGTTCATCGACCGTATCGTCCATCGCCGCGACCTGCGCACCGAGCTGGCGCGCATCGTCGATTATTGCGAACATTAGTTGCGCTTGAGCCCGCAGCGCAAGCAAGGGTTTGTTGCGGGCCGAGACAGGTTGTTGCGAGGGACGGCTCATCCCTTGCTTGCGCTGCGGGCTCCAAGATCATGGGTCTCCTCGATACCGTCAAATCCTGGTTTCAGAAGGGGCCCAAACAACCCGCGGCCGCCAAGCTTCCCATCGTCCATATCGAGAAACGCTTCGAACTCATCAGCCGCACCGGACAAGGGAGCATGTCCAAAGTCTGGAAGGCCCGCGACAACGACTCCGGACAGACCGTTTGCCTCAAGATCCTCGATAAGGAAAAGACCGAGAAGTTCGAGGCCCGTTTCGTCGGCCTCAAAAAACCTCCCGAAGGCGAGATCTGTCAACTTTTACGCCACAAAAACCTCGTCAAAACCTACGAGTTCGGCATCACGACCAAGAAGGAATACTTCCTGGTGATGGAACTCGTCGACGGCTACGGGCTCAACTACCTCATCGAAACCAAGGACAAGTTGCTCAAAGGCAACCGCGTCAAGTTCCTCACGCAACTCGCCGACGGCATCGAGTACATCCACAAATCGGGCTTCCTGCATCGCGACATCTGTCCGCGCAACATCATGGTGACGAAGGAAGGGCTCGTCAAAATCATCGATATGGGGCTTGCCGTCCCGTACAAGCCCGACTTCTGCAAGCCCGGCAACCGCACCGGCACCACCAACTATCTCGCCCCGGAACTCATTAGCCGAAAGCAGACCGATCTTCGCGTCGATATGTTTTCCCTGGGAGTGACGGCGTACGAAGTCTTCACAGGGCAAACGCCCTGGCCCAAGGCAGAGAGCATGCAGATGCTGATGAACCACATGAATCAGCCAGGCCGCGACCCGCACGAACTGGCGCCGAGCCTCGACGACGCGACCCGGGATTTCTTGCTCAAAGCAATCGAGAAGGAGCCGGGACGGCGCTTTCAGAATGCCGCGGAATTCAGGTCGGCACTGGCGAAGCTGCCGAAAAACTAAACGCGATGCCGGTGAAACACATGATGCGCTTGCGCCCAGCGAAAGCCGAGCGATTCGTATAGCGCAATGGATCCGGCGTTCGCAAGTTGCGTCCCCGCCTGCACCGCGTCGATCGCCGGAAGTTGACTCTCCGCCCACGCGATCAAGCCGCGCGCCAACCCGCGCCGGCGAAACTTCTCCCCCACTGCGATCAAGTCGATCGTGAGTGTCCGCTGCTGAACCAACAACAAATTGAACCCGGCGACGACGCCATTGACTTCCGCGACGGCCATGGCTTGGCCACGCTCGCCGCGAAAAAAGTTGCGGGCCCACTCCGCCTTGATATGCGCCGCCTGAGCGCTGGTGAAATGGGAATCCAGATGGAACCGGGAACACGCGAACTCTAGCCGCGCCAATTCCGCGACCGCCGACTCGTCTTCCGGCCGCGCCCAGCGAAAAGGCCCCGCCGCAGGACCTGACTGCCGCGGTCGCGCGAAGACGACGTTGGTATCGACGAGCCGAAACCCCGCAGCGCCGAACTCGGCGAGGAGGTCGACGCGCGCGGGCGGCAGCTTGGCATACGCGAACCACGGCCCCGCCTGTGCATCGAGCGACCGCAGCGCGCCCGCGTCGGCAGCGACGCGCCAGGCCGGCGTGCCGAGAATATCCGCGAGCCAAGAATCTGCGCTGAGCCCGAAATGCATGGCGTTCTCGCATGAAATTAGATCTCCTGGAAACTATACCATTTCGGACTCGCGAAATGCGGATAGAATCCAAGCGGAGGAACTACCATGCCGTTACACGACTGGACCCGCGTTTCCGCTGGAACGTACCACGATTTCCACAATTCGTGGATCACCCATCTCAAGGAGGCGCTCAACGCGGGTCTGCTTCCGGAACACTACGATGCGCTGGGTGAACAGCGTGCCGGAGATACCGGGCCCGATGTGCTGGCGTTGCGCGAAGTAACGGAAGCAGACGATGTCTCGGCTTACGCGTCCGATTCGAGCGCTGACGGCATGGTTGCGGTGGAAAGCGCTCCGCCGCGCGTCCATCTGGCGCAGGAAGCGCGACTCGAAACGGCCTTTTACTTGTCCCGGCGGCGCACCCTGGTCATACGGCACGCGAGCGGGGATCGGATCGTCGCCATGGTGGAGATCGTTTCGCCGGCCAATAAACACAAGCGAAGTGCGCTCGAAGATTTCCTAGCGAAGGTGGCCGCAGCGATTCAGAAAGGCATTCACGTGCTGGTCATCGATCCGTTTCCGCCCACACGCCATGATCCGCAGGGTCTGCACGGCCTGCTCTGGGAGGAACTCGGCGAAGCGGAATTCGAACTCCCCGCCGATCGACCGTTGACGCTGGCGTCGTATTGTGCCAAATCGCCGATCGCTGCGTACATCGAACCGACGCGCGTCGGACTGCCGCTGACGGAGATGCCGTTGTTTCTGACGGGGACGCACAACATTCCCGCGCCGCTGGAAAGGACGTATATGCAAGCATGGGCCGGGGTGCCGCAACGCTGGCAGCGCGTCATTGAGGCGCGCGCAAACTAACGCGGACCCGCCGGCCAAAGCCGAAAGGTCCGCGTCGAGTGTCTGTCGAGTTCGCGACTAGTAGCGCGGGGAATAGTAATAGGGCGAGGTGTAGTAGCCCCGGTAGGGTTGGTAATACCTCGGCGTGCCATAGAAGTTACCGTAGCGGTAATTGTTGTTCCAGGAGCCGCGATTGTAGTAACTGTTGTTGTAGTAGCTGTTGTTGTTGTAGAAACCGTTATTGTAGTAACCTCGGTTGTAGCCGCCGTAATAGCTGGGCCGATATCCGTACCCGCCATAACCGCCGCCGATGCCAATGCCGAACCGGCCGCGAATTTGGGCCTGACTTTCCGAGCACCAAGCTAGCAGGGCCGAAACAGCGAGGCTCCCGGCCACAGCCTTGAGAGTATATGCACGCATGGAATTCTCCTTTGAGAAAAGGGAAGAGAAAGTTTCCTGACGAAAACGTAATAAATGCAAAATCTGGACCAAAGCGGAGGAATATCGCCGTTGGGGCCGACAATTGCACGCTTTGGGGCTTTTGACGCCCGAAGATGGGAAGCGCGTTTCGCTTTTGCCTGGCGCCTGGATGCGGAATTCGATCGTCAAGTCGGCGCCGCTGCTGAAAGATAAACCGTGTGGCGCGCCCTTACTCTGTGCGGGGCGATCTTATTTTCATTCAGTTCCGAGGAATCTCGTCGATGAGCGATTTTTTGAAGACGTGGGAAAAGACCAAGAAGCAGTTCGGCGTGACCGTGCTCGGCCACCTGCAAACCGGCGGCGCCGGGGTGCCCGCCGACGTGCGCAAAGCGGTGATCGAACTGGTCAAGACGGAGACGGGGTTCACGCCGGCGCTCAAGGCCGTCGATGCTGCGTTCGCCAAGGGGCATCGCGCCGTCGCCATGAAGGCGCTGACCAAAGTTCATTCTGTCATCGAGCAAAACACGAAGGTGTTCCAGAAGGCGGCCGTCTACGCCATGAACGCCTCCAATGAGGCGACCGACCCCAATGCCGGGCCGATCATCATGGACATCGCCAGCTGCATCAAAGAATTCAACACCAAGGTAATCGCGTTCGAGACCGACATCGCCAAGAAACTCGAGTCGCTTCAGGAAGCCAAGGGGACCGACGGCGTCAAAATCAACATCATTTCGCTCGAAGGCGACATGAAAGGGGCGGCCGAGAAGTTCAAGTCGGACGTCAAGAAATTCGCGACGCTGGAGAAGAAGTTCAAGGTGCTCGACCGCGTCGCCAAGTCGGCCAAGGTCATGCGCGACTATTCCGACGCCGCCGCACGCACCCAGGTAACGGATGCGCGCGTGGCGCTGGAAGCGTTCTTCGATTCGGTCGATGACCTGGATACGTACCGCAAGGTCGTCGAGAAGGACAAGTCCGCCCCCGACGCCGACTACGTCGAGGCCATCGAGAAGCTCTGCACCGCGTTCAAGGCGATCAAGAACACCCGAGGCAAAGCGTCTTTGGCGAATCTCAAACAACTCGAAGCGGACGGCGTGGGGTAATTCACCTCCGGCTCAACAATCGTAGTAGAGCATGAACTCGTACGGATGCGGCCGTAACCGCATCGGGTCGACTTCCCTCTTCTTCTTGTACTCCAGCCAATTCTCCAGCACGTCCTTGGTGAACACGTCCCCTTGCAGCAAGAACTCATGGCTCTTGGCCAAATTGTTCAGCGATTCTTCCAGCGAACCGGGCGCCTTGGGGACCTTCGCGAGTTCCTCCGGCTCCAGATCGTAGATGTCCTTGTCCAGCGGCTCGCCCGGCTTGATCTTGTTCTTGATGCCGTCGAGCATCGCCATCAACATCACCGCAAAGCACAGGTACGGATTGCTCGACGGGTCCGGGCAGCGGAACTCGAGCCGCTTGGCCTTGGGGCTGCTCGAATACATCGGAATGCGGATCGACGCCGAGCGGTTGCGTTGGCTGTACGCCAGATTGACCGGCGCCTCGAACCCGGGGACGAGCCGCTTGTAACTGTTGGTGGTCGGATTGGAGAAGGCGCAGATCGACGGGGCGTGCTTGAGCAAGCCGCCGATGGCGTAGAGGCCCATCTCGCTGAAGCCGGCATAGCCCGAACCCGCGAACAGATTCGCGCCCCCCTTCCAGAGCGACGTGTGCACGTGCATGCCGGTGCCGTTGTCGCCGAAGAGCGGCTTGGGCATGAAGGTCGCCGTCTTGCCGAACTTCTTGGCCGTGTTCTTGACGATGTACTTGTACTTC
The DNA here is from genome assembly GCA_038217425.1 of Gemmatales bacterium. Taxonomy (GTDB): domain Bacteria; phylum Planctomycetota; class Planctomycetia; order Gemmatales; family Gemmataceae; genus JAIEPT01. Next base: position 11,221 of record JBBQPM010000203.1, read on the forward strand.
ATGACCTTGTCGCCCATCTCCACGAGCGGCGAGAACTTCATGCCGATCTCGCACTGCCCGCCGGTGGCGACTTCGTGATGCTGCAATTCGACCGGAATGCCGGCGTCGATGAGTCGCAGCATGATATCGGTGCGAAGATCGGTGAGCGTGTCGGTGGGCGGGACGGGGTAGTACCCTTCCTTATGGCGAATCTTGTGGCCCAGGTTGGGATTGCCGGGGGTATTTTCTTTGCCGGAGTTCCAGATGCCTTCGTCGGAATCGAGGTAGTAGTAGCCGAAGTTGGCGCCGCCGTCGACGCGGATGCTGTCAAAGACGAAGAATTCGAGTTCGGGCCCGAAGTAAGCGACGTCGGCGATGCCCGATTGCTTCATGTAGTTGACGGCCTTGCGGGCGATGTAGCGGGGATCGCGCGAGTAGTCCTCTTTGCTGATGGGATCCTTGACCGAGCAGAGCATGACGAGGGTATTTTCTTTGAAGAAGGGATCGAGGAAGGCGGTCTCGGCGTGGGGGATCATGATCATGTCGGATTCATTGATCGCTTGCCAGCCGCGGATGGACGAGCCGTCGAAGCCGACGCCGTCCTCGAAGGTCGATTCGTCGAGATTGGCGGCGGGAGTGGTGACGTGTTGCCAGGTGCCGGGGAAGTCGACGAAGCGTAGGTCGACGGCCTTCACCTGCTTTTCGCGGATGAGGGCGAGAACTTCTTTCGGGGTCATGGGAGAGACTCCAGGGGAAAAAGGGGAGAGGAAACGAAAACCCAGGGATGGCTATCCCTGGGGAGTTCTGAGA
>JBBQPM010000204.1:0-11906 GCA_038217425.1 Gemmatales bacterium
CTTCGTTGGCGGGCTTTCAGGCGCCGTCGCCGCGATCGAAAAAAGACCGACTGCCGGTTCGGAGTACATGTTAATTCGTAGGTCGCGGGTTCGAATCCCGCCAGGTCGGCAACGTCCTGTAGCTCAGCGGGTAGAGCAACGAAAATCTCTGGCCACAACTTCGTCGGTCTCTTTGTTTATGTTGTCGCGCCCCCTGAAAGCGAAGGCCGACTGCCGGTTCGGAGTACATGGGAACTGTTGCCCGAAAGGGCGTGCGGGTTCAAATCCCGTCGGCATCGCAAGATGCCGTGGTGGAATTGGAAGACACGACAGAATTCTCTGACCACAACTTCGTCGGCCTCTTTGTTCTGGCTCGACTGCCGGTGCGGAGTACATGGTAAGCCCTTCGGGGCGAGCAGGCTCGACACCTGCCCGGATTCTCGTTTCGAGAATCCGAGACTCTGCCCACACTTCGTCGAGCACTTTTTGAGAGGAGCCCAGCCATGGCCAACAAGGGTCTATTCCAGAGTCTGAAGAGCCAGCTGCCCCGCGCCGACGCTCGCAACGAGGAAGGCGCCGTGGCGTACCGCCTGCCGGCCAAGCACGCGCTTGCCCAGCTCGCGGCCACCGGTTGCTTCAACGGCGTTTTTTACGCCGAGGCCGAGGATCAGCTCAAGACGCTGCTCGGCCTCGTGAGCGAGATCGACGACAACGTCTACCTCGCCAAGCTCGCGGTCTACAGCCGGGAACGCGCCTTCATGAAGGACATGCCGGCGGCGCTGCTGCTCGTCCTGGCCCAGCGCGATCCGAAGCTGCTGCACGCGGTCTTCGATCGCGTGGTGACCAACGGTCGCGTGCTGCGCACGCTGCTGCAGATGATCCGCTCGGGTCAGTTCGGCAAGAAGAGCCTGTCGTCTTCGCTGCAGCGCGCGTTCCAGCGCTGGCTGAACCAGGCGAGCGTCGGCAAGCTGCTGTCGGCGTCGATCGGTTCGAACCCGAGCCTGCGCGACGTGCTCCGTCTCGCTCGGCCAACGCCGCCGAGCGACGCGCGGCGCGCACTGTTCGGCTGGCTGACCGAAAAGCCGATCGAGAAGTGGGCGCCGGCCTCGGCGGATGATCTGCCGATCGAAGTGCAGTCGCTCCGCGCCTACCGGTCGGCTCAGACGGAAGCGGAGCAGGTCGAGATCCTGGCTCGTTCGTCATTCCGCTGGGATCTCCTGGCGGATGCCGCGCGCGGTCCGCTCGTCTGGAAGGCGATCGCTCGGCAGATGGGACCGCAGGCGCTGCGGATGAACCTGAACACGCTGCTGCGTCACGGCGTCCTCGCGGATGCCGAACTGGCGGACTATGTCGCGGGCCGAATCGCGGATGCGGACGAGATCCGTTCGTCGGGCCAGTTCCCGTACCAGTTTTTGGCTGCGTACCTGAACGTCGACGAAAGCGTTCCGCACCAGATCAAGGCCGCGCTGAGCGAGGCGGCGGAGATCGCGTGCGGCAACGTGCCGGCTCTGCCGGGCCCGGTCGTCATCGGGCTGGACGTCTCGGGTTCGATGCAGTCGGCCGTCACCGGTCGGCGCGGGCACGGCGCGACCAGCAAGGTGCGCTGCGCCGATGTGGCGGCGCTGTTCGCGGCGGCGATCCTGCGCCGCAATCCCGATAGCGTCGTCATTCCGTTCGACGACCAGACCTACGCCGTCCGCATGGATGCCGGGGACTCGATCCTGAGCCTGGCGGAACGGCTCGGCCGATTCGGCGGCGGCGGTACCAACTGTTCGCTGCCCCTGGCCGAGGCGAACGTTCGGTACGCGTCTCGTCCGTTCGCGGGATGCGTGCTGGTCAGCGACAACGAGAGCTGGATCGGCGTCGGCCGGCACGGCGCCACCGCGGTCATGACCGAGTGGCAGGCGTTCGTCAAGAACCAGGTTCGGCTGCAGGCCTCCGAGTTCGACGGCCCCAAGCTGGCGTGCATCGATCTGCAGCCGTACGGCACGACTCAGGCGCCGGAGCGATCCGACATCCTGAACGTCGGCGGTTTCAGCGATGCCGTGTTCGGCGTCTTGGCGGGATTCTTCGGGAACGAACCCGCGCGCTTCGTCCGTGACGTCGAGGCGACCGCGTTGTGAAGTGAAGCCGTGGCCGTCGGTTCGCCGGCGGTCGCGGCTTTCTTACTTTCCAAATGCGTCTTGCACGCACCCTCCCGTTTCGGATACAACCCCCGCGGACTCACATCGTGACTCTGACGGGAGAGATACTTGGCCGACGCGAAATCGCAGCGCGACGTTTTGGATGGGCTGCAAAAAGCACTAGCCGAACCGACCGGTCTACCGCTGCTCGTCAGCAAAGGCGTCGGTCTGTTCGCGAACAATGCCGCGGGCAAGGCGGCCGCCAAGGCGTGTCAAGACGCCGGCTGGCTCACGTCCGTCCGCAAAGAAACCAAAGGCAAGACGACGACCGAGTACTTCGGCCTCTCCGAACCGGGCCTGGGCCATCTCCTGGCCGAGACGAGCTCGAAGCCGGTCCTCACGGCCCTGCTTGAAGCAGTGCAGCGCTGCCAGGGGCGCATCCATGAATGGATCGAATCGGTGCAGAAGTCGCAGCAGATTCTGGATGCCCTCCGCAATCAAATCTTCCGCGTACTGGAGCATTTGGAGCAACCGGGAGCGCTGGCCAAGCCGGGCAAGAACGTCGCCGACGTCCTGCTCGCTCGGTTGGCAGAATGGCAAAGCGCGGGCAAGCTGGGCGACTGTCCGATGCCCGAACTCTTCCACGCCGCGAGGCCGTACGCCCAGTTCACGACGGGGCAATTTCACGACGCGCTGCGCCAGCTTCACGAAAAAGAGAAAGTCTACTTGCATCCGTGGTCAGGTCCGCTATATGAGTTGCCGCAGCCCGAGCTGAGCTTGCTCGTCGGGCACGAAATCGCCTACTATGTCAGTCTGCGATAGGGAAATTCAGAATCGCTAACCACAGAGACACAGAGGACACAGAGAAATGCAAGGAGAAGGGCGATTTGAAAAGAATTCTCTTCGTCCAACTCTCTCTTCTCCGCCTTTCTTTCCTCTGTGCTCTCTGTGCCTCTGTGGTTAGTAATTCGTTTATGTTCACGAGGAACAGGTTATGTCTACCGCGATGCTCGATCGGCCCCTCACGGAGCGGGCCCTGGATCTTTTCCAACAAGCCGGCAATCCATTCCGCAACTACTTCGCCCGCAACCCCGATGACGCCGTCTGCGCCCAGTTTCACGTCCCGGAACTCTTCGCCAAGGAACGGGCCCAACTTCTCGGCGTCGTCGAACTCTATCGGCAAACGCCGACGCTGCACTCCGAGATGATTCCCGTGCTCGGCAACAAAGGCGCGGGCAAGACCCATCTGCTCCACTCGATCAAGCACGGCTCCGACGGCTCCTGGCAACTCCTCGTCACGCCGGGCACGTTCCAGAAGGACACCGACTTTCTCGAGTACCTGCTTTTCCAGGTCATCGACACGCTCCTGGGCGGCGGCAAGCAAAAAGGCCGACGTCCGCTCGATTTCGTCTGCGAACAGCTGACGCGCCAGGTGTTGCGCGACACCATCGCCGGCGCCACCCGCGACGAACTGCTCGATCTCTTCCCGGCTCCCGGCCTGGGTCGATGGACGCGTCGGCTCGGCATCGGCGCCACCCAGGCGCAGGAACGCGCTCAGTGGCTCACCGACTGCCTGCGTCTGCCGCCCACGATGCCGCTCCGCCAGATGCTCACCGAGAACGCCACCGACGGCGACAAGGCGTGCGAGCTGATCGGAACCGTCGTTGATCGGACGCAGCCGCACAGCACCGAAGGCGTGATGAAGCGTGCCCTCTACCAGGGTTTCGCCCGGGCGGCGATCCTCGGCGACGAGAGCGATATCGCCAACTTCCTCACCTACGGCTTCGCGGAACTCGACTTCAAGGTCGAGCCGAGCCGAAACGCTCTCGTGCTCAATCTGTTCAAAACGCTCATGCAGGTCTTTCAGGAACTGAGGATCCCCGTCGTCGTCGCCTTCGATCAGCTCGAAGATCTGCTGCTCGCGCGGCGCAATGACGATGGTCACAAGACGGCCGAGGCGTTCTTCGCGGGCATCGTGCAGACCATGCACAATGTCCCCGGCATCTGCTTCCTCGTCTTCGCCGAGCGCGGGCTGTGGAACCGCTTCGTCCCTTCGCTCGACGGCTACATCCAGGATCGGCTCAACAACCCCGTCCACGTCCCTGGCTTCGGCACCATCAAGTCGCTCCGACTCGAAGCGCCGTCGGCCGAACTCGTCGTGAAGGTCGTCGAATCCCGACTCCTCCCTCTCCTGTCCGCCGTCAACGATCCGTCGCTCGCCAGCATCCATCCCTTCACAATGGACAAGGTCCAGCAGATCGCGAAAACCGAACCGACGCTCCGCGATATGTTGCAGCAATTTCGGCATCTGTTCGATCACGTCGTCTACGGCGAAGTGCAAACGACGTCGTACGAGACGGAAGAGGCGAAGCCGATCTCGCGGCTGCCCAAGCCGCCTCAGGAACCGAAGATCAAGTCGGTGGTGATCGTCGAGACGGAGCCGCAGGTGAAGGTGACGACTCTGCCGCCGCCGAGGCAGCCGATCGCGACGGGAGACACGACGAGCCTTTCGAGCATCTGGGAAACGGAGCTCGCCGCCGCCCGAGGACGTTTGGCGACGGAGAGCGCTCTCACGGGCGCGACGCGCGAGTTGCAAGCGGCGCTCGGCGCCTTCCTGCAAACGTGTCTGGAGCACGGCGTCAAAGTTGGGCCCTGGCGCCTGCAGCACGCCGTCCCTGAGTTCAGCTTCGGCGAACATCCGACCTACGGCATGATCAGTATCGGCCATTGGGTCTGCAAAGACGGACAGCCGTGGAAGGTCGGCATCGGCCTGTTCCTCGCCCGCGGCGCCGGCAAGCCGAAGGATCTGGAGACCAAGCTCGCCGCCCTCGACGCCGAGCCGGCCGTCATCGATCACCTCATCCTGCTCCGGCCCGACGACGACGCCAACCTCACCGGCAAGAGCAAGACCGTGTGGCAAGACGCCGAGAAGCGCGGCAAGCACGCCCGCCTCGAAGCGGTGAGCCTGGAGAACTTCACGCTGCTGTCGAGTTTCCCGCGCTGGCTCGCCGCCGCCGGCGAGAGTTTGCCGAGCGGTCAGCCACTCCCGAATGTCGCGGACCTGATGCAGGATCGTTGCGAGAAGTTGCTCGAACAGATCTGTATGCCCTGCCCGTAATCGTTCGAGCTGGGAAACGCCTGCGACCGTGAGGATGCGAACCGATTTCGCGTCCTCACGGTCGCGGCTGTTTTGCGGAAACGTAACGCGGAGAAGCCGAAACCGTAGAGCAAGCGGCCTCGCTTGCTCCTTCCCCATAGGCAAGGGAGGTCGACCGCCGCCGCCAGCCGTGGATCGCCGTCGTCGGTGAGGATCTCCACGCGAATATCGTCGGTTTCGGGCCAATCGACCGCGACGGAAATGCCGGGAGCCGGGGCCGCCCAGGGCTGAAGTTCTCCCGTCGTTTCAGGCAGTGCAGAAGTCTGCAGAGCGGCTACATCAATTTCGATCGGCCCGTTGCGGTCGAGAAACGGCACGGCGTAATACCCTGGCGGGAGCACGCCCTGGTTGAGCAGGCGCGCCATCGCCGCCGCCCAGGCGCCGTGGAAGCTGCGCCACGGGTGCGTTCGGCTCAGGGGCGGATGAAAATGGTTGAGTAGCGGCATAACTCCAACTCCGTGACTCGCTGCGACTCATTTTACCAAAATGAACCGAGGGCCTGAAAGCACTACTTCGGCAGCAGCGCCAGCGCGGCGGGGAACTCCGGATGCAGCGCCACGGCGAAGATCGTCGCCTCTTCCGGCAGGCGCCGGATGGAACCGCCCGACTCGCCCGCTTGCCGTAGAAACTCGAGCGCCTGCTCGGCGTAGTCGGTCTTCTGAGCCGTTTGCTTCGTGAGCGGCAGACACCGGGCCAGGAAGCACGCGGCGAAGTATCGGTCCTGCGCCTTGTTCGCGACTTCGGCGTATCGGCACGCCGACTGCGCCGCGGCTGACGGATCTTCCAACTTCAGGTTCACCTCCGCAAGCGTCCGGTACTGCATCGCCAGCGCGTCGCGGTAGTCGCTGTTGTTCTTGTCCCCCTCGACGCAACCCTTGAGCCGATCGACGGCGGTGTGCAGGTACTTGCGCGCTGGCGCGAACTTGCCTTGATGCTCCATGAGCCAGCCGAGGTTGCCCCAGGTTCGGCCCAACTGATACTGCAGCGTCAGATTCTTCGGCTCCGCCTGGATCATCTTCCGTAGGAGTTGACACGAATCGTCCCACGTTTTCTCGGCCTCGCCATAGCGCTTCGACATCGCCTGGGCGCTGGCCAGGCTGTTGTTGAGGTCGAGCAACTTCGACTGGAAACGCGTGCGCAGCGGGAATCGGCGGATGAGTTCGTCGAGCAACTTCGCCGATTGACTGAACGAAGTCAGGGCCTGTTCGTACTCTTTGCGGCTGAAATCGAGGTTGCCGAGATTGTGGTATGCCTGGCTCAGGTTGTAGGGATGCACGGCCTGTCGCGGCTGGTCTTTTGCGAGCGCGGCGGCAAGGGCTATCGCGCGTTCCAAGTCGGCGCGGGCCTGCGGATATCGGCCGCGGAAGCGCTGGAGCGCACCGCGATTGATCAGGCATTCCGCGAGTTCGTGGCCGGCGTTTAGGTCCGCGAGTAGTTTGACCGCGGCATCGTATCGCTGTTCCGCCAGGTCGGGCCGATCGGTGTCGGAGGCGACGACGCCGAGATTGTAGTAGCTGCGTGCAAGCGCCCGACGATACTCGGCATTCTCAGGGGCACGACGAACGAGATCCTCCTGCAGATCCGCGGCCTTGCGGTAGTGGGGCTCGGCTTCCGCGCTGGGCCGTAGCCCGCTCTCGCGGATCAGTTCGCCGTGCCAGTTGTGGACGTTGGCGAGATCGCGACGGGCGACCAGATCGCCATCGTCGGTGCGGACGAGATCCGTGAGAATCTCGCTTGCCTTCCGATAAGCGGACTGCGCCTTGTCGTAGCGATTGATCTTGGCGTGGATGTACCCGAGTCGAAAGAGCGCGTCGGCCTTGTCGCGCAAGAGCGATCGGTCGGCGACCTCCTCCTGCGCCAGGACTTCGTAGAGCGGCGTGGCGTCCTCGAGGATCTCCTGGCGAATCACATCGGGCAAGTCATCGAACCAGCGGTCGGTCACCTTGATGACCATGGTGTTGAGATTGTCATGCGCGAGTTTGAGACGTTTCTTGGAAGTCTCGTAGGCGTCGGCCACGGCCCGCGCCGCCTGGCGATCGCCGACGACCTTCCAGACGCTGAGCGACGCGATGACGACGACGGCGACGAGCGCCACCGCGATGAGGGCGGCGGCGGCGGGGCGGCGTTTGATCCACTTGACGAGACGTTCGCCTGGCGAGACGGCCCGCGCGTGGATGGGGATGCCTTCGCGGTAACGGTGCAGATCCTTGGCGAGATCCTCGGCACTGACGTATCGCTTCGCCGGCTCTTTCTCCAGGCACTTGAGACAGATGATTTCGAGATCGCGCGGAACCTTGTCGCGCAATCGGCTCGGCGCCGTCGGCTCCTTCGAACGCACCTGGTCGATAATCTCGAGCGTCGAGTTCCCCTGAAACGGGGGCCGACCCGCGAGAATCTCGTACAAGATAGTTCCCAGGGAATAAATATCGCAGGCCGGCCCGATGGCGCGCGGGTCGCCGCGCGCCTGCTCGGGGGCCATGTAACAGGGGGTCCCCATGATGGCGCCGGTCTGCGTTTGGTCCTGATGTTCGCCGAGGCGTTTGGCGAGTCCGAAATCGGTGATCTTGGGAATCAGGTCGGCCCAGGCGAACGACTTCCCGGCGCCGACGCGGTGCAGGAGGATGTTGCCCGGCTTGAGATCGCGGTGGATGACGCCGCGCAGGTGGGCGGCGTGAATGGCGCGGGCCATGCTCTCCATCAACTCGGCCGCGATCTCGGGTTTGGGCGGATCGTCGAAAAGTTTCTGCGCGAGGTTGCCGCCGCTCACGTATTCGAGCGACAGATAGGGGCAATTATTGAACTCGCCGACTTCGTAGATTTGCACAATGTTGGGATGCTGCAGGCTCGCCAGCGCCTCGGCCTCGATCTGAAAACGGACGAGATGCTCGCGGCGTGCGTCCTTACCGGTGAGGATCATCTTGAGCGCGACGGGACGATTGAGGCTGGTCTGCTGCGCCTTGTAGACGACGCCCATACCGCCCTGGCCGAGTCGGCCGAGCACGAGATAGCCGGGGATGTCGGGGAGACCGGAGTCGGGGCTGGCGGCGCCGGAAAAGGCGGAGGTGATTTGGTCCTTGAGATCGGGCGTGGAATTTTCGCGGGCGATTCGGCAATCTTCGCCGCACAGGAAACAGGGAACCGGTCCGGGGGGCGGCTCGGCATGCGCCCCCTGGCTCAGTTCCCAGCGATGCCCTTGCGGGCAGATCAGCACGATGGCCATACGCCCAGTCTAAACGATCGGCGCGGGCATGCAATCGGTTCTTCGTATTCGGTTTACCGAGCCGGAAGCGTCAGCGACGATGCAGCGTGATCGTCGCTAACGCTTCCGGCTCGGAAAGTGTTTACGGCCTGGCGCCCAGCAGCGGACTCACGCGGCGGAGGTTCGGGGCTTGCGGGACGGCCCGATTCGATTCGGGGGCGGGCTCGTTGACGCGTCGCTTGGGAGCGTCGGGCTTGCCCGGAGGCGCGGGGGGAGTCGGCGGCCTGGGAGGAACATCTAGCCCGCCTTTGCCCTTCGACAGTTCGTGGATGAGGATGTCGAGCTTGCGTTCGAGTTCGTTCATCCGCTTATCGAGGTCGCTGCCGGGGAAGGGGCGAATGCCGGGTTGGCCGGGTTGCCCGCCGGGAATGGGACGAATGCCGGGCTGCCCCTCGGGTCGGCGATTGGGGAAGGGGCCGCCCACGCCCTCGGGGAGCTTGCCTTTAAGTTCCCTGAACTTTTCTTCGAAGGCTTTGCGCGCCTTCTCGGCTTCCAGGCGCGCCTTCTCGAGTTCGGCCATCGCGGCTTTCATTTCGGGCGTGATCTCTCTGTCGGGCGGGCGCTGGGCCGGCTTTTCTTCGTTCTTCTTGCGATCGGGCGTCTCTTTGCCGGGCACGCGCTGGGCGGGCTTTTCTTCGGTCTTTTTGCGATCGGGCGTCTCCTTGGATTCGGGACGCTTGGGACGTTCGCCTTCTTGAGCGAAGGTCGGTGCCCAGGGGAGCAGCGCCAGGCCAAGGGCGCCGAGGACGAGCGTTCCCAGCAGGCTCATGGAGCGCTGGGGTTTTGCGGAGAGAATCATGGACAACCTCCGTTGCAGTGAGGGGAGTTCGCCGACCCCGCTGGCCCCCACGGGGAGCGAGGGTCGGCTAGATGAGAGAAAATCGAGCGTTTCGACCAGCGCCAGGGCATACGCCCGCGCCGACTCGGGGAGGGCGGCGACAACGCAGGCGTCGCAACATTCTTCCTCCGCGTCCTGAAGCTGTTTCCGCGCCCACCAGGCGAGCGGGTTCCACCAATAGATGCCGAGCACGCAGAGCTCCAACCGGCGAATCCAGTGATCGCCTCGCTTCCAGTGCGCGAGTTCGTGCGCGAGAATGGCGCGGGTCTGCTCGGGCGTTAGCCGAGCCATGAGTTCACGCGGCAACAGCAAATACGCCGAGCGCCCCCAAACCCAGAGCAGCGGCGACACCAGCGCGTCAGTCGCAACGACGCGCGGGCAGGCGATGTCCATCCGGTCGGCGAGGGCAAGCGCCTGTTCGCGGATCGAGAGCGATGCGGGCTCGGCACACGCGAGCCAGCGCTGAAAGCGTCGGCGCCGAATCCACACCATGCCGAACCACATCACGGAACCGGCGAACCATACCGCCAAGAGCGTCGGCTCCAGCCAATCCCAGGCGACTGGCGGCTCGACGGCAACTGGCGCAGGTTCGGCGCTCTCCACCCATAGTTCTTCCAATGCGACGGGGAGATCGACAGGGATTTCAATCGGCGCCGGCTCGGCAACCTCAGCAGTCGGCGTCGGCCAAGTCGGCAGCGGCAACGTCACCAGCGGCGGCGTCATCAATTTCACAAGGACCAGAAGCCATAACGCGTGCGTCAGCGCCGGTCGCCGTTGCCAGCGCCCGACGAGCCACGCCAGGATTGCCAGCAGCCCGGCGACCGCGATGTTGGACAGTGCCATCTGGAGAAAAGCGCTCATGGCTTCTCCTTTCGGGTTGCCAGGTCGTCGATCAGTTGCCGAAGGGCTTGCCGATCTTTCGCGCTCAGCTTGCCCGCATGGACGAGATGCGTGAGGAGAGGCGTCCACGAGCCGCCGCAAAGTTGTTCCGCCATCGCTTGCAGGCGCCTGCCCACGAGTTCCTCGCGCGGCAGCGTCGAGACGAAGACGTGCGGCGCCTGGGTCCGATCGCGCTGGACGCAGTCCTTGCCCTCGAGCCGTTCGAGCAGCTTCTGCACGGTGGCGTACTGGGCTTGCGTGCCGTCGGGATAGAGTTGATCCGCGAGCTGCCGAATCGTCGCCTGCCCCTGGTCCCAGAGGAGTTGCAAGATGGCTAGCTCCGCCTCGGTGATATCGTTCGCCGTCCGCGCCATGACGTTTCCTCGCTTCAAGACGTTATGTCTGAGTGTGAGGTTAAGTCATTCTGTCTGAGTTGTCAAGAGAAAAAAACGAGCGCGGTCTCCCGCGCTCGTTTAGTTGCTAGTTGCCGCCTCCTGGCGGCGCGGACGTGTGCCGCCAGGTAATGAATCCCACGTCGTTCATGTTCGCGCCGCCAGGAGGCGGCGCCTAACGAATCGGGTTAATACCGGTACATGTCGCTCTTGAAGGGCCCTTCGGGCTTGACGCTGATGTACTTCGCTTGCTTGTCGCTGAGCTTCGTCAGCTTGGCGCCGAGCTGCTCCAGGTGCAGGCGAGCGACTTCTTCGTCGAGTTCCTTCGGGAGCAAGAAGACCTTCTTATCCATCGTCTTGCCGTCCTTCCACAGCTTCATCTGCGCCAGCGTCTGGTTGCTGAAGCTGTTGGACATGACGAAGCTGGGATGGCCGGTGCCGCAACCGAGGTTGACGAGGCGACCCTTGGCGAGCACGATGATGCGCTTGCCGCTGGGCCAAATCACGTGGTCGACTTGCGGCTTGATCTCTTCCCATTGCAGGCCGTTGAGGCCGGCGATCTGGATCTCGCTGTCGAAATGTCCGATGTTGCACACGATGGCGTTGTGCTTCATCTGGTCCATGTGTTCGCGGGTGATGACGTCGACGTTGCCGGTGGTGGTGACGAAGATGTCGCCGACCTTGCAAGCGTCGTCCATGGTGACGACCTGGAAACCTTCCATGCACGCCTGCAGGGCGCAGATGGGATCGATCTCGGTGACGAAGATGGTGGCGCCGGACCCGCGGAAGGCCTGGGCGCATCCTTTACCGACATCGCCGTAGCCGCACACGATCGCCTTTTTGCCGGAGATCATGACGTCGGTCGCCCGCTTGATGCCGTCGATCAGCGACTCGCGGCAGCCGTAGAGGTTGTCGAACTTGCTCTTGGTGACGCAGTCGTTGACGTTGATGGCGGGGAAGCGCAGCGTGCCGGCTTTGACGCGCTCATAGAGGCGATGCACGCCGGTCGTGGTCTCTTCGCTGACGCCGACGATGTTGGCGGCGATGCGGCTGTAGTAGGTCGGATCGTCCGTGAGCCGGTGACGGATCGACGCGAGCAGGATCGTCTCCTCTTCGGAATCGGCGGGACGCTGCAGCACGCTCGGGTCCTTCTCGGCATCAGCGCCGAGGTGGATGAGCAATGTCGCGTCGCCGCCGTCATCGAGAATGAGGTTCGGCGTGCCGCCGTCGGACCATTCGAGAATGCGGTGCGTGTAATCCCAATAATCGACCAGCGTCT
>JBBQPM010000205.1:0-11872 GCA_038217425.1 Gemmatales bacterium
AAGGCCTGGCCTTGCGGGATCGGCCTCGTCGGCGGCGTAAAGTTGAAGTAGAACGCGAAGTCGCCGTCTCCCTGGCAGACCTTGAGCAGCAAGTCGTGTTTGCCGGGCTGGAGCTTGAGCAACAGGCGATTTTGATCGGGCGCCGCCCCGCGGTGCATCGGTTCGCTGAGAATCTTTTTGCCGTCGAGCCAGACGCTCAGCGTGTCATCGCTGCCGAGGCTGATCGGGACTTCAGTGTATTTCTCGACTTCGATGGTGCGCGTCAGGTAGATGCCGACCCAGTTGCGATCTTGCGGCGGGAAGAGATCGAGCAGCGAGACGACGGCGCCGTCGGTGAAGTCGCGCGGCTTCCAGGCGATCTTCTGATCCATCTTGCCGACGTAGGCGGCGGCGAGGTCGATCTTTTCCTCGCAGGGATGCTTGGCCTCGAAGCCCTTGCCGCCGGTGTTGTCGACGGGGCCGAGATAGGACCACTTGCCCCACTTGGGTGCCGAGGGGGCGGGGGGGATGACGACGCCGACGTTCTTGTAGAGCCGCATGCCGTGGTAGCCGTTGGCGAGGAGGATGTCGGGTTTGCCGTCGCGGTCGTAGTCGAGCCAGGCGGCGGCGGTGAGGTTCCAGGCGGCTTCTTGCGGCAGGAGTTGGCTGTCGTCGCGGAGCGCGCCGCCGCCGAGATTGGTGAAGAGTCTCGGACCCAGGGTCGTGGCCACCATGAGATCTTGCAGGCCGTCGGCGTTGTAATCGGCCCACACGGCCGAGCGGGCGCCGACGAGTCCCGGGATCATGACCTCGGCCATCGTCTCGCCCGAGTTCTGTAGGAGGATGACACGGCCGCCGCCGATCAGGCTGACGTCGGGTTTACCGTCGCCGTCGAAATCGACGATCGAGATCGCCTGGGCGTCGGGTTCGATGCGTGCGAGCGGGGAGATGTGCGTGAAGCCGGGCATGTTCTGGATGCGGCGAAACTCTTCGCCTCCCCAGCCGACGAAGTCGCGCTTCTGGTTGTAGTCCAGAATCTTGAGGCTGGACTTGAGCCGTTGGATCTTGGCGGTGCGGTTGTGGAGTTCTTCCTTGTTGCCGTCCATCATGCAGGGGACGACGACTTCCTGCCCGGCGAGCATGGCCGCGACGAGGCCGGCGACCTTTTCCGGCGCCCCGCAGTAGCTGCGCAGGAGGAACGGCTCGGCATGGCTGTGATTCCACCACTCGCCGCCGGCGTAGGCTTGATACCACCAGTTGCCGATGCACGTCTCGCTGGCGCCGCCGTTGTAAAAGAAGGCCGCGATCTTGCCCGGCTCCGCCCAGTCCATGGTCGGCTTCCACTCGTTGGGCCTCAGGCCGTTCCGGCCGATGTTGTGCTTGATGACGTCCTGGCTATGCACGCCCTTGACGTCCTTCACCTTCCGGTAGATGATGAAGTTCTTTTCGCGGTCGACCTGTTCGACGCGCATGAGCACGATGTTCGTCGATTGCGCGACGACCTGCCCAAAGCTATGCGGCACCTCGATGTAGGAGAAAGCTCGGGGCGTCAGCACGGCGAGCACGACCAACGGCAGACAAAATCGGCGCAGCATATTCGGATCCTCCGGATGACACTGTAAGTGAAGACGCCGCGGGACGCAAGTTAGGAAACGGAGAATCCGCCGGACTCAGACCATTTCGCGATTGCGACTTGCCAGGGGACGTCGGCCTGTAGGGCCGACTCTTATAGCCCAGGCCGTGAGGCCTGGGTAAGCTACAACGCCTATCTCGGCCCTGCAAGGGCCGCTCGGCAGCATCCTCGCGAGCGGCCCCTACAGGGCCGACTATAAACATCGACCTACCCAGGCCTCACGGCCTGGGCTGTATGAGACGGCCTTTCAGGCCGAAGAGAATAGCGCCCACAGGCATTTGTGAAATGGTCTAATCGATCGATTCGCCCAACAGCCGGGCGACCTCGAAGCAATCCTTGTCGCCGCGGCCGGAGAAACAGATGACGACGACGTCATCCTTGGCTCGCTTCGCCGCCTGGCGCATGCCCTCGACGACCGCATGGGCCGTTTCCAGCGCGGGCAAAATCCCCTCGAGTTTGCTGGCGAGCGCAAAGCCCTGCAGCGCCTCACTGTCTTCGACGGCGACGTATTCGACTCGGCCGGTGTCCTTCCAGTAGCTATGTTCGGGACCGACGCCGGGATAATCCAGGCCCGCGGAGATCGAGTGGACCGGCGCGGTCTGGCCGTCGCTGTCCTGGAGGACGTAGCTAAAGGTGCCGTGCAAGACGCCGGGCTTGCCGTGGCACAGAGTCGAGGCGTGATCGCCGGGCTTGGCGCCGCGGCCGCCCGCTTCGACGCCGACCAGTGACACACTTGTGTCACCGACGAACGGATAGAAGATGCCCGCCGAATTGCTGCCGCCGCCGACGCAGGCGACGACGACGTCGGGCAATCGGCCCACTTGCTTTTGACACTGCTCGCGCGCCTCCCGGCCGATGATCGACTGGAAGTCGCGGACCATGGCCGGGAACGGATGCGGGCCGACCACGCTGCCGATGATGTAGTGCGTATCCTGCACGCTCGACATCCAGTCGCGCATCGCCTCGTTGATGGCGTCGCGCAGCGTCTTGCTGCCGCTGGTCACGGTGATGACTTCCGTCCCCATCGCCCGCATTTTGAAGACGTTGAGTTTCTGCCTGCGAACGTCTTCCTCGCCCATGTAGACCTGGCACTTGAGGCCGAACAGAGCCGCGGCGGTCGCACTGGCGACGCCATGCTGCCCGGCGCCGGTCTCGGCGATGATGCGCGGCTTGCCCATGCGTTTCGTGAGCAGAGCCTGGCCGATGCAGTTGTTGATCTTGTGGGCGCCGGTGTGGTTGAGGTCTTCGCGCTTGAGGTAGATGCGGGCGCCGCCGGCCTTCTCGGTCAGGCGTTCGGCCAAAAACAGGGGCGAGGGCCGACCGACATACTGCGTCATGTAGTAGTCGAACTGCCGATGGAACTCCGGATCGACCTTCGCGGCTTCGTAGTATTCGGTGAGTTGCCGAAGGGCGTACATGAGCGTTTCGGGGACGTAGCGCCCGCCGAAAGCGCCGAATCGGCCTTGAAGATCGGGCACGGCGGCAGATGCAGTCGTCATGGAATATCCTTCATAGCCCGGGGACGGCGTCCCTGGGGACTCCCCAGGGACAGCCGTCCCTGGGCTTTCGCAGAACGCTTCATTATAGGAGGATCGGTTCGATGAGTTCGCCGTGCACATCCGTCAGCCGCATGTCGCGGCCGCCGAAGCGCAGCGTCAGGCGCGTGTGGTCGATGCCCAAGAGATGCAGCATCGTCGCATGGAGATCGTGGATCTCGTACTTGCCTTCGACCGCCTTGTAGCCGAACTCGTCGGTTTGGCCGTACGCGAAGCCCGGCTTCACTCCGCCGCCGGCGAACCAGACGGTGAAGCCGAACGGATTGTGATCGCGGCCGTCGGCCCCTTGCGCGAACGGCGTGCGGCCGAACTCGCCGGCGAAGACGACCAGCGTCGAATCCCACAGGCCGCGCGCTTTGAGATCGTAAAGCAGCGCCGCGATCGGCTGATCGACGGCGAGGGCGTTGTTCTGATGCCCGGTGCGGAGGTTGCCGTGCTGATCCCAGCGGTCGGCGCCGACATTCGGGCATGTGATCTCGATGAACCGGGCGCCGCGCTCGATGAGTCGGCGCGCGACGAGACATTGATTCGCGTAGATGCGCGTCGGGGCATAGCCGGCGTTGATGCCGTAGAGATCGCGCGTCGCCTCAGTTTCGCCGGCGACGTCCATCAGTTCGGGAATCGCGGTCTGCATGCGAAACGCGGTCTCATAGTTGGCGATCGCCGATTCGATCTGGTCGGCATTACCGGTGCGATTCAAAATTCCCTGATCGAGCCGGCGCAGGAGATCGATCTTGGCACGCTGATTCGCCGGCGTCTCGGTGCTCGCAAGATTGGCGACCGGCGGATTGGCGGCGCGGAAGATTGAGCCCTGGTACGCGGCGGGCAGGAAGCCGGAGTTGAAATTGTCGAGCCCGCCGGGAGGAATCAGGCCGCCGTTGAGAACGATGAAGCCGGGCAGGTTTTGATTCTCGCTCCCCAGCCCGTAGCTGATCCAGGCGCCCATGCTCGGCCGACCCTGGATGCCGGAGCCGGTGTGGAGGAAGTAGTTGGCGCTGGTGTGTTCGGGGAACTTCGACGTCATGGAGCGGACGAAGCAGAGGTCGTCGATGCGCTTGGCCAGATGCGGAAAGAGTTCGCTGCACCACAGGCCGCTTTGGCCATGTCGGCGGAACTTCCAATGGCTCTTCATCACCCGGCCGATGTTATTGAACTGGGTCGGCTCGACGCGGAAGATCGAATGCGGATCCTGCCCGTGGTAGCGTTCGAGGGCGGGCTTGTAGTCGAAAGTATCGACCTGCGAGGGGGCGCCGTCCATGTAGAGGAAGATGATGTTCTTCACCTTCGCGGGATGATGGAGCTGTGCGAGCGCGGGACGATTCCCCTGCGCCCACTGGCGCGACAGCGCCGTAAGGGCGACGGCGCCGAAGCCGTTGGCGCAACCCAGGAGCATCTGCCTTCGTGTGAAAAAACGTCGCATCGCGTAGAGACCAAAAAAGAGTAGCCGCAGAGGTCACAGAGGAAACCACAAGTGCCTTTTCATTGTATTGCTCTGGACTACTGATCCTCGTGATTCTTCGTTTCTTGACGATCGTTGCAATCCGTGTCGCATTTCATTGCGGCTGTGCCGCACGACGACCCCTTCGGCCGATCTAGGCGTATTTGCTTATTCTTCAAGCTTAACTCGGAACCATTCCGTCCAGGCCGTCCTCGGGGCGAATAACGAGTTTGTGCACCAGTGCGGCGAGGGTCTCCTGAATGTGCGACACGCGCTGCGGGCGATGATGCGGCTTGAATGCCAGGCATTGATGAATGAGCTTCGCCAACCCCTCGGGCGCCCGGGGTTGCAACTCGCACACGGGTTTGAGCGCCTGCGCGAACGATTTCTCGTCCAGCGCCAGGCCCCCGGCCACCGGCAACACGTTAGGAGGATGCCGAAACGTCACGAGCCGATACATCGTCGCCCCGAAATTGTAGATGTCCGTCAGTTCGTTGACGATGCTCTTGCGCGCCTGCTCCGGAGCCATGTATTCCGGCGTCCCTTGCACGCGCCCCTTCGACTCTCCCTTCATCCACGCCAGGCCGAAGTCAATGATCTTCACCTGCCCCTTATTGCTGAGCAGCACGTTGTTCGGCTTGAGATCGGCATGGCACACGCCCCGGCGATGCATGTGAAACAGCCCGCCGGCGATGCGTTCGAAGATCTGCACGAGCCGGGGCATCGTAAGCGCGGTGATGGCATCGAGCGTTTTGCCCTGGACGTACTCGATCAAGAGATGCAGCTTGCGGACGCGCCAGAGCCAATCGCGCTTCAGTTCCAGGGCGTGGATGCGGATCAGATTCGGATGATCGAAGAGCCTGGCAATGCGAAATTCGTGCTCGGCCTGAATGCGGAACTTTTGATGCTCAGCCGACTCGACCGGAACGACCTTGAGGGCGTAATGCTTCTTGTCGGCGTCCCGGCGGATGTGCAAGATCGTGCTATGCGCCCCGGCTCCCAGGTTGCCCAAGATCTGGAACGCGCCGATCGAGGTGATTTCCGACATGAGATTCATTGTAGGAACGGCGTCGAGGCGTGGCACAGTTACAAAAGACAATGCCTAACCACAGAGGCACAGAGAGCACAGAGGAAGGGGAAAAGAATAGAAAAGGGAGACGGTCCGAGATTGATCAGCGAAAGCGACGCGTTTTTCTTTCTACTCTCTCCCTCTTTGTCTTTCTCTGTGTTCTCTGTGCCTCTGTGGTTCGCTCTTAATACGAACACCCCTAGCGTTGCTATCGGTTCTCTTCTCGAATAGTATGACGAAAACTTGTCCGCTCGGCGTGCGGCCGGTGTTACTCCCATGCCCCACTTCCCACGGAGTCCAAATCATGAAGCGCGCCCTTCTCGGCCTGTGCCTGCTGTTCCCCTCGGCCCTCCGCGCCGACCCTGCCTTCGACGCCTTCGTCGATATGAAACGCCTGGGCGACGCCCTTGCCAAGGTCGACGTCCCCGGCATCACCGATTGCGCCCTGCTCCTGCAGCACGGCGAGAAAGTTCTGCTCCGCAACCATCCGAGCCTCAAGTCGGCAAAGCTCTTCGACCTCGCCCTGAACCTGGCCCTGGAGAAATCGGATTCCGCCAGCGTCCAGCGCCTCGACAAAGCCCTCCGTCCCGCCGCCAATCCCGAGCTGCTCGCCCGGCTCAACCTCGCCCTGCAGCTCAGCCAGAAGAAACGCAAGCTCGATCCGTTCGCCGGGCAGTCGGCATCCCCCGAGGCGCTGGCCATCTATAAGGCCCTGGGCGACGACATTCGGCTCGCCAAGAACTTGAACGATCGCAACGGGTTAACGAATCTGAAGAAGACCATCGACAACCTGACGGAGCTGACGGCCGACCAGCGCGGGCAGTTGCTGGCGCAGATCGACAGTTCGCTCACCACGGCCGGCGCCGCCCGCGCCGCCGATCCTGACGAGGATTTCTTGACGACGCTGGCGCGGACCAGCAAAGCGAAGAAGTAAACTCGTATAACGGAGAGAAGCGGCTCATCCTCTCCCCTTGCGAGGTCTGCATGCAACCCAAGCCATCCGACGCCCTGGTCTTCTTCGGCGCCACCGGGGATTTGGCCTACAAGAAAATCTTCCCGGCCCTGCAGGCGATGATCAAGAAGGGGCTCATCGACGTCCCCGTCATCGGCATGGGCCGAGCCGGCTGGAACCTCGAACAATTCAAGGCCCGCGCCCGCGATAGTCTCGTCCAGCACGGCGGCGGCGTCGATGAAGGCGTCTTCGCCAAACTCTGCCAGCGACTCTCCTACATCGATGGCGATTACCGCGAACTCAAAACCTTCGGGCCTCTCAAGGAAGCCCTGGGACAGGCCAACAGCCCGCTCCACTACCTCGCCATCCCTCCCAGTATGTTCGGGCCCGTCGTCAAAAACCTCGCTCAGGCCCAGTGCACCGAGAACGGCCGAGTCGTCGTCGAGAAACCCTTCGGCCGCGATCTCGCCTCCGCGCAGGAACTCAACGCCACCCTGCACGTCTCCTTTCCCGAGGACCGCATCTACCGCATCGATCACTATCTTGGCAAAGAGTCGGTGCTAAATCTGCTCTTCTTCCGCTTTGCGAACGCCTTTCTCGAACCGGTCTGGAATCGCAACTACATCCATAGCGTGCAGATCACGATGGCCGAGAAGTTCGGCGTCGAGGGGCGCGGGAAATTTTACGAAGAGGTCGGCGCCGTCCGGGACGTCGTGCAGAATCATCTTTTGGAGGTCGTCTCGTACCTGGCGATGGAGCCCCCCGGCAGCGGCTCGCCCGACGGCATACGCGATGAGAAAGTGAAGGTGCTGCGCGCGATTCGCCCGCTCGACAACCAGGATCTCGTGCGCGGACAATACAAGGGCTACCGCAAGGAAGCGGGCGTCGACCGCAATTCGAAGGTCGAGACGTTCGCGGCCCTGCGCCTGTACATCGATTCGTGGCGCTGGGGCGGGGTGCCGATCTTCATCCGCGCGGGGAAGTGTTTGCCGTTCAACGGGACCGAGGTGCTCGTCGAGTTCCATCGCCCGCCGCAACGCAAACTGGGCGACTTCGATCTCTTCCACTCGCGCAATTACATTCGCTTTCGATTGAGTCCGACGATTGAAACGGCTCTCGGCGCCCGCACCAAGGCGCCGGGACAGGTGATGATCGGCGAGGACGTCGAGCTGATGGTCAACCGCGAGACCGGCGCCGACATCGATCCGTACGAACGTCTGCTGACCAACGCCATGCGCGGCGAGAGCAGCTTGTTCGCGCGGCAGGACGCGGTCGAGGCGGCGTGGAGGATCGTCGATCCGATCCTCCACAGCCCGACGTCGATCTACGAATATGCCCCGAACACCTGGGGCCCGGAAGCCGATCGCATCGTCTCGCCCGAGGGAGGCTGGCGCGATCCGCGCACGAATGAGGGGTGAGCGCCCCGCGTGAAAGCCCAGGGATGGCTATCCCCGGGGAGAGCGCCCGGATCAATATCCCAATTCACGCGTTTCCGGGCGCTTCCCCAGGGATAGCCATCCCTGGGCTTTCGTCACGGTCGCCAATCCTGGGCCATGCGGATCCGATCCAGATATGTCGGATGCGACGCGAACATCAGGTAGTTCAGCCGATTCGGCGCGACGTTGCCGAGGTTCTTGCGCACCAGCGTCTTCTCCGCCTCGATGAACGCAGCGCGGTCCGCGAGTTCCAGCGACGTGCGGTCGGCCTGCACCTCGAAGTGCCGACTCACCGCGTGCTCGATCGGCGCCGCGATCCAACCTCCCATCCACACCAGCAACAGCACGAAGTAGAGGCCGCGCGGATCGCCCGGTTCGTCCATGCCGAGCAATCGCTGACGCACGCCCCAGTTCAAAAGGCTCCGCAACACGAGCAGGCCGAAAATCGCTGCGAGCCCGCCCAGTAAAATTCCCTGGACGATGTGATCGTGCAGCCAATGGCCCAGTTCATGCGCGAGAATCGACTGAATCTCGGCCGGGGGATGATGTTCGAGCAACGTGTCGTAGAGCACGACGCGGCGAGTGGGCCCGAAGCCGGTGAAGTACGCGTTGCTGTGATCGGATTGCCGCGAGGCGTCGGCGACGAGGATGTCGCCGACCTGGACGTTGGCCCTGGCGATGAGCGTCTGAATCGCGGGCTCCTGATCGCGCCATTTCGTTTCGCGCAGCGGCGTGAAGGTATTGAACAGGGGCGCGACGACGATCGGCAGCAAGAACGCGGCCAGGACGGCGAAGGCCATCGCTCCGGCCGCGGACAAAAGCCACCAGGTGCGCGGAAAGCGGCGCAAGAGAAAATAGAACCCCGTGAGCGGCAACCCGGCGGTGACGGCGTAAACCGCAAGTTGCAAGTAATGCTGCTGCAGGTACTCGCCGAGCGGTTGCCGGCTCATGCCCCATGCTTGCCGATGGTAGTAGCCGCCCAAGGCGAGCGGCAGACTGAGCGTATCGAGCGCGATGAGATAGAAGAGTCCGAGAAGCCACAGCGAGACGAACCAGGGCCCACGACAAAGCGAAGTAATCACGCGCGTTCCCAGCGGTGACCAGACTAGCGCCGCCAGCAGTAGCCATTCGATCCACTGGCCGCCCCAGTAGAACCAGCGCCGCTCCCCGGCGTAATCCCGCCCGCGGCTCACGGTTTCCGCGTCGAAAATACTGCCGGCCCGCTCGAGGAGTGCGGGGTCCGGCGGCAGAAATTGCGACAGGAGCGTCAGCGCCGCCAAGGCGAGCGTCAGTAGTAGGAACCCCATCGTTGCCTCTTCCTTGCGTTTATTGCACATCCGTCACGGCGAGCCGGGTCGCGTCAGCGCCCGGAGTACAGGTTGTTCGTAAGTGCTCGCTCCTCCGGGCGCTAACGCGACCCGGCTCGCCAGATGAAGCCCAACCGTTGGACATCATCCGGTCGGCACGGCATATAATCAACCGCAAACCTTCGAACGACCTCTGGAGAATGGTCATGGATCTGGCGAAAATTCAATCCGCGCTCGCCGAGCACGGCGTCGACGGCTGGCTGCTCTACGACTTCCGCGGACTCAATGTGCTGGCGCGGCGTGTGCTCGGCATCGCCGCCGACGCGCACCTGTCGCGGCGCTGGTTCTACTTTATCCCGACGCAAGGGACGCCTCAGAAACTGGTGCACAAGATCGAACCGCGCGCCCTCGACGCCTATCCGGGCGAGAAGCGCACCTACCTGCGCTGGCAGGAACTCGAAGACGAGGTCGGCCAACTGGTCGCCGGTCGCAAGAAGATCGCAATGGAGTACGTCGCGCGCAATGCCAATCCGTACGTCTCGCGCGTCGACGCCGGGACCGTCGAACTTGTGCGCTCGTTTGGCGTCGAGATCGTTTCGTCCGGCGATCTGGTGCAGGAATTCGAAGCGACCTGGGACGAGGCGCAATGGGCGATGCATCAAGAGGCGGCGATTCACACCAACTCCGCGTTCGGGGTCGCCTTCGACTTCATCCGGGATCGCGTCGGCGCCGGCAAAACGATTCGCGAAGTCGACGTGCAAGCGTTGATTATGGAACACTTTCGCGCAAACGGCCTGGTGACCGATCATCCGCCGATCTGCGCCGTGGGGCCGCACAGCGGCGATCCGCACTACGCGCCCTCGCCCGAAAGCAATGCGGTGATCGGACGCGAGGAACTGGTGCTGATCGATTTGTGGGCGAAGCTCGAGCGCCCGCGTTCGGTCTACAGCGATTTGACGCGGACGTGCTACACGGGGAAAGAGCCCCCCGCGAAGATGCGCGAAGTCTTCGAGATCGTGCGGCAAGCGCGCGACGCCGCCATCGCCCGGGTAAAGTCGGCGTTCGCAGCCGGGGAGACGTTGCACGGTTGGCAGGTCGACGAGGCGGCGCGTCAGGTCATCGAACGTGCGGGGTACGGCGAATATTTCTGCCACCGCACCGGCCATTCCATCGGGCAAGAAGTGCACGGCAACGGCGCCAACATGGACGGCCTGGAAACCCGCGAGGATCGCCGCGTCCTCAAGCGCACCTGCTTCTCGATCGAGCCGGGGATTTATCTTAAGGAGTTCGGCATTCGCAGCGAGATCGACGTCTTCGTCGACGCGCAGGGCGAGGTCCACGTCACCGGCGGCGCGTTGCAAACGGAAATCCTGCGGCTGTTTTGATTCGTTGGAATTCATGAAGCCCTACGGGTGAGGTACTCCGAACCCTTGGGATTGAGCGGTGCGCGTGCATGCGTTTATCCCAGGGGTTCGGAATACCTCACCCGCTGGGCTTGCAAAGCTTTTTTGGTTTCGAAGTGGAAATAATGGAATCTTGGCGAGAAAGTCGCTGGACAAGCCGCAAGTCGATGGTTAGAGTGGACGTAGGGTTCGGGGATTCTCGTACCCACATGTCATTTATTTTTTCATTTTCTCGCCCCGGAGGTTTTGTCATGCGTAGGAGATCAGGTTTTACCCTGATCGAATTGCTGATCGTGATTGCCATCATCGGCATTCTGATCGCTTCGATCGCGGTCGCGGTAACGAAGGCGAAAGAACTCGCCAACAACCTCGACATGAAGAACAACATGAAGGAACTGACCACCGCCTGCCTCACCGCGGACGGCGATCACAGGAAGCTTCCCCCCGCGTGGGGCGCCTACGGCAGGCCACGGCCGGGTACCACGACCAAGGTGACCCAGAGCGCGTTCTATCACATGCTGCCCTACCTGCAACAAAAGGCGATGTTCGATCTGACCACCGGCCACACCCACATTCCGGTCTTTGCCTCGAAGCTCGACCCGACGTTCCCGGCCGCCCCGACGACGCACACCAGTTACGTCGCAAATATTCGCGTCTTCTCGACCTTCGCCGCCGGCAAGCAAGAGTTCGAATCCGTCGCCATGGCCAGCGCCATCACGCCCACCCATTTCTCGATCGAGACGATCCCCGACGGTAACGGCAGCACCATCTTCTTCGCCACCAAGTACGCGATCTGCTCCAATGGTACCGCCAACACTGCCAACGTGTATACGAGCGCCCCGAACAGCGTCAACGGCGCCTTTTTCGGCGCGGGCAGCTACGACAACAATTCGCTGGTTCCCAAGGAAGCAATCCCCAAGGGAACCGGCACCACAGGGACTTCCGCAGGCGCGGGCGAAGCTCCGCCGTATCAGGTCGCGCCGAGCCTTTCCGGCACGGCCACCAATGCCTGCAACGACGACATCGGCATGTACGGACACAGCTACGCCGGGCAGGGCATGTGCGTTGCGTTTGGCGATCGTTCCGTGAAGAATCTTTC
>JBBQPM010000206.1:0-11865 GCA_038217425.1 Gemmatales bacterium
ACCCCTTCGGGGTATGTTTCCACGGATACCTGTGCCCTGGGGTTGCGAGTACGCAACCCCAGGCTTTGAGATTCAACCCCTTCGGGGTAGAGACAACCTGTGTTTGCCCTTGACGTTGTGTTGACAAGGCCAGAAAAGTGGCGATCTCCAACTAATGATGTCCCTTGTCGCCGAGCCAGCGTTCCGCGTCGAGCGCCGCCATGCAACCGGTGCCGGCGGCGGTGACGGCCTGGCGGTAGTAACTGTCCGCGACGTCCCCGGCCGCGAAGACGCCGTCCACGCTGGTGTGCGTCCGTTGCGGCTTCGTCCAGATCACGTAGCCCGCCGGGTCGAGCTTGAGCTGCCCCCCCAGGAAATCGGTGTTGGGCGTGTGGCCGATGCCGAGGAAGACGCCGGCCGTCTCGAGCGTTTCCATTTGATCGTCGACGGTGCTCTTGAGTTTGACCGCGGTGACGCCGGCCTCGTCGGTGCCGAGCACTTCGTCGAGCGTGCGGTTCCATTTCATGGTGATCTTCGGGTTGCTGAGGGCTCGCTGGGCCATGATCTTCGACGCCCGGAGTTCGTCTCGGCGATGCACGAGGTAGACGACGGAGCCGAACTTGGAGAGGTAGGTTCCTTCTTCGACCGCGGAATCGCCGCCGCCGATGACGACGATCGGCTTATTGCGAAAGCGCGGCAAGAAGCCGTCGCAGGTCGCGCAGGCGGAGACGCCGTTATTCTTGAAGCGCTCCTCCGACGGTAGACCGAGATAGTTGGCGCGGGCGCCGGTGGCGACGATGACCGTGAGCGCCTCGATCGGCTTCTCGTCGCGCGGGTTCAGAACAAACGGGTATCGGCCGAAATCGACGGAGACGATGTCGTTGGTAACGATGCGGGTGTTGAAATTGAGGGCCTGCTGGCGCATGAACTCCATGAGTTCGGGGCCCAGGGCGGAGCGTTTGCCGTGATGGGCATTCTTGCCGGTGTAGTAGTGCTGCAGATTGGCGTAACGCTCGGGGGAAAGTCCCGACTGGGCGTACGCCTGCATGACGGAGGCATCGACGTGGGGCCAGGCGGGGAAGTTTTCGACCTCGGTGGTGAGCGCGAGTTGGCCCAGCGGGACGGTGTCGCTGAAGCCCGAGCCTTCGTAGACGAGGGGTTCGAGATTCGCCCGGGCAGCGTAAATCGCCGCCGTCCAGCCGGCGGGCCCGGATCCGATAATCACTACTTTTTCCGCCATGACGTTCGTGCTCCGATGGAAGGTTGCGTGAACGATTCAGTATATGGGGCGGCAGAGCGAAAAGCGTTCGGCGAGCGGCTGGCTCGCCGGAATCCCTTGGCGCACCGGACCTTCTTGCGGAATTCACACTACTTCCGCCTTGACCCATTCGCCGTTTTCGTCCAGAATCCCCGGACCGTGGGGCGACTCCCTGTCCCGTCGGCAGTTTCCATTCACTCATCGAGGATCTCATGCCACTTAGCAAACGTTGCACTGCGGAGTTTATCGGCACCTTCTGGCTCGTGTTCGGCGGCTGCGGCTCGGCCGTGCTCGCCACCGGATCTTACATGACCGACAACGTGATCGGCTGGCTCGGCGTCTCCTTCGCCTTCGGCCTCACCGTGCTGACCATGGCCTACGCCATCGGCCATATCTCCGGGTGCCATCTCAACCCCGCCGTTTCGATCGGCCTTTGCGCCGGCGGACGCTTCAAGAGCGCCGACCTGCTGCCGTACATCCTCGCCCAGGTGCTGGGCGGCGTCGCCGGCGCCGGCGTGCTCTTCCTCATCGCCAGCGAACGGCCCGGGTTTGTCCTCTCACCCGGAAACTTCGCGTGCAACGGGTTCGGCGAAACCGGCTCGCCGCGCGGGTACTCGATGCTCGCCGCCCTGATCGCCGAGGCGTTGCTCACGTTCATGTTTCTCATCATCATCCTCGGCGCCACCGATCGCCGGGCCGCCCCAGGCATGGCTCCCGTCGCCATCGGCCTGGGCCTGACGTTGATCCATCTCATCGGCATCCCCGTCACCAATCTGTCGGTGAATCCCGCACGCTCCACCGGCCCCGCCGTGATCGCCGGCGGCGACGCCATCGGGCAGCTTTGGCTCTTCTGGGTCGCCCCCATCGGCGGCGCCATTCTCGCGGGCATTGTCTACATGACCTGCTTCGAAGCCCCCGAGGAACCCAGGCGATAACGCGTGTAACCAGTAAGTGGGCGCCTCATTCGGGAAATGGCTACAGCGAACGCCTTATTCGAGCAGCTCGCGCTTGCACTGCATAGGCGAGCCGCGTCAGCGACCGGAGTCTCTAGTACTTACAATCTACCTGTACTCCGGGCGCTGACGCGACTCGGCTCGCCGTGACCGATGCTCTTCTGGGTGGACGAGGCGACGAAGGTTCGCATTATTGAACCGTTCTTCACGACGAAGGGGACAGGGTTTCCCAAAACTATTCGGCCAGAAACACGAGCGGCGATTTTAAGTAAATGGCTCCCCGAGAAATGGAACCGGCGTTGGCCGAGGTCAACCCGCTCACCTTGACGCTGCCGGCAACGATGTGCCCCTGCCAACTTCCTTCCAGGGCGAGCCAAACTTCGCTCCAGCGGGCATAGGTGGTCCCCGCGATCAACGACGAGGTCGCTCCGCTTTTGATGCTCATCGGCTGGGTGTTCGAACGCCGTTGATAGAACGCCAGGCCGTTCAGGGGGTTGCCCAAAGCGGCCAGGCCTTTGAAGGTTAGCTCGCCTGCTTTGATGTGCACGCTGCCGAACTTTACGCCCGATTCTACTTTCAACGTGTTGCCGTCGTCTTGGTCGGGCAATCCCGTGGTCGGATCGTAGTTGCTACCCGTATTGTAAATGAGCACGCCCTCGGCAACGATCTTACTGGTCGTATCGATCCAAAGCGCCTTTCCCTCGTCGTTACCCCCTCGAAAGACGTAGACGCCCGGCCCAAAGGTAACCGTGCCGGATCCTGAGCCCGAGATCTCTAGCGAATTGTAAATCCCGGGCGAGAGCGTGATGTTCGCGGCTCCCACAACTTTGACAACGTGGCCGAGATCTGTATTGACTACGCCCGTGGAAATCGTCGGGGTAAGGAGGTGAAGAAAGGGATCGGTGCGTGGCAATCGACGCGCACTGAGTGCGGGTTCCTTGGCGGAATGGGCGGTGATGCTGCTAACGTTCTCCACTCCGCCGACCACGCGAAGATTCGTCGAATGAAGAGTCCCGCCGTTGGGCAATCGCACGGCGCTGGCCGGCGACCCATACTCCACGCTAGCGCCGATCTCATCGAGCCCCGAGCCCTGGGAATTGACGGAAACTCGGCCGTCGACGTTCAGGGCGATGTCGTCTACGGTTAATCCAGGGACTGCGTACGGCGCCAGGCACGTGATGAGGTCGCGGGGCGCCACGGACTCAATGCCCGCCACGGCGCGCGCGCTGATCGGTTGGTTTGATTCGCCGTTTAGCACCTGGATGAAGTAAGTGCTGACGCGCACAGTGACGACGACTTCGACATAGTGTGAATTGCCCGCGAAGGCGCCGGCCGACGGAGGGGAAAAGACCTCGACTTCCGCGGAGCTGAGACTGCTGGATGAACGAACGAGCGCCAGGGCGGTGGACGACATCGTACCGGAACTGTTCGCCAGGAGTTCGCGTGCGGCGGCGAGAGCCGCGCCGTCGGCGCCGCTTTGGGCCTGACGGTGGGTTGCGAGAATGATCCCGACGTCAATGGTGAGACTGACGATGCCGAGCAACGGGGGCAAGAGCAGCGCAAACAATGCGATCACTTTGCCGTCTCGTTTGGGTCGAAGGATTCTCATGCGTGGCTTTCCGTCAGTGAGTGATTTGCATCGTCGAGTCCGAATGGAGCGTCAGCGAACTGATTCCCAGCATCGAAGGGAGCGTAAACGTGTGCAGGACGGCGACCGTGACGCGCACACGGTGCTCGACTTCATTGTCGCCGTCGAGCCATTCCGCCTGAATCGTTACCGAGTCCGGGTCGACGCCGACGAGCATTCGCATGACGGCCTGGACTAATGGATGGGAATCGTTCCCATCGATCGGCCCTATTGTCGTCGGCCCCCATGGAGCGGAGGAATAGTCGCCGTGAACAATGGCTTGCCGCGTCCCTTCGCGAACGGCGCCCGCGACCAGATGATAGCGAAAGACGCAGATGCCCATTTCGATCATGCCGAGAACGAAGGTTAGAAAGACGCCCAGGACGATCGCCGCTTCCACCGCGGCAACCCCGCGTCTGCGGTCTGTTCTAGGGGCGAGTTTCATCGCATTTTCTCCAAGATTCTCAGGGCCGAATCGTTCGCATGACGACCGATTGGCGAAGTTCAATTGAGTTCGGCAGCCCAGGCCAATCGATCAGCGTCTGAAACGGATAGCTGACTTCGACCTGAGCATCCCATTGCGGAGCGGTTCCGGCAATCACCGTCGTCAGAACCGCGAGCTCCTCTGCGTCGAATCGATTCAGGCCGGTCATTTCCTGCTCGACCGCGTCTCGAACGCAATCCTTCCACAAGGAATAGGTTTCCGCGGTGTACGGATTCACGGTTGCAAAGCTGGCGCCCGCGCGCGCCGCATTCGTCACGACGATATATGTGTGGGCAAAGCGTCCGAAATCGACGCAGCCCAGTACTAACGTCAGCAAGACGGGCAGAATGACCGCGAACTCGAGCGCCGTCGCGGCGCGCCGATGAAGTCCTCGCGGAAGGCGTAAGTCAATACGGGGCATGGCTCGATCCTCGGGCCGCATTCTTACTTTTCGACTGGGTTTTGGGAGCGTCGGCTTTGGGCCGGTTCAACATGGAGTAAACCTGAAAGGCGGCGGGGCCGACCAAGATGACGAAGATGGCCGGGAAGATCAGCAGCAGCGTCGGAAACAGAATCTTCGTGCCGGCCTTCTGCGCCTTCTCCTCCGCGTAGTGAAGACGCCGATCGCGCATCGATTCCGCCTGGATGCGCAGCGTGGTGACGAGGCCTCCTCCCAGTCGATCCGTCTGGTTCATGCAATTCGCGAGGCTGCGCACTTCTTCCAGATCCGAACGCTCGGCGAAACGCATGAACGATTCGCCCAAAGATCGGCCCATTTGCATTTCGCGTTCGATGATGGCGAGTTCGATCCCCAGTTCGGGATGGGCCAAGCGCAGCTCTTCCGTCACGCGCGCCAGAGCGGAGGGAAGACTCGCTCCCCCTTCGAGGCAGATCACGAACACGTCGAGTACGTCGGGCAGCGCCGTGCGAAAGGTGATCTGTCGTTGGTTTTTTTGCCAACTGAGCCAAAGGCTCGGGACGATCAGTCCGCAGAGTCCGAACAGGCCTGCGACGCCGAGCGACCACGACCAGGGGACGATCTTGGTGAAACTCAAAGCGACCGCGGGGAGCCAGGGGAGCAATACCAGCAGCATCTTGACCGCGAGAAACCAGGTGAGCGCTTCGGGATGGTAGTAGCCGGCGTGCAGCAGTTGATTCTTCAAGCGCGCCCGCGGTTTCTCGCTCGTCGGCAGAAATGCATTGGTCAGTTTCGGCAGCGCGCGGGCGATGCTGGGCCTCGCCTGGCTTTTTGCCTCCGCTGCGAAGGCTGCCGGGTTGGCCAACTCCTGCAAGCGCCCGTCCAGGCGATTCTCGTCCTTGTCGTTCCACACGAAGAACAACCCGAAGACGGCAATCGTCGTCAGAAACACTGCGATCGAAGATACTGCAATGAGTGAAATCGCCGACTCCAACGGTTAGTACCGGAAATTCGAGATCCGGTGAATCCAAAAGGCTCCGAGAAACTGCATCGCGACGATGCTTGCTAGCAACCAGGGATGATCGAAGAGCAGCATGACGTAGTTTTTCTTGACGACAAAGAGAATCAAGAACATGAGCGGCGGCATCACCATGAGCACTAGCGCCTGAAACTTGCTTTCGGCGGTCAGCGTCCGGATCTTGTCTCGCAAGCGAAATCGGCCTCGCACCACGACGGCCAGCTTGTCCAGGAGTTCCGCGAGGTTGCCGCCGCTTTGCTGCTGCACCAGGATGGCGACGACCATGATCTGGATCTCCATCAATCCGGCGCGCTGCGCCAGTTCGCGATACGCCGTTTCGCGGGGGAGGCCGAGATTTTGTTGCTCGAAGCAGTACGAGAATTCCGGGCCGAGCGGCGCACTGAACTCGTGGGCGATCGATTGCAGCGCTTGCTCGAGCGTCTGTCCCGACCGTAGCGAACGAGCCAAGGAATCGAAGGCGTCGGGGAGCTGATGCCGCATCGCTGTCATGCGGGCGCGCAGCTTGACGCTCACATAAGCGATCGGAATGCAAGCTCCCGCCAGCGCCGCCACGAGCGACAGCCAAAGATTGCCTCGCCACGCGCCCATCGCGAGGCCGAACAATAGGCCGATGCCGACCGCGATCTGAAACAGACTGGAAAGCGAGTAGCCAATCCCGGCGTGCATGAGGATTCGATCGAGTCGTTTGCGGAAGTCGGGCGTGACTCCTTGAACGTCGCCGACCTCGCGGGCAATGACGTCCAGGCTCTTGAACAGCGAGGAGTTGGCTTGCGCGGGCAGTTTCTTGCGAAATGCGAGGTCGATGCGTTCGCAAAACCGGGTCTGGTCGCGGCGAAAGATCGCCTTCCACAGCGCGAACGCTCCGAAACAGCCAATCGAAGCGGCGAAGAAGACCAGTAACGTGATGAACAGGGACGCCATGACAATTCCTCAGCCCGCGGTCAAGATTCGAGGCTCGAATAGCGTCGGCGCCAGGTGAATGCCGGCCGTGGCGATCTTCTCCAGACAGCGAGGCCTCAACCCGGCGGCGGCGAAGTGGCCCTGGGCGACCTGGTTCGGATTGACTCCCGTTTGCTTGAACGTGAAAATGTCGTGCATGCTGATAATGTCTCCTTCGACGCCGGTGATCTCGGAGATCTTCATCACCCTGCGAACGCCCCCCGCGAGCCTCGCCACCTGCACGATGATCTGCAGCGCCGATGCAATTTGTCGGCGAATGATCCAGAGAGGCAGATCAAGGCCGGCCATGCAGCACATCATTTCCAGCCGCCCGACCGCGTCGCGCGTGTCGTTGGCGTGGACCGTCGTCATGCTCCCCTCGTGTCCCGTATTCATCGCCTGGAGCATATCGAGCGCTTCGCCCCCGCGGCATTCGCCGATAATGATCCGCTCCGGCCTCATTCGCAGCGCGTTTCGAACGAGATCGCGCGTGCTCACTTCGCCCTTCCCCTCGATGTTGGGGGGACGCGTTTCCATCCGCGCGATGTGCGGTTGCTGCAAACGTAGTTCGGCGGCGTCCTCGATCGTCACGATCCGCTCGTGAGGCATAATTGACGCCGAAAGCGCATTGAGCAACGTGGTCTTCCCGCTGCCGGTGCCGCCGGAAATCAACACGTTCAAACGAGCGCGAACGCAGGCGGCAAGGAATTCGACCATTTCGGCGGCGATGGAGTTGCGCGCCGTCATGTCGCTCATCTTCAGCGGCCTGGCGCTGAATCGCCGAATCGAGACGAGCGATCCGTCGAGGGCGAGCGGCGGAATGACGGCGTTGATACGGCTCCCGTCGGGGAGTCGGGCGTCCACCATGGGGCTCGTTTCATCCACGCGCCTGCCGACCCGTCCCACCATCCGCTGCACCGTCTGGATCAGGTGCTTCTCATCGTTAAAGGTCGTCGCCACGGATTCCAAACAGCCGTTGCGTTCGATGTAAATCGCCTTGGGCCCGTTGATCAGAATGTCGGAGATCGTCGGATCGCGCATCAGGGGTTCGAGAGGCCCCAGACCGAAAATCTCATCGAGAACCTCATTGATGAGTCGATCGCGTTCGACCGTGCTCAGTAGGTTCGGTCGGCTTTCGCACAGGCGCTCGGCGGCCCAGCGGATCTCGCGGCGCAGCTCGTCCTCGTTACGGGTGCCGATCGTCGAGAGATTGAGGCTCGCGATTAATTGCTGATGCAGCTCCCGCTTATGCGTCGCGAAGCGTTCGTCTGCCAGCGCCGAAGGGGGCGCGAGAGGCCCCAAGGAGGCCGACCGAAGTTGCGTCATGTTCGACCTCTCATTCACTATTTGAGGTTGCGGATTTTCTGGGCGAGTTCGCGGTAGCCTTGAGCGACCTTCGAACGCGGCGCGTCGAGCACCGCGGGAATACCGAAATTGTTCGCGCGGTTGATCGTGGCCGCGTCTTCGGGAAGCGCATGATAGATCGGCATCTTGAGCGCTTCCGCGGCCTTCTCGGACGGAACCTCTTTCGGCTGCCCGAAGCGATTCGCGACCAGGCGAATCCGTTCCCTAGGAATTTCGAGGCGATCCATGTGCTCCAGAAGACGTTGCACATTTCGCAGCGCGGCGAACTCCAAACGAAACGTCAATAATACGATGTCCGCCATGCGCAGCGCTTGCACCTGTTCCTCGGCGAACGTCGGCGTTTGATCGATCACGATGTAGGGAAACAAAAACCGAGCGAGCGCGAGCGTCTGTCGTAAACTGCCGGCGGTCACGGCGGCCGGCGCGTTCCCATCGGTTCGATAGGGAACGGTAAGAAAGCGATCTTGCATTCTCGGCGACGCCAGGAGATGCACCCCGCTGTCGTGGCGAACCAGCGCTCGCTCCACCATGCTGCGATCGATCAACCCATTAATCTGACTCAAATCGGCGATACTATAGGTCGGTTGCAGATCGAACAGCGCGGCGAGAATGCCGGTTTCCAGATCGAGATCGACGAGCAAGCTTTTCTTGCAATCGGCGGCCAGGGCGGTCGCGAGGTTGGCGGAGACGGTGCTGGCGCCTCCGCCGCCGCAGGCAGCGACGACCGAAATGATTTTCCCGGTCGACTCCCGTTTGGAATTCTGGTTGAGCAAACGCTGCAAGGCGCCTTGCACCTCATTGCGACAATCGGCCGAATCGAGGTACTCGCTTCCCCCTTCGCGCAAAATCTGCAAGATAAACTTCGGATCCTCGGCAGGGCCCAGAACGAGAATCGGCGCTGCCAGGAGACGCCGAAGTTCCGCCAGCAGCGTGCGTCCTTGCACCGGATCGGGCGGCAATACCAGGACGACCAATCCCGGCTGGACCTCGCTCACATGGTGAATGACGTCGTCGAATCGAACAATTTGACACGACGCGTCATCGTGCCCGTTTCGAAGCATCTCTTGGCGGATGGTCTCCGCCAAGTGATCTTCATTGCTCGCAATCAATGTTCGCATGAGCCCTTGGTCCTCATAATCCCGACCCAATGTGATGCATCTCGACGGCGAAAGCATTCGGGTCGTCCTTACTCCACGATCTCTTCCACCTCGGTCTTGACGGCCTTGAAGGTGCTGTCCGTGCTAGTGCCTAGAATCGCTACCGCGCCCAGGCAGACGACAATCACCAAACTAAGCATGACTGCGTATTCGACGGCGGTCGGACCGTCTTCGCGGACGCAGAACGAGACGAGAGACTTCTTCATGGCGGTAAACATTTCGATCTCCTTAAAGGTAATAGCCGGAGCGCTTCCGAATTGGGGCGATGGCATTGAAAACATGAAAGAGCACATGACGTGCCAACGCTGTCGACATTACCGGCGATTGCAGCGTATAGACGATAAACGCCGGAGTTATGCGGCAAAAATCGCGATTCACGGAGAAGTGATCGAAAAGTCTTGAGGCTCCCTGGCCAAGCAATTCTTGGCCAGCGGACAATGATGCACCACTACGATTCGGCGTCGATCGGCTTGCGTTCGTCCGTATCCAACCCGAGCGCCGCGATCTTCGTGCGCAACGTCGCTCGATGGATGCCGAGGAGCTTGGCGGCCTGAGAAAGATTCCCTTGCGTATGGCTCAAGACGCGCTGGAAGAGATGCAACTCTGTCGCGTTCTGCCAGCGTGCATAAAGCTCGCCGACGGAATGGGCGAGTCCGTCGTCAATCAAGCTATCGAGATCCTGAAAGGCGCTCGGCGCCAACACGGATGTGCCCAGCCGTGCCGTCGCCTCCGCCCGCACCGATTCGGGGAGATACTCCGGAACGATGATCGATCCCGACGCGACCAACAACGCATGCTGGATCACGCTCTGCAATTCGCGAATATTGCCGGGCCAGGAATGCCGCTTCAATAGCTCCAACGCCGCGGGCGTCATTCCGCGCGCGTTCTTGTTCATCTCGCGCGCGTAGCGACGCATGAAGAAATTGACCAACGTCGGCAGATCGTTCGTCCGTTCGCGCAATGCGGGCATCTTGATCGCGAAGACGCTGAGCCGGTAGTAAAGATCCTGGCGAAACTTCCCCTCGGCGACGAGCTGCTCCAGGTTCTTGTTGGTGGCTGCAATCAGGCGGACGTTCGTCTGGATCGTCTCGTTGCCCCCGACCCGTTCAAACCGCTGCTCTTGAACCAGGCGGAGGATCTTCGTCTGCGTGAGCGGCGTCATGTCGCCGACTTCGTCCAGAAACAAGGTTCCGCCGTTGCATTGCTCGAACTTGCCAATGCGTTTTCGGTCCGCGCCGGTGAAGGCGCCTTGCTCGTGGCCGAAGAGTTCGCTTTCCAGGAGGGATTCGGGAATGGCCGAGCAGTTGATGGCCAGGAACGGGCTGACTTTGCGTCGGCTATGTTGATAGATCGCCCGGGCGACGAGTTCCTTGCCGGTGCCGCTTTCGCCGAGGATGAGGACGGTGACGTCTTGAGGAGCGACTCGGCCGATCGACTTGTAGATGGCAAGCATGGCGGGACTACGACCGACGATGATATCGGCCGTCTCCACTTCGTCCCCCGCATCCACGAACAGGGCCGGCACGCGCATCAAGCGCGCGACCTCCATGGCCTGGGCGATGACTTTCATCAGGGGAGCGATTTCAAACGGCTTGAGTATGTACTCGAAGGCGCCCAGCGAAATCGCCTCGATGGCGGTTTCCGTCGTCCCGGCGCCGGTAATCAGAATGACGGGGACTCGTGCATCGAGCGCGTGAAGTTGGCGAAAGGTCTCCAGACCCGATGCGTCCGGCAAACCGATATCCAACAACACCACGGCCGGATGTTCCTTGGCGAAGAGCGCCGACCCTTCCGCCGCCGAATATGCCGACAACAGACGAATCCCCATCTCGTTGACGATATCCCGGAAGACCTGATGGATTCCGGGCTCGTCGTCGATGAGCAAGAGCTTGGGATTCGATCGGGGAGGGATCATGGGGAGCCTTAGAGCGGTTAGCGTTTGTATTGCACATCGGTCACGGCGAGCCTGGTCGAGTCAGCGCCCGGAGTAGAGGTAGATTGCAAGTTCTCGAGACTCCGGGCGCTGTCGCGACCCGGCTCGCCAGATGCAGTGCAAACGTGAGCAGCTCTAAATGGGAGATCTTTATTATAGTTCGGTTAAAATGTTTTGGCAATCAAGCTCGTTTTGTGCGGATTGAGGAACCGCTCAAACGTGCCCCCAGCGAGGGCAAAGCGTTTTGGTTCGGCATCGAGAGCGGTTAGCACTACAGCGCTATCTTCTCCCCTCTACCTCCGGGAGAGGGGCGGGGGTGAGGGGAAATCGCCGTGCTATTGAGTTGAGCCATTTCCCCCTCACCCCCAACCCCTCTCCCGGAGGGAGAGGGGAGTAAATGCTTCCTGTATTTGAAGTTACTGCAACGCCTTGCTAGTTTCTAGCGCTGTAGTGTTAGAGCGTTCGGAAGAGATGAACGCAATCGCTGCAAAGCTTGGCGATTGGCCAAGGCGAGCGGCCGACGTGAGTCGGCCGGTATAGCATCCCATTCGAAGTTCTGATCGCAACCGCTCAAGCACACGTACCGGCCGACTCACGTCGGCCGCGCGCCAAATTAGAATTCTCCCAAACGGTATTACGACATTTAATACGAACCCTCAAACACAACAGCGCTAGAAACAAGCAAGGCGTTGCAGTAACTTCAAATACATGAA
>JBBQPM010000207.1:0-11714 GCA_038217425.1 Gemmatales bacterium
ACATTCGAAGGCTTCCGGGGAGCAATTGACGGATGCTTGGCAAAGACTTCCACGGAGCACCGAGAGAAGTTGCAATCTTTAATGACTCATAAATTCCAGACCTTTAATCCGGCCTCATTCTTGGCCGCGTGAGGTATAACAAGGCATTGGCGAAACGTCTCCGTGCGGCAGGCGTGGATAGGTGGGTTCGCGGCGAGCCCCACGCAAGCGATCATGCACCGGCCTGGATCGAGGTCGAAGTAAAGGCCCCGCCGAAGCCGCGTAAACCTCGCGGCTCCAGTGCGAAGGCCTAAAGCTTTTCGGCGCCAACCTGTAATCGGCTCGACTTTCAATCCTGAAGGCGACGCTCCTGCGGCGGTGCCGAGTATTGACTACTGAGCATATCCATGATGCGCTCCCGCCATTCGGATTCGCCAACGTGCTCGACGATCGGCGTGCCGCGGACGGCGCGAGCGATCTCCGCGATGGGCAGTTTGGGCGTTCGATCCTCGAACAGCAAGCCGTTGGATTCTTGATACGTATCCGCAAACTGC
This sequence comes from Gemmatales bacterium, assembly GCA_038217425.1. Lineage (GTDB taxonomy): Bacteria > Planctomycetota > Planctomycetia > Gemmatales > Gemmataceae > JAIEPT01. Next base: position 534 of record JBBQPM010000207.1, read on the forward strand.
GTGTAGCAAAAGCCGGCAAAAACGCGAAGCGCATGAACCGCGGCAAGCAACTCCCCGAATTTCGCTCCGAACTGCTGCGGCGTCTCGACGCGGGAATATCCCCACCCGTTGGGCGATGCAGGCTTGAGCGCGATGCCGCCGAATTCGCTGAGGATCAGGGGTTGATTATGGTGCCTCGGCTCGCCGACCACAAGAAGTTTGCCGCCCGGACGTTCGCGCTGAAACAAACGCGGGATCTCAACGTCGCCCCCATAGCGGCGTTTCAATCGATTGGGATTATCATCATAGTCGTGAATGCCGATGAGATCCGTGGCGACGCTTTCCCAACCGTCGTTGCCGACCACGGGCCGGGTCGGGTCCAGAGTTCGCGTCAGATGGTACAACGCCTGCACGTAATGGCGCTGCACAGGGCTATCGGGCAGATCCGGTACGCCCCAGGATTCATTGAACGGGACCCAGGCGATGACGCACGGGTGGTTCACGTCGCGCAGGACGACCTCTTGCCATTGCGTCGTCAGCCGCTCAACGGATTGCTTGGAGAAGCGATAGGCGCTGGGCATTTCCTCCCATACCATCAGGCCAAGAGTATCTGCCCAAAACAGAAAACGTGCGTTTTCGATCTTCTGATGCTTCCGCACGCCGTTGAAGCCCATCGACAAGGCCAGCTCGACATCGGCACGAAGCGCCTGATCGTTCGGCGCTGTCAGGCCGGTCTCAGGCCAGTAGCCCTGGTCCAGTACCAAACGCAACGGTTGCGGGCGCCCGTTGAGTACAAACCGATCTCCCTGGATACCGATCGACCGAATCGCCGTATAACTTCGAACCGCATCGATCACTGCGCCATTGCGATCAAGAAGGTGAAGTTTCGCCTGGATCAACGTCGGCGAAGCTGGATTCCAAAGGAGTTCGTTGCGCGAGTCGTCAATGCCAGGGTCGGACAGTCCAATGCGCCGATGCACCTCGCCGCGGACGACCAGGTATTCGTCGTCCGCAAGTACGACCTCGCCGACTGATAGATGGACATGCAATCGGGCGTCGTCGCAGCTGGCGCCGACGAGCCCGGCTTCAAGCGAGATCTCCCACCGTTCCAAACACGAAGTCCATCGCAGCCAACCGATGCGGCAGGGAGGCGCCCATTCCAGCCAAACGCTCTGCCAAATCCCGGTGGTACGGGGATACCAGATCGAGTGCGGATTGAGTTGCCAATCTTGTTTGCCCCGCGGCTTGGCGAGATCATGCGGATCGTCCTCGGCGCGAACGATGATTTCTTGCTCGCCCTCGGCTCGAAGCAAATCCGTGATATCGGCGTCGAACGGAGTGTAGCCGCCTTCATGCTTCACGGCAAGACGGCCATTGACCCAAACGGACGCCTGATAATCGACCGCTTCGAAATGAATCAGTAGTCGACCCTCGAAGATGGGTATTTCAATCTTGAGTCGATACCAACACGCGCGGTAAAAACCGCAATCGTGAATGCCGCTCGCCGACGTCTCCGGCGCGAAAGGCACGCGGATGACCGTGTCGTCCCATTCGACATGCTCGGGACTCGTCCAGACCGACTCGGGATCAATCACAAAGTCCCAATCGCCGTCAAGCGAACGCCAGTGGGGTCGTTCGAGTTGTGGCCGCGGATGCGGCAACGCTCCGTCGTTCTGCGTCTTCTTCACGGGTCCACTCCATCGAAGTTATTGCGTCAAAGATCCCTCTTCCATTTCACATCAATTAATTGCCGGAGAGGTGGCGCCTTCTGCAGACATTTTCCGCATCCCCAATCGGGCGCCATGTGCATGACGACCAGTGCGATTACCGCAATGGGGACACTTTGGAAAGAAGGTCTTGCGTGGCTCTGCCTCGAAATCGATCGACGGGTGAACGGGAATCAAAAGTCCGCAGCTCTCGCAGTCGTGCAACGGCAAGACTTCTGAATCGTCCAGGTAAATCTGAACCAGCGCCGGGGGCAGTTCCTCGGGAAAGAAATCGCCTCGCATTTCCAAATTCTGCAGCCACATTCGCAATCCTTTACCTCCATGCCGCGGGCGCTGCAGCAGCCCCTCAACGGCAGGTCGCTGCAAGTAATGTACGGCCTTGAGGAAATTTCTCCTGACGTCCTCCCATGAATTAATCGATGCGTTCGGTGGGATTCGAGTTGCTTTAACCACGGCATTCTCCTTCCTTCGGTTCTGGATCTACTATGCTACGCAAAACTTGAGCTTCAGACCGTCAGCGGCGTTCCGTGATATCTCATAACGGAAAGCGCCGCAGGACCAGATGCAATATTCTCAGACGAACGACAGCAATCTTACTTCGCCGCCGAGGCATAACAGTCCGCCGCAACTGCAAGTTCTGCATGGCCCTCAGCGAATCGATCATGCGCACAGCCTCTATTAGCTGGATGCTGTTTCGACCAGTGTTCGTTGCGTCGCGGCTTGCTCCGCCGCTCTTTTGCCAGCCAAGAAGGCATGGTCGGAGTTGTAATATTCCCACTCGCTATATCGGCCCGCGAGGAGAATGTCTTGCTGTTCAAGCCAAACGCGCAGTTTGGCGACGTTCTTCGCTCGTGCGTGATCGTAAACGACGTAGGCGTGCGGAAGATCGCACTGCAATTTTACCGGCACTTGATCGTCGGGGCCAATGATCCCCACTCGCCGGCAGTCTTCGATGCAGCGCTGGATCAACGCCTCGCCGTCGCACGGCAGCGGCTTTTGCGGCGAGTAGGTGATCTCGCATGTCAAGCCGAACCCGCCAGGCGGATTGCAATGCAAACTCGCATTGCCCTGGACGAAGATGCGATGAAAGACCGTATCCTCCGGATAGTAGATCCAGTGCTTTATCGGTCAGACGTTCGCGTTTGATGCCCAGATGCACGCAGCGGACGGAAACATGTCGCAGCTTTCGAGCGGCTTGAGCAATATCTTCGGGAACTTCGTTTCCCAACGATCGAATCAACACCGGCAACGGCATGGTGCTAATTAGCTTTTCATATTCGATCTCTTCGCCAGTATTCAGCGTCAAGACGTGGCGAGCCGGCGAAACACTTACGACGCTCGTGTTTAAGCGAAGACGATTTTCCAAAGCTGGGAGAAACCCATTCATCAGCGCCTGAAAACCGCCTCGCAGCGGATATCCAAAGCGTGCATTGGGACCCATCGGCTTAGGCACGGGCCGAAGAGCGCCCTCGATCATCTCTTCGAGATCCGGCATTGGAACTCGCCCGCCCAACCACGAAGTTTCCATCTCCTCGAGCGGGACGGCCCAAAGCTTGCGATTGTACGGGATCGCGAAATGTTTCGCGATGCCCGCACCCCACACGCGGTAAATGAACTGTTCAAAGTTTTCCGAAGGCGGCGTTCCGTTCGACTTCGTGGGCGACTCGGCAAGCAAAACGGTACTTTCGCTAATGCCGTCGCCGCAACAGTCTTCAATCGCGTCCTTTTTGCAAGCATCCGAATGCACGGACGCATTCGCTAACCGGGAGGTATGACGGTCGTTGCCATTTTTGAAGCTGTGTCCATTTGTTTTTCCTTTGCCGTTGCCATTTATCGAATGCGACGCCGCCGTCGATTTTAGCTCGCCGTAACGGGATTCGATGGCGCCGACGATGCACTCCTTAATGACGTCCGGAGGAAGGCCGTAAAGCGCCCCTTGAAAGGGATAGCGCGTATAGACATTCTTACTATAAATCCATGCCTCGCGGTCTTGCCAGTGAACATTGTCGCCCAGAAGCTTTTCATACATTTCATGTACGTAGGCGTCGTTCGAAAACATGATGTGCCCTGCGTAGTCGAAGGTGAACCCGTCCTGTTCGATGGATCGACACCAACCCCCGACTTGGCCCTCGCGCTCGAGCAACAGGGCCTCATCTCCGAGATGATATGCGGCGCTCAACCCTGTGGGACCGGCGCCGATAACGACGACGCGACGTTGGTCAGACCTGGGGCTACGGCTGCGGCCTCGCTTTGAGCTTTGAATCGCCTCTTCAATCAATTGCTGCATCGCGGACGCAGTTTTCTCCCATGAAGTTGCCGCAATCACAGCGTTCATGGCCTTGATTCGACTCTGACGTTGCTCGGAAGACTCGTTGAGCGCCCGCTCACATGCGGCGGCGAAGTCCTTGGGCGCATCCGCGATCGCGACAATGCCGCCGTATGGAACCGCCACATCCGTAATTGAGGTGCTGACAATCGGCTTGTCGGCTGCCATGTACTCTAACACCTTCGTAGGGCTGATGCAGCGCGTCGCCTCGTTGCGCGCAAATGGCATGAGACAGACATCCCAGTTTGCGAGATAGTGAGGAAGCAGCTCATACTTTTTCTGCCCTAAGTAATGAATGTTCTCCCGTTGCGGTAGCGTGCCTGGATCGATCTTGACGACGGGACCCACCATGACGACCTGCCAGTTTGGGTTGGCATCAGCCACTTGCGCGATCAATTCCAAATCCATGCGCTCGTCGATCACGCCATAGTAACCCAGCCTGGGGCGCGGGATGCTGTTCTGGTCGTCGGGTTCATTCATTGGACGCTTTGACTGGCCAAAATGCTGGGCATCGACGCTGCTGGAGAAGCAATGAACGCTTGGGTGACGGCTCTTCTTGGCTTCAAAGAGACTTGGCCCCCCCGTAAAGACGACGTCCGCAATCTGAAGGAGCTCAGCTTCGCGACTTACTAGTTCCGGCGGCGCTCCTCGAAATCCCGAAAGCTCGTCCATGCAGTCATAAATGACCGCGACGCAATTTTCGTCCAAGTCTTCAAGCAGCGGGATGGCAAGCGGCGAGTAAAACCACGCGACGAACTCTTCAATGTTCTGCTCGTCAAATAATTGCTGCATCATCGGTCGGATCAGTTCCAACTGGGCGTCGTGAAACCCTAGTTCTTTGATCTGGGTTCTTGGACGCGCAATTACGAGGGAATCGCTTAGGGACTCAGTTTCCCACCGGTTCGGCGAATTCGCGTCTTGCAACGGCTCTTCAATGAAAATGACTCGAAATCGTTTCGACAATCGCGTCAAGAGGTGCTGAGGCCGCTGATAGACGAAGTTCCAACGCAAATGCGAGAATACGACTAGGGTCACGTTCGGGTGCATGGTTTTCTCCTTTCGCCGTCGAGCGACCGTAAATTCCCCCTGGTTCAGGGATAACGGTCGCCAGAAGGCGAATGATTACGATGTTGCGAGTTTCGGTATTGGTGAAAGCTTTTAGGAGCAGCCCGCCATGGACATGCTTGGAGAATTGGCCGCGATGCCTATTTCCGAGTGTGTTCTCGATCTTGCAAATTTCATTCCGTCACGAGAAAAATAAAACGAAGCTTTAGCGGTCTTCCGGCACGAGGGTTGCGACGGTGAGGGAGTTTGTTGAACTATGCCCTAAGAATTACCCATAGAAACGTCGAGTCGACGCGTGATCGATCACGGTGCGAACGAGATTTTTCGCGGGTTCGCCAACCCGCGGAGTCGATTGCGCCCCCGCTTTGGGGAATCGATTTGAGGGCCCAACTTGCCGATTGCAACGATGGGTTCGACTTTCCAAGGAGCATAAATTGGAACGTCGCGATTCGATGACCGGGGAACGACAGTGCCGAAAAGTGCGCACGGTGGCAGCATGGCGCGTGGTCGAACGACTTGGTTCAAAAAATTTTTGCGTGTCGAGGCGGGGAGCAGGGTATGAGTTATTCAGCGGCTGGTCGTCATCCCCAGATGTGGGGTGGAGTCGAATGCACAATCAATCGCGTCGGCGATGTTTGGTTCAATCAGCTTGAACGAAGCGGTCACGCCACTCGTGCGGAGGACCTTGAGCAATTTGCGCATCTTGGGATAAAGTGCTTTCGGCAGCCGCTTCTCTGGGAGCAGCTTCGTCCCTGCGGGCACGAAAGCATTGATTGGTCGTGGGCGGATGATCGGCTCAACCGACTAAACGCACTTGGAATTCGGCCTATTTTGGGATTGGTTCATCACGGTAGCGGACCTCGTTTCACGTCGCTCGTAGACGAGTTCTTCCCAGAGAAGTTCGCGGCTTATGCCGGTGAGGCGGCAAGGCGGTATCCCTGGGTGACCGATTATACGCCCGTCAATGAACCGCTGACGACAGCAAGGTTTTCCGGCCTGTACGGGCACTGGTATCCCCATGGCCGGGATGATCGGACTTTCGCACGCGCCATGATCAATCAGTGTCGCGCGGTGACTCTCGCGATGAAAGCGATTCGAGCGGTAAATTCCGATGCGCGGCTGATACAGACCGAAGATCTGGGCATGGTTCACAGCACTCGGTCGCTTAGCCAACAAGCTGCTTTCGAGAACGAGCGCCGTTGGTTGACGTGGGATTTGCTGTGTGGATTTGTCGACCGAAATCATCCGATGGCCAGTTTTCTGCGTGAATCTGGCATCAACCCGCGGGAACTCGATTGGTTCGTCGAGCATCCCTGTACGCCGGATGTCATCGGCATCAACTATTACGTGACGAGCGAACGGTTCTTGGACGATCGTCTCCAATTCTTTCCTGAGTTACGTGCCGGCGGAAACGGACATACCCGCTATGTGGATGTCGAGGCGGTGCGAATTTTGCCGCAGGGGATCTGGGGCGTGGGGCGGATGATTCGTCAAGCCTGGTCGCGTTATCGACTGCCCATCGCGCTGACAGAAGTCCATCTCGGATGTCACGTTGACGAACAGATGCGCTGGCTTAAGGAAATGTTCGACCTTGCGGCTGCCGAGCTGAATGCGGGAGCGGAGGTCGAAGCGGTGACGGCGTGGGCGTTGCTCGGCGCGTTCGATTGGAATTGTCTGGTAACCGCGCGTCATGATTGCTATGAAGCGGGCGCGTTCGACATTCGTTCCGGGCGTCCACGTCCCACCAGAACCGCGGCCCTTATTCGGCAGTTGGCGCGAGGCGGATCGGTCGATCATCCCAGTCTCAAAACAGTCGGTTGGTGGCGACGGCCTGATCGCTTAAGTTACATTCACCATGAGACGAATCGGCGAACGCACGAGATGGAGAGTTACGAGTCTCAATTTGCCCGCTAATTGCGATTGTTAAAGAAGGCAGAGGGCGAGGCTGCTGCCGCGCCCTCATATGTTCGGACGATTACAGGGCACGCATGTAGGCGACTATGTCGCGCTTCTCTTCGGCCTGAAGTTTGAGTTCGAGTACAAGATTGAAGAACTCGACGGTGTCTTCCAGCGTTAGAAGCCTGCCGTCGTGCAGGTAAGGCGGGCTATCCTTGATGCCACGGAGCGAGAATGTTTTGATCTGACCGCGCGGCGGCTCCTTAAGGAATCGCTCAAGGCCAAGGTCATGATGCAAATTGTCGATAAAGTGCGGGGGGGTATGGCAGTTCGCACATTTTGCTTTGCCGAAGAAGAGCTTCTCGCCACGGATCTCTTCGGGAGTCGCTTTGGCGGGGTCGAGTTTGCCCTGATGATCGAGCTTTGGCGCGGGCGGGAAGTCGAACATATTCTGCATCTGCGCCATATGGCTGACTTGTACGCGGTCGAGGATCATGAAACCCTTCTTCATGGCATTAATTGGATTGCCGTTGAAATACGCGGTTCGCTGCTCGAACTCGGTAAAATCTTCGACCGAGCGCAAGCTGCGCATGGACCCATGCAGTTGGAAATTTGCGATGCCCCGCAGGCTAACGGTATCGAGCCGAAAACGGCGGTGTTGCGGTCGGGTATCGGGATTCAGATGAAATTGGGCCGTCGTGTGTCCGTTGACATGGCAATCGAGACAGGTAACGCCAAGGCTAGCGTTCTTGGTTTTACGGTCTTCGGTTGGATTAAACTCTTCCTGCGGTAGGGGCGTCAGAAGCAGCCGCAGGCCGTCAAGTTGAACTGGGGTGAGGATGTCCTTAAAGAGTCGGTGGAAGTTGTTGATGGAAACCACTTCGCCGCGCGAGACGTCGCCAAGCTCCTGTCGGTTACGCAGGAACATGGCCGGGGGAAATTCGGGAAGAAACGCGTCGGGTAGATCGAAATCGACATCGAAGCGCTCGAGGCGGGGGAACATGTCGATTTGTATCTTCGGAAATACTTGGCCGCCTGGAGTATGTTTGGGATGCACCAAAGCGGGATATGGGAAAAGCCCCTTCGCCTTGATCTCGGCAGGGGTCATGGCGGCGAGCTGGTCCCAGGTCATGTTGTCCTTCAGAATCGCGGTGGGTCCTACCGCAAGCGGTTTACCTCGCGACATCTTGGCAACGGGATCAAGCTTGGGCGTGAGATTATAGTGTTTCATCAGATATTGCCGATGCTTCTCCATCACTTCCGGCTTTGCCTTCATGTCTGCCTTCATGATTTCATCGAGCGAGGCGCCCCCCGGCTTGTCAGCCCCGAGTGGATCGCGTGCAAAATCGAAGCCTTTCATTCGGCCCTTTTGATGTTGCGATTCCAGGGCGGGCGAGGAAGGCTCGCTTGCGTCCTCGGTAAAGAGCTTGGAAGTATCGTGTTCTGACTTCTTTTGCTCGGGACGCGTTGTCGGCGTTTCACGAGGCGTTTGGGCATCTGCGACTGCATCGAAAGGCGCCGAGCTTTTCGGCGGCTTTCCATCGGGGGAATCGCGGGTCTGCGAAAATACGGCAACGCCCAGGTATCCCAACAAGAGCGATCCGATTGCGAACTTGTTGATTCGGTGTGTAAACATACTGCAACTCCTTGGGATGGATGGAAAAAAGGGCCCGAAAGATACATCGTGCCGCATTTTCGGGAGTCGTAGATTCTGCAAAAATTGCGCCAAAAGCCGCAACGTTCGCTGTCGATCAGGTTATCCGGCGACAGCGGGCCCAAGGTCCAAGGAATTGCGTAGGTGTACTTCCGCCAAATCGTCGTTGAAGACTCATCGCCTCAACACGACGCTGAAGGTCCTTAGAGCGTTCGGAAGAAATGACGGAATACCAGTAGGGAGACTCCGAATTAGGCGAGCGGCCGACGTGAGTCGGCCGGTACGTGTGCTTGAGCGGTTGCGATCGGACCTTCGAATGGGCTGCTATACCGGTCAACTCACGTCGGCCGCTCGCCTTGGCCCATCGCCAAGCTTTGCAGCGATTGCGTTCATTTCTTCCGAACGCTATTACGGCTTCAAGACTACCTTAATGCAGCCGTCCTGTTTGTCGCGAAACGTCTTGTAGAATTCCGGCGCCTCGGCAAGCTTGGGTCGATGGGTAATGATGAAGGAGGGGTCAATCTCCCGGGCCTCTATTCGCTTCAAGAGCCCGTGGTGATATTTGGCGACGTGGGTCTGCCCCGTCTTGACGGTCAGGCCCTTATTCATCAAGGCGCCGAACGGAATCTTGTCCGGAAAGCCGATGTAAACGCCCGGAATCGAGAGCGTTCCGCCTTTGCGGCAGCACATGATCGCCTCACGCAAGGCGTGGGCGCGATCGGTCGTCAGCATGACGGCTCCCTTGATCTTGTCGACGACTGCATCAATTGCGCCGGCGCCGTGCGCCTCAGCCCCAACCGCGTCGATACAACGGTCTGGACCTCGGCTCTTGGTCATTTCCATCAGTCGATCGTAGACGTCTTCCTTGCTAAAATCGATCGTCTCCGCTTTGCCGTGCTTTTGCGCCATCGCCAACCGCTCGGAAACCCGATCGATCGCAATCACGCGGCCGGCGCCCAGCATCCAGGCGCTCTTGATGGAGAACTGTCCCACGGGACCGCAACCCCACACGGCGACCGTATCCCCACGCTCAATGTCGCAGTTCTCCGCGGCCATGTACCCAGTGGGCAAAATATCGGAAAGAAACAATACCTCGTCATCGGTCAGGTCCGATTCGATCTTGATCGGGCTGACATCGGCGTAGGGGACGCGCAAGTATTCCGCCTGCCCTCCCGCGAATCCGCCCAGCATGTGCGAGTAGCCGAGTAGCGCGGCAGGGGACTGACCCATCGCCTTCTTCGCAATCTCGGCGTTCGGATTCGACGTATCGCACAGCGAGAACATCTGCCTCTGGCAAAACCAGCAGGCGCCGCAGGAGATCGTGAAAGGCACCACGATGCGGTCGCCCTTTTTGAGCTTCTTTACCTGCTTGCCCACCTCGACGACGATGCCCATCGGCTCGTGTCCGAGTACGTCTCCCTTCTGCATCGTCGGCATGAATCCGTCGTATAGATGAAGATCGGAGCCGCAAATCGCGGTGGACGTGACCCGTATGATCACGTCCGTCGGATCGACAATCTTTGGATCCGGAACGTTGTCTACGCGAACGTCGCTCGTACCGTGCCAACAAAGCGCTTTCATGGGTGTTTCCTTCCTTTGGTTGAGTTATCCCTCAAGCGCCTCTGCGGCGCTGAGCTTTAGTGCGCAAACAAGATCCAGTGCCGTCACGCCCAGTACGGCGGCGGTCGCAACCGCCGCGCGCGTCCGCTGTTCGTCATTCCCATCGGCCCACGCAGACGCAAGTGCGGCGAGGTCCAGTGCATCGCCCCCTACCCGTGCCCACATCCAACCGCCAGGCTGGTCGTCGCTCAGAACTCCCAGACCTGTAACTATCTCCCGCAGTCCGTAGAGTTGCAATAAGCCAAGGCGGCGAACACCGGTTATATCGGCAATCGCTCGCGGCGCCAAAAGCTCCCCAAGACCCAGGATGATGCCGAACCACCCCAAACCGCGAGCCACGCCGAGCCCAGGCGCATAGCGGACATCCGGCGGCGAGTGCGAAGGAGCAAGTCCGGCGGTGGGCTCAGGCTCCGTGATTCGGAGTTCAGACTCGAGAATCTGCAGCATGGTTGGCGTCCTTTCAGAAACATCGAAAGAGCTACTCGCCGTCTCCCGCGTAACTTTGGGAGGTCGGCAGATTGCGAAGGATCATCAAGCCGAGGCAAGCGGCTACGCCGATTCCCGCAAGCGTCACAAGTTGCGGATCGGCGATCGGCGGCGGCAAACTTACGACGCCCCGTTCGTCCGTGATGGCCGGCTGATTCCTATACCGACCTCGTGCGGGCAAGGCGACCTGATCCCAGTCGCGGAGTAATACGTTCAACTCGTGACGCAATCGATTGCCAAACATCGGTCGCCCGTGCCCCGTCGCGGCAATGGCCGGTTCAAGCTGCGCCAGTGCCTTGACCGACTCGCGCGCAGCTTCCCAATCGGACGTGTAGTATGCAGGCGGGCGCCTCACGTGCGAAGCCGATTGAAAAATCGCGCCGAGAGCCGATTCCTGTTTTGTGGTTACAAACGCATCCCCTACCAGA
>JBBQPM010000208.1:0-11659 GCA_038217425.1 Gemmatales bacterium
TGGTGCAACCCCGGGGTTCGGAGTACCTCACCCCGGGGCTTTTGCAATCTACTCCTCGTACTGGAACGTGTGAATCTTGCCCGAATTGTCGACGACGAAGCGGAACTCGATCTCCTCAAACTTGAGCGCTGTCGCAAACCGCTTGTCCTTGGCGGTGAACACCGAGGCGAGCTTCGTATCGGTTTTGGACGGGACGGCGTCGAAAACGATCGGCGCGCTCGTCCCCTTGAGAATCATTGCGAGATTCTTGGCGGGGATCGGAACTTGCTTCTGCGCCTTGTTGTCGAGAATGTAGACCGTCGCGGTTTGCAGCTTGGCGTCTACCTTGAGCTCCGCATGGAACTTGTGCTTGGCGCCTTCGTACAAAGCCCCGCCATTGGGGCCATTCTCGGCGAAGGCGAAACAGGCGACCGTCAACAAGGCGGCGGAAACAGGGAAGAAGCGACGCATGAGAAACCCTCCGTGTGAGTGAAGTAACATCATTCGAGCGGTTGCAAAACGAGCCAGGCCTGGTTTAGGTAGCTGCACTGGCAGCCGCTGGTGGCATCCGGGACGAGGACGACGCCGCCGGCGGGGATGGCGTTGATCCAGCAGCCGGGGCGGACGCCGCCGTAATCGACGACGCCCTTGGGGCTGAGCAGATCGAAGATGCCGAGCGTGGCCGAGCGGAAGACCATCATGTGGGCGCCCCCCGCGAGTTGGCCGCAGCCGTAGGAACGCTTCTTGAGGTCGAACGGCTTCTCTTCGCCGGTGAGCAGATCCCAGGCCCCGCCTTGCGTGTAGATCGTCTTGCCGTTGACGAGCGGGCGGGTGACGTAGCTCGCTTCCTTGTTCCAGAGCTTGACGCCGGTCGAGGCGCGGAAACTCGTCAGCTGGCCGCCGAGTTCCGAGGGGAGCTTGAACCGCGTCGGCTGATAGCTCATGAGCAGGGCGTCGTTCGCGGGGCTCAGCGCGAGCGTGGTGCCGTAGATCTCCTTGTCCTTCTTCCAGAGTTCCTTGCCGGTGTGGGCGTCGAAGGCCAGCAGCGTGCCGGGCGGATGCTCCGTGGTGCGGTCGAGGGCGCTGGCCAGATCCTTGACTGCGAGCGGGCGGTCGATCAGGTAGAGTTTCTTGCCGCCCAGGGCGATGGCGTTGTGGCGGATCGAATCCTTGGCGTGGTAGATCCACTTCTTTTCGCCGGTCTTGGCGTCGAGGGCGAACAGGGCCGACGACTCGGTAAAGAGTTGGCTCATATCGGACTTGCCGTAGGCGTGCTTGACGACGTGCTCGGTGTTGGAAAGGGAGCCGAGCAGCACTCCGTCCTCGACAGCGATGTACCCCCACGGGGCGACTTTGCCGTCCTTGGTGAGCGGGGCTTCGTAGTCGCCGAGCTTTTTACCGGTGGCAAGATCGAGCCGCAGACAGCGATTGCCGACGCGGACGAAGAGTCCCTCGGCCGAGACGCACAGGTTGCTATGCGTCCCCGCAGTCCCCATGAGATGCTCGGCCGCATACGCCTTGAGAATGTTCGGCAGCGGATATTCCCAGAGCCGCCGACCGTTGTAGGCATCGACGGCGCGGAGGGCGTTGGTCCCTTCGACGAAGAGCTTGCCGTCGAAGAAGAGAGGCGACGGGGCCCGGCCGTGGCGCGAGGGGCTATCGAGATCGCTATCGCGGAACCAGAGCATGCCGAGCGGGCCCTGCACGAGCTTGTCGTCGGAGCAGGAGGAATTGCCGGCGTCGGCGTACTGATGCGTCCAGTTACCGGCGCCTTCGAGCGGGCCGCGGACGGTCTTCGTGAGATCCTTGCCGACGATGGCGATGCCGCCGTAGGGGCGCTGGACGCGAGAAATCTCGCGGAGCAGGTCCTTGCTGGGAGCCGCAGTCAGCGAGCGTTGCGAAACGACGAGGTCGGCGAAGTATTTGGGGAACGGCGTCCGCTCGGGATCGCCAAGCAGGACGGTGACGCGCGTGCCGTAGAGACCGGCGCGTCGCAAGCGAGTACGGGCCAAAGTCACGTTCTCGAGATCCGAGTCGATCGCGTAAATTTGTAGCTGGGTACGTCTGGCTAGTTCGATTGCCAAAGATCCGTCTCCGCAGGCAAGATCGACGCAAAAACCTTCAGTGCCGCCTGCATCACGTACGATGTTGGGAGCCGCGATCGTAGCGCTCTTGTTCAACGGGAAACGTAATTGATCGACAGGTACGAAAGTTGGCGGCGTCGAACCCTCCGGTGCAAAGCAGTAGATCGTCCCCTTTTCGGTGCTCACGTACAGCCGACCGTCGGCGGCCGCCAGGCCCAGCGCGGCACTCTCGAGCGGCGCCGTGAAGACGACTTTCTTCGTCTCCCGATCGACGACGCTGACGTCCTTCTCGCCGCCAACGACGGCGTGCTTGCCGGCGAGCAGGATCGAGGTTCCGCCCACGATCTCGGGGATCGACCAGGTCTTTTCGAGCCCCTTGTACTTGATCAGTTCTAGCTTCTTCTTGTCGGTCTTCTGCTTGTCGGCCCACTTGTAGCCGACGAGTCCCTTGGGAGAAGCGACCACGAGGCCGTCTTCATGAGCGGCGACTTCGCCGGCGCCGGTCGGGTCGAGCACCTTGCCGGTCGCGGCTTCGTAGGTGTAGCCCGCGTTGAAGAAGAAGACGCCGGTGGCGAGCGTGGCGCTGCCCCCCTTGTGGCCATTGGCTTGCAGGTGGAAGTACTGAAACTTCCCGGTCGCCTTGTCGAACGAGGCGGGGACGGCTCGGCCGGTGGGGACGAGGAGTTGATCGCCGCTGATTACGAGGTATCCCTGGGCCGCGACGCCGCTCGCCGCGTTGGCGCCGCCGTGCGGTTGGGCCATGAAGATCGAGCCGGAGTCTTTGTTGCACCAGATTTCCTTGCCAGTGACCGCGTCCATGGCGTAGAGGTAGACGCCCTCGGAAGGCCAAATACCGGCGCCCCAATAGACGATGCCGTCTTCGACGACGGGTCCGCCACGCGCGGGCCAGCGCGAGATCATGCGGTCGTTGCCGAGGACCATGCGGTCGTCGGGCCCGCCTCGTTTCTTCCAGCGCAGGGTGCCGTTCTTGGCGTTCAGCGCATAGAGATGGCCGTCGTCGGAACAGGCGAGGACGCTGTCTTTCCACAAGGCGGGGGCGAAGCGGACGGGACTATCGGTCGTGAACGACCAGCGCGCGGCGCCCGTGGCGGCATCGACGGCGTGGATCTGATTGTCGGCGGAACTGCCGAAGAAGAGCATTCCGCCGGCGATGACGGGATGATAGGTGCGATCGAAGGCGAGGCGTTTGGAAACAGGCCAGGCGGGCGTCGGCGCCGGGTTGTCGAGTCGCCAGGCGAGCGTGAGATTGGCGGCGAGCGGATCGGCGGTGTAGCCGCTGCGAGCCATGTTGCCGCCAAACATCGGCCAATCGCCGGCGTGCAGCGCGAAGGCGGCGATCAAGGACGTGAAGAGTGCGCAAGTCGATTTCATCGTCGGGTTCCTGAGTGAGGGGCACTGATAAGCGTATCCGAAGCGAGCGCGGAAAGCGATAAAGTAAATTCGATTTGCTCAGGGACCGGGCGCTGCGTTATACTCAAGCGCAGGCGGAACGAGTTTGCGTCCCGAGGCGTGCCAATAGAATCACCGAATGAGTAATCGTGTCTTTTTGGACGTCGATCCTGCAAACCTTCGGCTGCCACGCGAGCGGATCGACGGGGCTGATCCCGAAAAGCTAAAGCGACAGATTGCTCGCCACGGGACGTCGCTCGCTGGCATGCCGCCCGTTCTCGTATACGAAGGTTCCGATAACGAACTTATGATATCCGATGGAGTTACTCGCGCCACCCGAGCCGCTAAGTTGTGTCCTGGGTCGAATGTTCCCGCCGAACTCCTAGGCGCTTTGCCGCATCCGTTTGGCCACCTCCCCACCATTCTGGAGAAGCTGCCGTGAACGACGTTAGCCAAGATGAGTTGTTCGAATCGCTAGCCGAACTCCGCCGAGCGTTTCCTTCCATGCGGTTGGGTCAGTTGATTGCGAATATGGCGACGGTCACGCGCGGCGCGGTTCCCGGCGCTCTCTGGGACATGGAGGATGAAGAGTTGCTCGGTGCGATCCGTTGGCAACTCCAGCAGTTAGAACCCACGGCCACTACTCAGAACGCGTAATTTTACCTCCCCCCGCTCCGGGAAGAGCGTTTATCGAATCAATCTCACCCACCCTTAAGGAACCCACCCGTGAAGCATCTGTTCGTTCTCGCCTGCCTCGCAACCTCCGCCTCCCTCGCCGTCGCTGAAAATTGGCCCAACTGGCGCGGCCCCCTCAACAACGGCGTCTCCGCCGAGAAAAATCTCCCCGCCGACCTCGGCGATCCCAAAAACCTCGCCTGGAAACTCGTCCTCCCCGGCATGGGCGGGTCCACTCCCGTCATCTGGAACGATCGCATCTACTTCACCTGCGGCGACGGCAAGAGCCTCGTCCTCATGTGCGTCAAAACCGACGGCAAACTCCTCTGGAAGAAAGAAGTCGCCTCCAGCAACCGCGTCATCCGCAAAGACGAAGGCAACGAAGCCTCCGCCTCCCCCGTTGTCGACGGCAAACACGTCTTCGCCTTCCTCGGCACCGGCGACCTCGCCTGTTTCGATCTCGACGGCAAGGAAATCTGGAAGCACAACGTCCAGGACAAGTACGGCAAATTCAGCATCCAGCACGGCATGCACTCCTCGCCCCTACTTCACGGCGAACATCTCTTCTTGAACCTCCTTCACGGCAACGCCCACTGGGTGCTCGCGTTCAACAAGGCCGACGGCAAGGAAGTCTGGAAGTACCACCGCAAAACCGACGCCCAGAGCGAAAGCAAGGAAGCCTACACGTCGCCCAGCCTCGCCAACAACGGCAAAGAAGATTACCTGGTCGTGCACGGCGCCGACTACACCACGGGACACAAGCTTACCAACGGCGAAGAGATCTGGCGCATCGAAGATCTGAACCCGAAGGCGAAGTACAGCGGCGCCTTCCGCATCATCGCTTCGCCGGTCGTCGCCGACGGTCTGATCGTCGTGCCAACGGCACGGAACACGCAGATCGTCGCGGTCAAGGCGGACGTGGCCGGCACCATCAAGATGGGGAGTTCGTCGGAACTTTGGCGCAAGATGGCCGGCGCCCCGGACGTTCCTTCGCCCGTGATTCATGAAGGGCTCGTCTACCTGTGCCGCGAGAACGGCTTCCTGCTCCTCCTGGACGCCAAGTCGGGCGACGAAATCTACCACAAACGGCTGCACGACTCCCGGCACCGAGCCTCGCCCGTCCTGGCCGACGGCAAGATTTACATGGTGGCCCGCGACGGCACCATCAACGTCGTCAAAGTCGGCCGCGAATTCGAGCTGCTGGCCTCAAGCAAGATTGACGACGTCTTCGCCGCCTCGCCCGCTATCTCCAATGGCCGCATCTACTTACGTGGATTCAACGCCCTTTATGCGATCTCGGTAAACGGCAAGTAGACTGGTTTCGGCGTCCGAGCCGAAAGCGTGAGCGACGAAAGAAAGCGTCGTCGCTTACGCTTCCGGCCCGGAAATTCCTGTGGGAACCTTATTAGGGTTCGCTTATACTAACCCTCAAGTGGAAAGTTCCGACCTTCATCAGAAACTGAGTGAACGTGGCACGCAATCATCCGCGACTCATCGTCATTACCGGCGTCACCAAAGGCCTCGGTCTGGCCATGGCCCATAAATTCATCGAAGGGGGACATACCGTTCTGGGATGCGGACGCTCGCGCGACGTCATCGAAACCCTGCGCCGCAGCCATCGGCCCCCCAACGACTTCGCCGCCCTCGACGTCAGCTACGAAAGCCAGGTCGAACCGTGGGCCGCCCGCGTCCTCTCCACCCACGGCGCTCCCGATCTGCTCATCAATAACGCCGGCGTCATCAACAAGAACGCCCCCCTCTGGCAAGTCCCCGGCGAAGAGTTCGACCGCCTCTTCGACGTCAACGTCAAGGGCGTCGCCAACGTCATCCGCCATTTCGTCCCCGCCATGATCGCCAAGAAGTCCGGCATCATCGTCAACCTCAGTTCCGCCTGGGGACGAACCGTGGCCAAGGACGTCGCCCCCTATTGCGCCAGCAAATGGGCCATCGAAGGCCTGACGCTGGCCCTGGCCGAGGAACTCCCCCGGCCGATGGCGGCGGTTCCGCTCAATCCCGGCATCATCGACACCGACATGCTCCGCAACTGTTTCGGCGGCAGCGCCAGCCGATATCCCTCGCCCGCCAAGTGGGTCGAAAAGGCGGTGCCGTTCATTCTTTCGCTCAACTCGCGCGACAACGGCAAGCAGGCGACGGTGGGTTAAGGCGAGCGGGGGACGTTAGTCCCGCGGTACTCGAACCCTTTGCAGCAATTTGGGTTAAGGCGAGCGGGGGACGTTAGTCCCCCGGTAAGTCAATTCTTGCAAACATACCCCCACCGAGTATAAGTCACGTACCGGGGGACTAACGTCCCCCGCTCGCCGAGTTCATTCGGGAGAAAGTATGCCAATCTCGTTCGCGTGCAGCTGCGGGAAAACCTTGATCGCCAAGGATGCGTTTGCGGGCAAGCGGATGAAGTGCCCGAAATGCTCGAACATCATTCACATCCCGGGCGGCGACGCGCCACCGCCGCCCAAGGAAGTGGTGCGCCGGGTGCGGCCCTCGACGCTCGAATTGCCGCGGCCGGAACTGGGAGCCGCGCGCGATCCGGAGGTGAAGCCGGCGCTGCGGCTGTCGACGGATCCGGAGGTTTCGCTGCCGCCGCGTCGGCGCAAAGCGCCGCGGTCGAAGCCGGAGCCGACTCACCCCTGGTTCGATCGGTCGCTAACCCCCTTGGCGACCCCCTGGCGAGAAGGGGACGAAGCACGTTTCCAGAAGGGGAAATCACGCGGATAACGGTCGCCGCTTCCCTCGGGGCGATTCATGGTGTATCCTTGAAGCAACGTCCCCTGCTTCCCCACAGGAACTGCCGTGGCCCCGCGCTTCGAAAATGCGACCATCGGACCCTACGAACTTCACGAAGTCCTGGGCAGCGGCGGCATGGCCACCGTCTTCCGCGCCGTTCACCAGGACACCAAGCAAGTCGTCGCCGTCAAGGCCTACAAGTCCCAGTACATCGATCAACCCGTTCTCCGCAAACGCTTTGAAAACGAGTTCCACGCCTCGCGCCGGCTCGACCATCCGAACATCGTCAAGGCCCTCGAGTACGGCATCGACGACGACGCCCCCTTCATCGCCATGGAGTTCGTCGACGGCAAAAGCCTGGCCGCCATTCTGCAAAACGTGACCCGGCTCGACGAAGCCGAGGCGACGCGCATCATGGTGCAGATCGCCGACGGACTGCAGCACGCCCACAATCTCGGCTTCGTCCATCGCGATATCAAGCCCGCCAACATCCTTATTTCGCACGACGGCCAGGCCAAGCTCACCGACTTCGGCCTCATCAAGGATCTCGAAGGAGACGAAAACCTCACGCGCACCTGGACCACGCTTGGCACCATCTGCTTCGTCGCGCCCGAGCAATTCGAGGACGCCAAACGCGTCACGCCGCTCTCGGACATTTACGGCCTCGGCGCCACGCTGTATCAGATGGTCACCGGGTCGCTCCCCTTCCCGGGCAACAAGTCGATGACGATCCTCACGAAGAAACTCGCCAACGACTTTGTGCCGGCGCGCAGCTTGATGCCCGAGATTTCCGCGCAGATGGACCGCGTCATCTCGCGTTCGATGGAGGGGGCGCCGGCCAAACGCCATGAGAATTGCTCGGAGTTCATCCGCTCGCTCACGGGAAAATCGCTCGAAGAGCATCGGGCGAAGAGGCATCCCGTCTCGACCGCTTCGGTCTTCGATCTGGACCTGACGCACAATCAGGGATCGGATCGGCGCCAGGCGATGCGCTTCGACGTCCTTCGGGACGCGTCGTGCCGCCCGATCCGCGGCAACATCAAGGACCATTGGAACGCCAAGATCGTCGATCTGTCGCTCACCGGCTGCCGACTCACAGTTCCCCGGCGCTTCGAATCGGGCTCGCTGCTGCAACTCGATTTCGCCAACCAGGAGGGCGAGCCGTTCACCCTCCTGGCGACTGTCCGTTGGGTCAAGGGGCAGGGGCAAGCGTACGAGATCGGCGTCCTCTTCCACAAGAGCCTCTCGGACGTCGAGGTCGTTTCGCTCATGGACAAGAAGAACCTCTCGGTCCAGTTCGACGGCGAATGATCACTTCTTGAGCGCCTTTTCGATGTCTTTCTCCAGATCTTCCGGCTCCGTCCCCGAACCGTAACGCGCGATGAGCATGCCGTCGGCGCCGATCAGGAACTTTTCGAAGTTCCAGCCGATCGCCTTGTCGCCCGTCAAATCCTTGAGCAGCGGCGCGATGTTCTTGCCGGTGGCCGAGACTTTCGCCAGCATCGGGAAGGTCACCTTGTATTGCGACGAGCAGAACTTTGCGATGTCTTCGTTCGAGCCGGGTTCCTGGGCGCCGAAGTCGTTGGCGGGGACGCCGAGGACGACGAAACCGTCTTTGCCGTATTTTTCGTAGAGCTTTTGCATGCCGGCGTATTGGCCGGTGTAGCCGCAGGCGCTGGCGACGTTGACGACAAGCACGACCTTACCCTTGAACTTGGCGAGGTCGAGTTCCTTGCCGTCGAGCGCGACGACTTTGCGGTCGAGCGGAGTCATTTTCTTTTCTCCTTGAGCCAGGGCCGAGCCGGCCGAGATCAACAGTAGAGCGAAGCAGGACGAACGAAACATAGGTATCTCCTTGTGTAGTTAGAGGCGAGCGGGGGACGTTAGTCCCTCGGTACAGCATCCAATCCGCAGACGCTCGTTGTGTGGACGTCGATCTTTCACTGCACTGGATCCTGTACGGGGGGGACTACCGTCCCCCGCTCGCCACGGATACGGATCATGATACGCAAAAATCGAACAATCCGCTTGCCTTCCGCACGCCGCCCCGCGAAGCTATAACAGTCCATACGAAGTCCCAGGGATGGCTATCCCTGGGACTTCCCCAGGGATAGCCATCCCTGGGCTTTCACGCAAGAAGTCTTCATGGAGCCAAGGGTCATGCCCGAATCGCCGGAGTTCAAGCCGTACGTCGCCCCTGAAACCCAGATGGCGGAGTTCAACTGGCAAACCATCGTCGTCGGCGCCCTGCTCGGCATTCTCTTCGGCGCCTCCTCCGTCTACCTCGTTCTCAAAGTCGGCATGACCGTCTCCGCCTCGATTCCGGTCGCCGTCCTGTCCATCACGCTTTTCCGCTGGCTCGGCAGCAAGACCACCATCCTCGAAAACAACATCGTCCAAACCACCGGCTCCGCGGGCGAATCGATCGCCTTCGGCGTCGGCGTCACCATGCCCGCGCTGATGCTCATCGGCTTCGAGATGGACTTCACCCGCGTCATGGTCGTGTCGCTCCTGGGCGGCCTGCTCGGCATTCTCATGATGATTCCGCTGCGGCGCGCATTCATCGTGCAGATGCACGGCAAGGCGGGCGAACCCAATACGCTCGTCTATCCCGAAGGAACCGCGTGCGCCCAGGTGCTCATTTCCGGCGACAAGGGGGGCGCCAGCGGTAAAACTGTCTTCATCGGCTTCGGCCTGGCGTTCTTTCACAAGCTGATCGGCGAAGGGCTCAGCCTGCTGGCGACGTCGATCGAGGCGCCGCTCAAACTCGGCCGCGACGCCGTCGATGCGTTCAGCAGGGTCGGCAAGGTCTCGCTCGAGTTTGCCTCGGAATTACTCGGCGTCGGTTACATCATCGGCGTGCGGACGTCGTCGATCATGATGGCGGGCGCCGTCGTCGGCAGTCTGGTCGTTCTCCCCGCGATCGCGCAAGGGGGGCCAGACGTCGATGCCAAGACGCTTGGGGATTGGCTTAAGAACATCGGCGCCGGTTGCGTCGCCGCCGCGGGCATCATCAGCATGGGCAAGACGCTGCCCATGATCGTCCGCTCCTTCGCCTCCGGTCTGCAAACCCTCAAAGGGGCCAAGGGGGGCGCCGACCGCACCCTCCGCACCGAAGACGATCTCCCCCCCAGCATCCTCTACGGCGGCATGCTCTTCCTCCTCGCCGTGCTCACCATTTTTCTCGCGCAAGAGTTTTCGCCCGTCGCTGCGTTCATCGGAGCCGGGCTCGTGCTCCTCTTCGGCTTCCTCTTCGTCACCGTCAGTTCCCGGCTCACCGGCGAGATCGGTTCGTCGTCCAACCCCATCTCCGGCATGACCGTCGCCACGCTGCTGATGACGTGCCTGATCTTCCTGGCCATGGGCATGACCAGCCCGCTCGACGCCGTGCTCGCGCTGTCGATCGGCGGCGTCGTCTGCATTGCCGCGAGTAACGGCGGGACCACCTCGCAGGATCTCAAGACCGGCTTTCTCGTCGGCGCCACGCCTCGGCTCCAGCAGTGGGCCATCCTCATCGGCGCCCTGACCTCCGCGCTCGTCATTGGCGGCATCTTGCTCCTCTTCAACTCCGTCGGCATTGTCTACAGCCAACGCAATCTCCCCAACGTCAACGTCAAGGAACTCGTCTCCAAAGAGATGCCCGAAAAGCTCGACTACGAGGGTGAAAGCTTCCACATCTGGCGGCCCAGCAAAAAGGTCTCGTTCCCCTCGCTCGCCGACGCCACGAAGAACGTCGAGGTCGCGCCTGGCAAATACCTCGTCGATACCGAGGGCTTCATCGTTTACAAGATCGATCCGACCATCACCGGCACGCTCGAGCAGCAGGATCGCTTCGTCCCGCTCGATAAAGCGGACGAGCTGGGCCTGAAGGACGAAGAACGCCAGGCGATCGAGTCGGCCCGCATCACGGCGGTCAAAGGCGAAACCGCGCTGCCCGAAGCGAGCGCGCTTCGCGATCAGGCGGGCAAGCCGCTCAAGGTCTACGCCCTCTGGACCAACAACGAGGCGACGCACCTCAAGAAAAAGAAGGAACTCGAACAGCCCGGCTCGACCAAGAAAGTCTTCCCCGAGCCTTTTATCAAACAGATTCCCGAACGCGAGTACCTCGTCGGCGACGACGGCAAGATCACGCACGTCAACAGGCCCACCAGCGTGCGGATGAAGTTCCCCGCGCCCAAGACGCAGGTGATGGCCACCATCATCAACGGGCTTCTGACGCAAGACCTCAACTGGGCGCTGATCGCCATCGGCGCCTGCATCGCCATCGCCCTGGAGTTGTGCGGCGTGTCGTCGCTGGCGTTCGCCGTCGGGCTTTACGTGCCGATGAAGTATTCGACGCCGATCTTCTTGGGGGGCATCGCCCGGTGGTTCGTCGATTCGCGCACGCAGCGCGAGCAGACGGAACAGGACGAGGCAGCGCAGATCGTCGCCAGCGAAACGAGCCCGGCGATGCTGATGGCTTCCGGCCTGATCGCCGGCGGCAGTATCGCCGGCGTGCTCCTGGCGTTCCTCAACTTCTTGCCCAAAGGCATTCAGGACGCGCTCAATCTCGAAGCGGTTTCGAAGGCCGTCTTCGCCCCGCTCGGCGGATCGCTCGTAAATGAGCTACTCGCCCTCGTAGTCTTCATCGGTCTCGCAGTCGTGTTGTATCTCGTCGGCGTCGGCAAGTTATTTGCCGTGAAAGGCGAGCGGCCGACGTGAGTCGGCCGGTAGATGAAACTTGCACGTGTGATCATTCCTGTCCGTGGCCGCAGTACCGGCCGACTCAC
>JBBQPM010000209.1:0-11530 GCA_038217425.1 Gemmatales bacterium
GGGCAAACAAACGGGCGCCAGCGAACAAGCTCGACAAAGCCGTTCGTTCTCGGCAATGGGGGGCCGTTCGACCGATTCGCGAAGTCGGCGAGCGAGCGCAATCGCCTCGTGCAATTCAGCCCGCGCCGGGCCATCGATGGGGACGCGCACGGTGACGTTGGCGGCGTGATAGCGAATGCGTCCCTCGGCGATCGGCTGCCCCAGCGATTCTTCCAGGAGAAGCGCATACGCGGCGACCTGGATGCGATCGGAGGGCCAAGCTTCCGCGGCGCCCTCGGCCGAGCGCGCCGGCTTTCCCCGTTTGTGTTCGTAGGGGAGATAGGAGCCGTCGCGGCGCCGGAGGCAATCGACTTTGCCGACCAAGCCCAGCGTCTCGCTCGCCAATTCGAGACTGACGGCTTCCGCATCTTCGCCTTCTTCGAGCGAGGCGTGAAGCTCGCGACCGGCAAAGACGCGATCGTGCGGTACGCTGATGCGCTCGACCTCCTGGAAATAGTAGAGACGAGGGCAGTATGCCAAAGCATGAAGCGACTCCACTCGCAACGAGGGGGCATGCGTGTCAGCGACGGGGAGCGGGATCATGGCATCCTCCTCTTTGACTTTTTGGGCGGATCCGGCGCAGGCATGCTCGGCGGCTGAATATCGACCCATGCGGCAGGGGGCGGCGGAAGTTCGGGAGACGCGGCCGCACTTGGGGCGAAAAGCGCCGATTGCGTTCTGGACAGATCGGCCCGATCGATGACGCAGGTGAGTCGTGTGGCTCGTGAGCGGGCGCCGTCGGTCTCGGCGCCGAGTTTCTCGTACCAAGCGATGGTTTTGACCTGGCGATGAGGTAGCCGAAATTCCTCAAGGCGATCCAAAAGAAACGCGTTGTCGCCGAGAAAAGGAATGCCGTAGCGATCCTGTCCCACTTCGCCGCGAAGCCCTCGGCGAATTTCTTCTTCAATGCCAGGATCGCCGTCCAAGGCAATCACGGCACGAAGATCTGAGAGAAATTCTCGGCGCACCGGCGTGATGTTGTACTTGTTTCCCTTACACTCCTCGCCCCGCGTCTTGCCGGTCGCACCGACAGGATAGGTGTGAAGTTGCTGATAGATCGATTGCAGGCGAGGAAAATCGTCATCAGCTACTCCTACGGCCAGTCGGCACGTTGGTAGACCGGATTTCATGTAGGTCGCCGGAGTCTTCCCGTCGTGGCCGTCCTCGCCCTCGCGCAAGCGTGACTCAATGCCGGCGATGTTCAGCAACAATCCGTATGCGGCCGACGGCGTCAGGAAGGTCGCCGTAGGCCGATACCAGCCTGCCGTGAAAGTTCGGCAGGCGGCGAACGGGGCTTCCAGATAGAGGTACAGCATTATTTGCCTCCGCTGAACGACGAAGTGAATTCCTTGGCGACGATGTCGAGGAGTTTGCGCGGATCGCGTTCCAGTTTGACCTCCTTCGCCTTGAGTTCGGCCTGGACAGCTTCGGGGATATCGCGTTTGACCAACTCCCCGCCGAAGTAAAATTCGGACGCCGGATAATCGCCCTTGAGGAGATCGTCGATCAGGTCGGGCAACTTTCCATCGGGCTTGAAACAGTAGGTGCGGTAGCCGGCAACTAGCGAATTCGTGAGCCGCACGATGATGCTTGCGGGCGCCATTTCGAAGTAGCTGCGAGCGTGGTTGCCGGCAACGTCGTTGAGTTCGCCGATGGCTTTGAGGAGGGCTTTGGTCCATTCCGGTTTCGGCTTGCAGTCGTTGCCGCTCAGCGCGAAGGGATACTGAAACGCGGTGACGGCGGTTTCACGATGGAGCAATGCGGAGGTTCCTGAGTTCTGATAAGCGCTCTTGTCCTTCGGAGAGAGTGGCGACTGGGTAAAGACAGCGTTGTGCCGATAGGGTTCGATGGCTTTGGCCATGTTCATGCGCAGAACAGAATCGCGTTTGAAGACGAATGTCTTGGCGGCTTCCTTGCCGCGCTTCTCTTCGATTTCCGCGAGGTACTTTTTTCGATCGGCAGCCCCCGCGGCAACGAGATAGCCCATGAAGAAATCGTCCGCAAACTTGTCCGGGTGCGGCAATTCCGCGAACTTGACCGCGAGTTGATCCTCGTCGGGCAGGCGTTCGCGGTTGCAGGCCAACCCATAACCCGCCAGCATCTCGCGTAATGCATTCCGCATAGCTTCCGGCGAGATGATCGGGTAATCGAAGCGGCCATCGGTGACTTTCTGAATCACGGTGCGATTCAATTCGCTTTCGCCGCGATAGTTCGCGGACGGCGCGGGGTAGGTAAGGACGGTGGCGAAGAGGTTCTTCATTATCGGGATCCTTTCGTGGTTTGAGAATTACGAGTTGGCGGATAACGCCATGAGCGTTAGCGTTTTGACGTCATCAGTCCTTTTCAGCAGCGCGTCAGCGAGTTGGAGTTGGTCTTCGTCTTTCAGATACTGTTTCACTGCGAACAACGTCTGCGCGAAATGATCGATGAATGCTTGATCGCGCCGCGAACGATACTCAAGAAATAGTGACTTTGCGACATGCTCTTTCTCGTCGTTGAATTTTGGATCGACCGATTTCCAATCGACGTCTTTCTCAGGGAGATTCACGCCAGAGCGTTCTTCTGCACGGCGATAGACGTACGTACGCACAAGGCGATTGATGAGCGTCGAGAGCGGCGGGGCCGTTCCGGGCGTCGGGTTTGCGTCAGTCATGGTTTCCTCGATTTCCTTTCCACGGTTGAATTCGTCGAGTTCGGCTTTGAGTCTGGTACGAACGTCGTCCCAGAACCACGGAAGAAACGAAATATCGCGGGCGACTGAAGGCGTGTCTTTGGCCCGAACGAAGAACCGCCAATCGCGGTTCATGAATAGTGGCAGCAACTCGCCCCACCACGGTTTTTTACGCAGCAGGGCCAAGATCAGAGCGGCCTTGAACAGCGGATTGCGATACTCCGTCGGTCTCTCGGTCGTGCCGACGATGTCGCGATATTGAGCAAGCAACCTTTCGTCGCTTGGCACGCGCCCAGAGGTGATCAACTTGACGTTGTTGCCTTGCTTGTCGAGGTGCAGAAATTCAACGGAGCTTATCGCTCGAATCGGGTGGTCGTCGTGATCGGCCGTCTTGATTTGGGCGACGGAGTTGATGAATTCCAAAGCCCCTTGAGCCGGAAGATCGATCACCGCATGGCCGGGGCGAAATCCGCGTACATTCGTGGGCAGGCCCGATAGAAGCCGTGGAAACCGGTTCACGAATTTGTTCAAGTCGGCAACCTCGGGAATCGCCAACACATAGCCCATGTATTCCTGTGAACCGTCCGCGTTGATTCTCTGCGGAACGGAGATCAAGATCGTCAAAGGCCAAAAGTGAAGCAACAGGTTCTGTTCGACCTGGCCGAGGAACGAAACGGATTCCGCGTTATTCGCCTGGGCGCCGAGCCACAAGGTGCCGGCAACTTCTTTCGTAGCGACGGCATTTTTCGACTTGGCGTGAAAGCCGGCGACCACATCCGTCCAGGCGGTGGCGCCGTCCTTGCAATGCTGATCAGCCGCGCGTTGCTCATAGGGAGCGCGACTCTGGGGGTTTCCTCGCGGAATCGCCCAAAGCATGTCTCGCCAAAGCTTGAACCAATCGCGGTCCGGCGCCATACCCAACGGCAGATGCTGCCGCAAGAAGTGGCCGGAGGGTTGGACTTGATCGTAGATAAAACGCTTCGTTCGCGTTTGCTTCTGGCTCTCCGGATTCACCTCAACAATCTCGTCGATCCGCTTCGGCTCGGTGTTAGGCCACTTGTTCTTGACGGCGACTTCTACCGTTCTCGCATCATAGTGATCGTCGAACAACGTTCGCAACGTCCCTTGCGTAAACTTCAAAGTCACTCCCGACGCGGTCGGGCCCTCGACGACTTCCGGTACGTTCTCCGGCGGAATCGCTTCCGGATCGTTTTCCGAACGGTTCTTGAGCGAGCGTATCGCCAGCACTAAGCCGGCCAGACCGGCCTTGTGCTGCGCCGTCGGCAGATCGAACAAGTCGTAGCGGATCGTCACTTCGGTGATGGCTTCGGCCTTTTTTGCCATGGTTTAGACTCCCGTCCGGTTGATCGGCTGATCGCACAAGCCGAGGGATTCGTCGTAGTTTTCCGCAGGCGCCCGGACCAGATACTTCGCATCGGGGTGATTGCACGGCGGAGCCTTGAGTTTGCGGGGGACAGGTACTTCCAGTCCGGGTCGCATTTTCTTCTCGGTTCTCAAATACGCGTCCAGGTCCAGAATGCCCGGCGTGGTACGTTCGTCGAGATCGCGGAAGTCCTCGGCAGCGCCATCGGCAAAGGGGCCGCTCTCCGTAAAGGAAACCACGCGATCGCCCTTCGGAGCTACTTTCCCATGTTTGGCCAAAGCAGTCTCGAGTGCCGATTGGCTGACGGTTCCGAGAGCAACAAGTTCGTTCAAAAAAGAGGGAACGGCACGTAAGTCCTCGGGTTCGTAAGGCCGCTCGTCGCTTGGGTTGTAGACGTACACTTCGCCGAGACTTAGCAACGGCAATTTGGTCTTTCGATTGCATCGCCCCATTCGTTGAATCAAGGCAGTGATCGGTGCGTTCTCGGTGACCAAGATGTCCGCGTCCAGATCGAGGCTCATCTCGCATACTTGCGTGGTGATGGCGACGACGGCTTTAGATTCTTCGCCAGAGGCCGCCTGGAAGGCGCGAACCACGTTTTCGTGCCATTTCTTGCGATGGTTGAGCGTAAAGCGCGAATGATAACACAGGACTTGCCCGCCGATTTTACCCGCCACTTGCCGCATTTGCTCCGTGAGCTCCTGGGCGCGAGCAACCGTGTTGACGACCCAAAGAATTCGTTTTCTTTCGATCAAGCCTTGGCAGACATGGCCCATCGCTGCCTCTTTGTCCGATAGCCGATGGACCCTGTATCGCGGAGCGTAGGCGACGTCGCGCAAGTCTTCGGGCTTGTCGTCGTACACCGTGAGGCCGCATTGGCGCTGGAGTTGATCGCGCCGAGCCTTGGGCAAAGTGGCCGTCATGCACAGCGTCGGCACGTTGAATTCCTTCAGGAACTCCTTGAGAGCCGAGAACATGGCGTCGTCGAAGCTATGGACTTCATCGACGACGATCACGGAATCTGCGAGTACCGGCAACAGGCAGACTGCGCTGTAAGCGTATTGCAAGAACCCGAGGAACTGATCGACGGTGGCGGAGAAAACGCGTTTATCCCAAAAGCCAATGGCGAACAAACGAGCTTCAGCGGTGTAGTCTCGTTCGGATCGAACGTCTTTCGCCGAGGAAAAATCCGGCGGATTCCGGAACATATCGTCCAGGTCGAACCTGGCAGTGCCGTGCAGGAGACTCCCTTCGGGCGCCCAGGAAACATAGTCGCGAAAACCCTCGGTGGCGGTGGCGCGCGTCGGGTAAAGAAAAATGACTCGTTTGACTGCTCGAAGCGTCGCCTGCTGCTCGATCCATTTCCAGGCCGCGAGCGTCTTGCCGGACCCGCAAGGAGCGAGCATCAGCGTTCGTTTCGGCTGGTTTCCGGCGCCGAGTTGGAAAGAATGCCAATCTTCCCAACGGGCGCCGAGATGCTTGGTGCGCGGGTTGATAATCTCGTTGAGTATGTATTTGCCGTCGCAAAGGTCTCGCGCATCTCGCACGTCGAAGCGTTCTTCAATCCATTCGCGGATTGAGTGCTCTTCGCGAACAAGGCCGGATGCCGCGGCGTCGGCGGCGATCAGGGCGGCGCGAGCGGCTCGGAGAAACCGCGTCCGCGGTGAGTCTTCATCGAGGCTGTCGTGCAAATCCTCCAAATGACTCAGCAGTTTCCGTCTTGCTTTCTCGATCGATTCGCACGCCGCATCGTCGTCGAATGACCAAACGACGGGAATCGAAGGCCAACTTCCCTTGACGATCAGTTCGAGAAGGAGTTTGAAGCTTGGTTCGTCGTGAGCGGGAAGGCGAACATGCCAGTTTCCGCCCCTCTGCAACGGTCCCGCGAGAGACTTGTCCGCCGCTTTTAGTTTTAGGTGGTGCGAAAGCACTGCCGACAGCGCAATATCCCAGTCGATGCCCTGAATTTGTTGTAACCAGGCCCAAACTGGGCGGTGGAACATGATCAAGCCGCTCAGATGTTCGTGCCGGATCGCCTGCTCCCCCAACCGTTTTACCGCCTTTTGGAACCCGTCGTTGGCTTTTCCCAAGTCATGAAAAGCAGCGGCAGCTCGCAACGTGCAGTAAAACATGGGCCAGCGATCCGGTTCCACATTGAAAAACCGCAACCAACATTCGCCCAATCGCGTTGGAGTCGATCCGCCGAACAGCGCCTCGGCAGCGTCAATTACATGCTGAGTATGCTCGAGCAGAGTCGGTGCTCTATCGCCAGATTTGGCCAAAAGCTCGCTCATTCTTACCCCCTCTTCGGCACGAAGAATCCGCAGCCCATTTTCCCGCGGCCGCCCAAGCCCTGCTCTTGCAACTTCAGCGACTCTTCCGCCGTCAGTCCCTCACCCAAAACCGTGAACCCCCCAATCGTCTTGCCGTGAATGCGCATCACATGCCGCCGCGGCTCGCCGGCGTGCGGGCCGACCTCGTGGAGCGGTAAATTCGCGGTGCCGGCAATGCCTTGCCGCTCTAACTCATTCCGGACGGCCCTCAAGAACTCGACGGGTTCCTGATAACGCTTCGTTTGCGTCACATCTCGGCTTCTCTTGTCGCTCGGGTCGCTTCGCGGGCTGCTCGCCTTGATGATGACCATGCGGGCGATCAGATTCGGTGCAGGGATCAGGCTCAGGACGTTCGGCACTCCCAGGCGAATCGCGTGGCCCGCCACGTCGAACGTTTTGCCCGCGAGCGGCAGCGTCAGCGGAATCTGCTCGGCCGGTAACCGAATTCGTAACCGCGAGAACTGCGTCTCGAGCCGCAGCATTCCCTTGTCAGCGTAGGTGCCGCGCACGGGCCCGATGCGAACCGTCGCGGAGCCGTCATGCATCACCGGTTGCGCCTTCGAAAGGGCCGCGTAGAGGGCGTAACCGTGATCGCTCGGCAGCGCGGCGCCGAGTAAGGGAAATTGAAGTTCCAGAATCATTAAAGGACCCCCTGGTGGACAAGTTGCTTCTGGATCTGTTTAACGGCACGATTCGCCAATTGGTAAACTCGTTGCTTCGAACAACGCCAACGCAACGAAATCTCTCTTACACTCCTTGAGCCCGAAAGCGATGATTTTGCGATAATCGCTTGAAGTTCGCGTGGGCCTAGCTGATTGCAAGCATCCTCGAAACAGCGTTCCGCTTCGTCTTTGATGAGCAATTCCAGGGGGTTCCGGTTATGACGTCGGTTGTCGCTATCGTTCTCCTGCAAATGCAAAAATTGCAGTCTCTTGGCTCGACGTTGCTTGCGATCTTTTCCTTCCAGGACAGGCAAAATCAATTTGAAGGTCGCGGGTTTCTCTTCGTCATGATTTCGCCAAAAAGCCTGATCCTCGCGATAGAAGTTGACTTTTTCGAATCGAATACTCTTTCGGATCAAGCGCTTCAGAGGTTCATCAATCGGTTGCTCTTGGGCTCGATTCAGGTAATCGGCCATTTTCACGTAGAGATACCCCCACGCTTCCGGCTTTGATGCATGTGCGATTTCAACCGCAAGAAGATGCCGGTGACTCTCGTTCAGGTTCATCTTTACGCCCCTTACTCATTGAAACCGACACGTCGTTTAACTCCGCATTATGATAAGGACCTTTTTCCGGATTTTTCAAATGTATTTGGGTTTTCTGATTGAAAATCACTCGCTTGTATCCTTAACTGATTACGCCGGAAGGTGTTGAGCACTGTCACCGGAAGGTGTTGAGCACTGTCGATTTCGTTGAGTCAATTCGACGAACCTAGATCTCAATGATTGCCGAAAGGCGATTCTCCGCGTGGGCCAGCACTTTCCGAACCTCATCTAAAATCTGGTCGCGCAGGTCCGTCGGCTCAAGCACCTCGCAATCGGCGCCGAAGGACAGCACCCAGCGACGCACCTCAACCAGATGAGTGACGGCCAGGCTCAACGTCAATGAACCGTCCGCATGTTCTTCGAGTTGCTGTGTCGGGTGCCAGCGCTTCTCACGGACGTAGCGAGCCGAGGCGGTCGCGAAGCGTAGTCGGACGACCTGGGCGGGACCGGCGCCGCGCACCTTGCGAAACCCCGCGTCGAGATAGTCCGCGACGTGAAAGTCCGCCGGGCGTTCTATCGGTTCGCCAGTCGGGTGCAGTTCGCGAATCCGCGCCGGCGCGAACATTCGAATCTCCTCGCGCAGATGGCAGTACGCGATCAGGAACCAGTCGCCGTCGATCGATGTCAAGTGATACGGATCGACGACGCGTCGGCACGTCTCATCGCGGGATGCGGACCAGTAAACCAGTTCGAGCTGACGCTCGTCGCGGATTGCCTGATGCAGTTCCTGCAGAAGCCGGGGAAGCTCGACGTCAACTGCGGTTCGCCGAATCGATGCGGATTGCGAGAGGTGCCGGAGATCGAAGCTCACCGATTCGGGCAAGAACGCCTTGACCTTTTCGAAGAAGCCGGCAAGGTCCGAGGCAAAGGGCGAATCTCCGTAGATCTGCAGAAGTCGTTCACCGAGAAACAAGGCCAACAACTCGCCTTCGCTGATCTTGAAGAAGGGGAGGCAGAACGCAGGATCGGCGTAGCGGTAACCGTTGCGAACGGGATCGAACTCGATGGGGGCGTTGAGCCGATCGCGTAGGAACTGGATATCGCGTTGGATGGTCCTGGGAGCAACTTCCAAAGTTCGAGCGAGGTCATTGGCGTTGGGCCATCCGCCTTCGCGGATTTCGCGATCGATGCAGGCAAGGCGTTCGAGGGGAAGGCGCGAACTGATACGCATGGAGAGAGACCTTGGGCGGTTCGATCTGCCATCGTCACCATGCTACGGACCGGGTACGACAGAGATAGTCGCACCCAGCGACCCTTACCTAAGAAATCTGGACCGACGTACCGATCCTTCGTCGATCTTCTTATGAAGACGGGACATAAGACGATACTTGAGGTTCTGGGAGCTTTCAGGAAAAAGCCGTAACTTTATTGCCGCGACAAGATTCTCGCCAGCTGCAAATTGACGAACCTTCGAGTTTGTTTCGGTAACAAACTCTCGCCGTTCAGGGCGACTTTGAAGAAATGACCGTGTCTATCCCCAATCCCCCCAATCCAGGTTGAGGTGATCTCGTGTTCCAGATATCATGTCCGGCGCGATGAAGCGCCTTCGGAGCAGGCGGAGTAAGTCTCCCTAAAAGAAAGGATGGCTGACCCAATCATCCGGCTTATCGACCGCTGATAGGGAAAAAAAGGCGGCATGGCGCCCTCCTTCTGGATAAATCTCTCAAATCCGTCCTCGTCTGCCTGTAAGGCAAGAGCCAGGCGGAACGCCAGGTAACTGCTTAGTTTCGACGAGGCGTTTTTCCCGGGCCGTTGCTCAGTCGAATCTCTTTCTGATACATGTTGAACGCCAGAAGAAGGCAGGTGGCGAAGAAGAAGATCAGCCACGATTGCGTCAGCAGTCCTGCGATCACGCCGAGAACCAGGCTGCCGTTGAAGTAGCTCTGGTTGAGTTTTTGTCGTGCTCCCATACGTCTCTCCTCTCTTTCCTCATTGGTCGCAAAATGGCGACATGAATGTCAGGGTTACCGGGTAATCTTGAAGCGAATTTGGGCCAAGGCGGGGAACCGCTCGAAGGCTTGCGACAGCGCCTTCTGAAGTTGCGTCTTGAATCGCTTGGACCGCAGGGCCTTGACGATCTGCGCGTAGACGCTCTCGGCGAGCCCCGACGGAGCCGAGATCGCCACATGCAGTTCGTCCATCACGATGCGTTTCTTCATGATGCCCTTTCGGCTGGGTTGGATTTGAGTTCTTGCAGGCGATCGATGACCTGGCTCGCCTGCTTGAGCGTCAAATCCTCGGGCAAGTC
This sequence comes from Gemmatales bacterium, assembly GCA_038217425.1. GTDB lineage: Bacteria > Planctomycetota > Planctomycetia > Gemmatales > Gemmataceae > JAIEPT01. The sequence goes on from JBBQPM010000209.1 coordinate 9,943, forward strand.
TCGTTGGAATCGCTCACGCAAAAACGCATTCAGATCGAACCGGTACTTCCGGGCCAGGAAGCGGATGGCATTGATTTGCGGTCCCGTGGCCGCGTCGGCATTGGCGCCATGGTTGTCGTTCTTTCGGTCGGTGCGCACGCTCTGGGGAGGAGGCGATGCAGAACGGGAGGGACCGGTCGGGGCCTTGGCATCCTTCAATTCGGTTTCGACGGAGTTGCGAGCCAATGCATAGAGCGCTCCGATGCGTTCTTGCAACTTGACCGGATCGGCCATGAGGCCCGAATCGACTTCGACTTCAAGGAGAATGCTTGCGCCGCGCGACCCGAAGTTCGAATCGCCCTTTTTGCGGCACCATCCGACGGCTAGTTTCAGAGGCATAAATTTTCTCCTGAGATAAAAGGAGCCGGAAGGCAGCTCCCCAGCCCTGCAGGCCAAGAAGCTGCCTTCCGGCGGTCTGGGCGACTATTTTCGCCCCGAGCGTTTGGAGTGTGATGGATGGCGAGGAGCGGGAACCCGAGTGGGTTCCGACGTGCCGATTCCCGCGGTGAGCGGATTGGGCAAGTAGGCCTTGGGCGTTTGGTCGGTGATCGTGCTGGGCGGGAGGGGGAGAACGGGCTTCAGGGCCTCGCCTTGAAGGTGAGCTGTCGCCGCGAGGATTCCCGCCAAGGGCCGTTCGGAACTGATTTCATCGGCCTGCCGGCGAAGATAATGGGCGATGCCGCTCAGGCCTTCCTCGTCGTACTTGCGGGCCCGACGATGCAGTTCGGCGCGGCGTTCGGCCGCATGCGTGAGGAATTCGGCTTCGAGATCCAGGGCGGCCTGGGTGACGAAGAGGTTCTTGAAGCGATCCACCATGGACCGGAAGAAGGAAAACATAGACATCCTCTGAAAATGGGAATGGAAGAAGGAAAGCCGCTACTGTTCTGGCCCCGATTCGATTAGCGACGGGAGGCAATCTCCGGTCGGGCATTGGGCATCCCCTGGAGGGGAATCTCAATCGGTTTGGACCTGGGCAGGGGCACGAGGCTGAAGCCGCGTTGCCGAATCGTTTTGACGCTTTCGCCGGTGGCGCGCGCGAGGGCTCTGTCCAGTTGATGCTGGTTCATGGTCATCCTTTCGGAGGAAAATAAAGAACGGGGATATTCGACAAGGGATCAGTGAGAGTCGAACAAGAAGGCGTCGAGCCAATCGACCTCGGCTCGCAAGGCTTCAGAACGTTTTGCAAAGGGCCCGAGCTTCGGCCCGCGGACGGGAGCCAAGTCCGCCCACCACCGACCTTCGGCATCCGGCTCGACATGACTGCCACGCCGGAGCGAAACCGTGCCAAGAGCTGCCAGGTCGATGGCTTCGCTATAGACGCAGGTTCCGACCCCCTGGGCGTCAAACCGGATCTGCATGACTGGCTCCTTGCATCGCGACGTCGGGCCGAATGATGCGCCGCCGGGGGAGATCGACCATCATCCCATCAAGCGACGCCTGAACCTGGGAAAGCTGCGTGGCCACCTGTTGGCGCAGGCGATCGTTATCTCGTAGGTCTTGAGGCTGAATGCCCTGCACCAACCCCTTGGCCTGATCGACGAGCTGGTCG
>JBBQPM010000210.1:0-11521 GCA_038217425.1 Gemmatales bacterium
ACCGCGTTTGGTACCTGTTATTATTTTAATGTGCTAAACGTTTTGCTTGGGTGCTTTAAAATTTTTCATATCGCGGGGGTGGTTGCTCCGCGCGGGGCAAGCCCCGCGGCTAAACGGCGGCCGCCTTGACGATCGCCAGGAAGTCGCTCGCCTTGAGGCTGGCGCCGCCGACGAGCGCGCCATCGACATCGGCCTGGCCGAGCAACGTCGCCGCGTTGTCGGGCTTGACGCTGCCGCCGTACTGGATGATCAACGCGTCGGCCGATTCTTTACCGATCAGCGCAGCGACTTTCGTGCGAATAAACTTGTGGGCGTCCTGAGCCTGTTGCGGCGTCGCGTTGAGGCCGGTGCCGATCGCCCAGACCGGTTCGTATGCGATTACGATCTTCGCCAGGAGTTCCGGCGTGATGCCCGTCAGGCCGGCCGAGAGTTGTGCGTCGAGGACTTGCTCGGTCTTTTCGCCAAGGCGCTGGTCCTTGGTTTCGCCGATGCAGAAGATGACTTCAAGCCCCGCCTTGAGGGCTGCGTGCGTCTTTTGATTGATGAACGCGTCGCCTTCGCCCATCTTGGTGCGTCGTTCGCTGTGTCCGAGGATGACGTATCGGCAACCGACGTCGAGCAGCATCTGCGGGCTGACTTCGCCGGTAAAGGCGCCTTCTTTCTCCGGGTAGCAGTTCTGCCCGCCGAGGCCGACGGCGGTCCCCTGGAGCACCTTCGCGATGAGCGGAAGATAGGGGAACGGCGGACAGACGGCGACGCGGACCTTGCTCCCTTCGAGGCCCTGCGCGACGCTCGTCGCCAGTTGTTCGCCGCTGGCGGCACTGGTGAACATCTTCCAGTTGCCGGCAATGAATTTGGTACGCATGGCAATGACCTCGGAAAGCATGGAGAGCCGTGCGGCTTGTCTTATGAAGGGCCCGGCGAAAAGCCATCGGGCCCGGCGCGGCTTGCGTGGCACTCGGCCGGTCGGTAAGCTGAGGTCACCAAATAGAGAGGTGCAACATGATCGGTACAGCGATCGTCAAGGGGGTCATTCACGGCAACACGATCAAGCTGGATTGTGCCCCAGATTTTCTCGACGGCGAAACCGTTTCGGTGACGCTCAATCGCATCCAAAAGGCTCCCGAACCGGAAGCACAGAACGAGCATGCGCCGGTGGAGGTTTGGATCGAACGATTGGTGTTTGATTCGTCGATCCTTCCCGGGGTTCGCATCGTGAAGGGAACGACGTTGGCTGCGGAGGACTTGGTAGCGGAGATCGAGAGCGGCCGAAGCGATGAGGAAATGCTTCGCGACCATCCGCAATTATGCAGTGAAGATTTGGTCGCCCTCCGACATTTTGCTAAGCTTCCTCTGGGTTTCCGCTTGACGATCGGCGCCTGGGCCGAAGACGCTGAGGAACTCGATCAGTTCGTGGAAGAAACTCGGCAGTATCGAAGGTTGGCGACGTTTTCGGAGATCGCGGAATGAGCTTTCTAATCGACACCGACATTTGCTCCGCTTACATGAAAGGCCTCGGTAAAGTCACCAATCGATTCTTGCAGTACGGCGGCCGATTGTACCTCTCCACGGTGACGCTTGGCGAACTTTGCGCCTGGTCAATGCGTGCGACAGCTCCGCCTCATCGTAAATTGCAACTGCTCAATCTACTCCGAGTCGCGACGGTGCTCGACATCGACGGACTCGTGGCTCATCGATTCGGCGACGTACGCGCCTGGCAATTAGACCATGGCGTACCCTCGCCGCTACTGGATCTGCTCAACGCGTCCGTCGCCTTGGTACATGGCTACACGCTCGTGACGCACAACACCGCCGACTTCCAGAACGTGCCGGGGCTGTTGCTCGCGGATTGGCTGGTTCCATGACGTTCGGCACCGCAGGATCACGAGGATCCCCTGGCACGGACTGCTGTCGGCGTTTTGCAAGAAGATATCGAATGGACTCGTCTAATTCACGATGAATTTAGCTCAGGATCGGGATTCACTTTGCCGTCGACGAACGGAAAAATGAGCGACGGTCCGTGGGGACCGTCGCTCACCCGGTGTTGATCTACGCTCGTCAGTTAATTTGCGTTGAACGCGGTCTTGGCGGCGCTGGGCGTGGCCGGCGGAGCGTCGGGCTGGTTATTGTCAACATGAGTGTTGCCGTTGCCGTTGCCGCAGGCGCCGTTGGCGCAGTTGCCGCCGCGATGAGCGCCGCGTCTGCCGCCGCAGGTGCTGCAACCGCCGCCGTTGCCAATGCCTCCCTTGCCGTGGCTGTCGATGATGCACGGCGGACCGGCCCAGGGGGCGCGGTGGCAGCACCGGTTGTCGAGGTCTTCGCTGCAATCGCAGACGCCGGCCGTGTGGCAGAACGTTCGGCAACCGCTCAGGGCGCCGAGCAGGAAACACGCAAATACCAACGAATACATCCAGGGTCGCATGCGCTATCGCCTTTCGAGATAGGGGACAGGGCGCTCGCGAGGCGGGATTCTCGCTCGGCCCGTAGATTCCATTTACCTGCCCCAATCATCGTCCTGGGCACATCCGGTTCTTCACGAATTCTCGCCCCTACGGGCAAGTTGGTCAAAGCTCGCTCCTTCCGCAAACCCGATACAATAGTCAAGCCTCAAGGAGACTCCCAGATGGATGCAATTCTGCTCGCTGCCGGACTCGGAACGCGCTTACGGCCGCACACGCTCACAACGCCCAAACCCCTGCTCCCGGTGCAAGGCCGCCCCATCCTCGACTGGACGCTCGGCGCCCTGCCCCCCAGCGTCGATCGCGTCATCGTCGTCGTCCATTACCTGGCCGAGCAGATCGAAGCGTACCTCGCCCGTCAGAAACACCTGGCGGAATGGGCCGTCGTCCCCCAGGGCGACCCGCGCGGCACCGGCGACGCGCTGCGCAAGTGCCAGGCGCACGTTCGCTCCGAGAAGTTCCTCGTGCTCAACGGCGACGATCTCTTCGGCGCCAAGGATCTGGCGGAACTCGCGGACAAACCCGCGGGCGTCATCTGTCAAGAAGTGGACGAGCCGAGAAAGTTCGGCATCGCCTTTTTGAAGCCCGACGGCACGCTCGAGAAACTCGTCGAGAAGCCCGATCTGCCGGGCCCGCAACTCGCGAACACCGGCGCCTACGTCTTTCCGCGCCGCGTCTTCGATCTGGAGATCAGTCTGTCCCCCCGCGGCGAATACGAGATCACCGACTTCGTCAGCCAGCTCGCCGCCCAGGCGCCGTTCCACGTCGTGCGTTCGACCTTCTGGTTCCCCATCGGCACGGAAGAAGCCTGGCAGAACGCGCAGACGCTCCCGCTTGACGAAGTTTTGTGATCACGAATTGAGCATTTCGAGCAATTCCTCCATCTCCCCCGCAGCGTGCATATTTCCCTGCTTCTGAGCTGCGGGGATGCCCGATTGTAACATTTGCTTCGCTTCCGCAATTCGGTCCAAACGCTGCAGCGCCCGGGCGCCCATGTGGTAGGCCGGCGGGTAGTCGGGCCGTACCGCGATCAACTCGCGGAAACAGCGCACGGCATTCTCATCGTCGGCCTGGCTCGCATATTCCATGGCCAGCATGTAACGAAGCTCCGGGTCGTTGGGATCCTCTTTGAGCATTTCCTGAATCTGAGGCAATCGGTCGGCCATCGCCATACTCCTTCTTGAGGTTTGTAATTCTTACAGCCGCCCAGCTCGCGTAGTCCGCACGCCGGGCGCGATTTCGATAAACCGGAAGTCCCTTGCAATTGGCATATTAGATCCCCTCTGAGGAAAAAAGACGGACGCATTTCTTGGCCCGGCTCAAGTTTTGCTTTTAGAGTTGTGGCTGAGACAAACTCGGCTAAAGAACATGGATGTCCTTTTACGCGGAGACAACGGATGCGTCGACCTATTTGGGCCCTCCTCCTCCTCGGCATCGCCTCCCTCTCGGTGCGGGGGGCGCAGATCACGACCCCCAATTTCATCGTCACCGCACAAGATCCCCAAGTCGCCCAGATGGTCGCCAAATACGCCGAACATTACCGCAAACAACGCGCCCTCGATTGGCTCGGCCGCGAGATGACCCAGTGGCCGCAACCGTGTCCCTTGCAGGTCAAGATCAGCATGCAAGGCCCGCGCGGCGCCACCACGTTTCGCTTCGGCAATAACGTCGTCATGGAACAATCGATGCAAATCGAGGGCCAGCTCGAACGGCTCATCAACTCGGTCCTTCCGCACGAGATCACGCATACGGTTTTCGCCTATCACTTCCGCAGGCCGTTGCCGCGCTGGGCGGATGAAGGCGGCTCCGTCCTCTCCGAGGACGACCTCGAACGCGATCGTCACGACAAACTCACCAAGCAGCTTCTTTCCAAGAACCGCCTCTTCCCGCTGCGAACGCTCATGGGCATGATGCAGTACCCGAACAACGACGCCGACACGATGAAGCTCTATGCTCAGGGTTTTTCCGTAGTCGATTATCTGGTGAAGCGGAACAGTCGCCAGGCGTTTCTCAACTTCATGGCGCAGGCGCTCGCACAGGGTTGGGACGGCGCCCTGCAAAGCCACTACGGACTGCGCAACATCGAAGAAATGGAAGCCGGCTGGCTCGCGTCGCTGCAGGGCGGCAAGATCCCGTCGGCGCCGACGCAACCCAACGAGGTGTTCGCCGCGGCGGGACAAAAGAAGCAAGGCCCCGGCGCCGGCGGCCGCATCGTGCGGATGACGGTGCCGACCTACGGCGACGCGCCGCCGGTCTATCGCGGGTCGTCCCCCAGCAATGATCAGATGGGACAACGCTTCGGACAAGGGTACCCCCCCCGGCCCAACGAAGTCGGCATGACGCCGCCGATCCAGATCAATCCCAACGGTTGGCGGCCCGCCTCGACGCCGACGCCGCAGCCCAACTACGTGCAACCGCCCGCCCCCCAGGCGCCCTTCCCCGGCTACCCCGCCTCCGCTCCGCAGTACCCCCAACCGACGCCGCCCCAGTATCCGCAACCGTATCCCTCCGGAAACCCCAACCCCTATCCCCTCCCCATCTCGCTCGGCATCCCCGGACAGTAACCACTCGAGAACGCCCAGGGATAGCGATCCCTGGGTATTTTTCATTCACTTTTGTCGCCGGTTGTCTTCCCCTTCCGCCTCGCTTAGAATGTCCCGCGTGGATCATTTCGCTCACTTACTCTTTCCTTCGAAGGGGAAACGCATGCAAGTCACGCACCCAGCGCGGAGCGGCCTTGTCGCCCTCATTGCAATTCTGGCAGGACTGTTCCTGGCCGCTCCCTCCCAGGCTCAAGATCTCAGCAAACTCGAGACCGGCTTGCGTTTGCTCCCCGCCGACACCGGCTTCGCCGTCTCCTCCATGCGGCACAAAGAAGTCTGCGAAATCATCGGCAAATCCAACGCCTGGAAGAAGCTCTGGAATCTCCCCATCGTGCAAAAGGGTTGGAACGAGTTCGATCGCAACGTCCTCAAATCCCCCGATTTTCAGCAGTTCATGGCCGATCCGCAAAACCAGGATCTCGTCAAGCTCCTCACCGACGCCGTCTCCGACGAAGTCTTCGTCGCCGGCAGCGACGGCTGGGTGAGCCTTCTGAACGTCGGTATGGAAGTCTACAGCAGCGTCTTCTTCGAAACGATCCAGGCGGCCATCAGCAAACGCAAACCGAACGAAATGGAGATGGGCCGAATGGCCATGAACACGCTCTCCCAAAATAAGGAGAAGCTCCACGTCCCCGATCTGCTCTTCTCGTTCAAAGTCAAGGATCCCAAGCGGCTCGACGCCCAACTCGATCGGCTTGAAGCGCTGTTCAAGATGGCCGAGATGAAGGAACCCAAGATCAAGGGTCGGCTCGAACGCAAGAAGATCAACGACGGCTCCTTCCTCGTCTTCTCGCTCGACGGCGCCATGATTCCGTGGGATGAAATCCCGTGGCAAAACCTCGAGAACAATCCGGGCGAGTTCGCGCCGCTGGTCAACAAGATCAAGGGCCTCAAAGGCGTCGTCTGCCTGGGGCATCAGCAAGGTCACCTCATGTTCGCCATCAGCGCCTCGACGCAGTACCTCAGCAACCTCGGCGCGCCCGGCCCCAATGTGCTCACGCAACCGGAATTCGCCCCGCTCGCCAAGTACGCCGACCGGCCGCTGACCTCGATCTCCTTCGTCAGCAAAAAAGTCATCGCCATGCTCAACGCTGCCGGCGACTACAGCGAATTCGTGCAACTCGCCAAGGACGGCTTGCCCGCGCTCGGCGTCCCCGAAGCCCAGGCGAAAAACATCATCAAGGACCTCGAAAAGTTCGCCAGCGAGATCACGCCCAAGCGTCAAGAGTTCGGCGGCGGACTGCAGTTCACGTTCCTCACGCCGCGCGGGTACGAAACCTTCGCCTATGACTTCACGCCTACCGAAGACCACATCGGCGTCAAGCCCCTCACCATCCTCAAGCACGTGGGTGGCAACCCCATCCTCGCATTTGCCGGCCGCGAAAAGGTCGACGGCGCCAGCTACGCCTTCGTCTCGAAGTGGGCGAAGATCGCCTGGGGCCACGTCGACGAGTTCGCCAGGAACAGCCTCGAGGGCGACATCAAGGATATGTACGCCGAGGGCGTCAAGGTCTTTCTGCCGCTCGTCAAGCGCTTCGACGACATCACCACCAAGGAATTCATTCCGTCCCTCGCCGACGGCCAGCGCGCCCTGGTCATCGACGCCAAGTGGAAGAGCAAACAATGGATCGGCATGCTCCCCCCGACCGAAAAGGACATGCCGATGTTGGAACTCGGCTTGGTCCTGGGCGTCAGCGACGCCCTCAAGCTCGAAAAGGCGATGGGAGACTACCGCACGCTCATCAATGACATGATCGACGCGGGCATCAAGCTGTCGGGAATCCCCATCCCCGGCGTGCAGATTCCGGCGCCGGAATTCAAGGATGGCAAGAACGGCAAACTCTACTTCTACTCGCTGCCGTTCCTCTTGGGCGTGGACGGGCAAGTCGCGCCGACCGCGGGCCTTTCCAAGAACGTCGCCGCCCTCACGCTGTCGAACGAGCATTCCGAACGGCTGCTCGCGTCGACGCCGCTCAAGCAAAGTGAAGGCCCGCTCGCCAAGGCCGACCGACCGCTGCGCATGGCGATCGTGTTTGACTTCCCCGAACTGCTGAACGCCGTGTCGCCCTGGGCGGATTTCGCCGCTAACAAGATCATCGACCAACAGGTGCAGAACGGGAGTCTCCGCGAAGGCGAACGCGTCGGCATCCTCGAACAAGTGCACACGGTGATTGAAGTCCTTTCGGTCTACCGTGGTACCACCGCCGCCACCTACTATGAGGGGGGCAAGACGGTGACCCACTTCGAATCGGTCATTCGCGATTTGGCGAAGTAATCCGCAAGGCGAGCGGGGGACGTAAGTTCCCCGGTACTTCACGCCATTCCGGACGGAAATGCCCTTCCATATGCGTCGAGTACCGGGGGACTAACGTCCCCCGCTCGCTTTTACATGGGGAGTCTGGGCCATGGTCTCGCTCAACACCGTTCGCGCCGTCTGCCCGCACGATTGCCCCGATACCTGTAGCATGGTCGTCACTGTCCAGGACGGCCGCGCCGTCAAACTTCGCGGCGACCCCGACCACGCATTCACCGACGGCTTTCTCTGCAACAAAGTCAATCACTACCTCGAACGCGTCTACCATCCCGACCGCCTCAAGTATCCGCTGCTACGCACCGGGCCGAAAGGCTCGGGGCAATTTCGCCGCATTTCGTGGGACGAAGCGATCGAGCGGATCGCGGAAAAGTTGACCGCGATCATGCGATCGGACGCCGGCCCGCAGGCCATACTTCCCTATAGTTACGCGGGGACGATGGGCAAGATCCAGGGCTCGAGTCTGGATCGGCGTTTCTTTCACCGCATCGGCGCCTCGCTTCTGGATCGCACCATCTGCGCGACGGCGGGAGCCGCGGGCTGTGACATCACGCTCGGCACCCGCGCCGTCATCGATCCGGAATCCGCGATCCACGCCAAGTACTTCATCAACTGGGGCTCCAACACCAGCGTCACCAACATGCACCTCTGGACGATCATGTCTCGCGCCCGCAAGCAAGGCGCGAAGATCGTCACCATCGACCCGTTCCGCTGCAAGACCGCCGAGAAAAGCGACTGGTGGCTCCCCATCCGACCGGGCGCCGACGCCGCGCTCGCCCTGGGCATGATGCATATCGTCTTCCGCGACGGCCTCGAAGATCGCGAGTACCTCGATCAACACTGTCTCGGCGCCGACCAACTGCGCGAACGGGCCCTCAAGGAATATCCGCTGGGCCTCGTCGCCAAAATCACCGGCCTGGACGCCGAGGACATCGAGAAGTTGACGCATGAATACGTCGCCTCAAAACAATCCCTAATTAGACTGAACTACGGCCTGCAGCGGCACTACGGCGGCGGCATGGCGGTGCGAACGATCACGTGCCTCCCCGCGGTCGTCGGCTCCTGGCGCCACGTCGGCTGCGGGGCGCTGCTCAGCACCAGCCGCATGTATCCGTTCAACAACGCCTATCTCGAACGCCCCGACCTCATTCCCGCGGGGACGCGCACCATCAACATGGTTCACCTCGCCGAGGCGCTCAACGGTCAGCTCCCCGGCCCGGCGGTGCAGGCGCTGGTCGTCTACAACTCGAATCCGGCCGCGGTCTGCCCGGATCAAGAGCGCGTGCTCGAAGGCCTGCGCCGCGAGGATCTCTTCACCGTGGTGCTCGAGCAATTCCAGACCGACACCGCCGACTACGCCGACATCGTCCTGCCCGCGACGACGCAGCTGGAACATCACGACATCCATTTGGCCTACGGGCATCTTTGGCTGCAGTACAACGCCCCCGCGATCGCGCCGCTCGCCGAGGCGAAGCCGAACACCGAGGCGTTTCGCTTGCTGGCCCGGCGCATGGGGCTCGAAGCGGAATTGTTCGCGACCAGCGACGAGGAGTTGTGTGCGGGGTCGTTGCTCGGAGGGGGCGGTCCCGGGCACTATCCGCCGAAAGCAGGCTTCGAAGGGATCACGCTGGATCGCTTGAAAGCCGAGGGCCCGATCCGCGTGAACGTGCCGAAGGATCTGGCGCCGTTTGCCCAGGGGGGCTTCGATACCCCATCGGGCAAATGCGAACTCTACAGCCCGGCACTGGCCGCGCGCGGGCTCGATCCGTTGCCGCGTTACACGCCGCCGGCGGAGGATCCGCAGACGATCCCGGACGGCAAATATCCGCTGCAGATGCTGTCGCCGCCGGAACCGTCGTTCCTCAATTCGACCTTCGTCAACGTGGACGCTTTGCGGGCCAATGCGAAGGAGCCGAGCGTCTTTCTGCATCCGCACGACGCGGGCCATCGCCGAATCGAGGACGGGCAGTGGGTGCGCGTCTACAACGACCGCGGCGGCTTCCTGGCCCGCGCAATCGTCGGCCCTGCTGTGCGCCAGGGCGTCGCAGTCGCCTTGTCGATCTGGTGGAATCGTTACACGCCCGACGGCAAGAATTGCAACGCAACGACGAGCACGCGCCTCACCGACTTCGGCGGCGGCGCCACCTTCTTCGACAACCTCGTCGAGGTCGCCCCGGTGATTTGACCGGTAGGGCGGACACTCTTGTCTGCCCCCGTCATAGCGGTAGGGCGGACACTCGTGTCTGCCCCCGTCATAGCGGTAGGGCGGACACTCTTGTGCCCCCGTCATAGCGGTAGGGCGGACACTCTTGTCTGCCCTACGCCGCCGCCTGATAAGCCAGGAGTTCAACGCGCTGATCCTGATCGGCGTCCTCCCAGTCGAGAATCTCGAGCATCAGTTCGAACGCCCCTACCGGCCGACTCGGCAACGGCCAGGCGAATCGCTCCGCCGCCGCCAGTTGGCACGCGGCCCCCGGTTCGTTCTGGTAGCACCAGAGCCAGATGAAGCGACCGACGGCACGCAACCGCAAACACATTCGGCTCACTTCGCGCCGACAAAGATCGCCCTGGCCCAGCCGTTCCGCGGTCCGTTCGACGCGATCGACCAGCCAATCGACGAGGAGCCGAGCTTCTTCATCGCCCAGCCCGCGGGTGAGGCGGTCGTCGTCCAGAAACAGCGAAAATAGCGATCGCATTCCCATGGTCGACGTGTATACCCAAGGTGTCGTCGGCTGACAAGCGGAGATTGATTTCGTCGGTTCCGAGCAGAACGTGGAGCATTCACTACGAGGAACTGCGGGCGACAGCCCAAAAAAAGAAGGGCCGGCAATTGGCCCTTCCCTTTCTGCACCCGCAAATCTCGATTCGACTTACTTCTGCCCCTCGGACTTCTCGCCCAGCGCCGCCTGGGCCGCGGCCAGGCGCGCGATCGGCACGCGGAACGGCGAACAGCTCACGTAGTCCATGCCCACTTTGTGGCAGAAGAAGACGCTGTCCGGGTCGCCGCCGTGCTCGCCGCAGATGCCGACCTTCAGGTGCTGATTCGCCTTCGCCTTGCGGCTCGCTCGGCCCTTCGTGATGCCGATCTCCATGAGCTGGCCCACGCCGCCCACGTCCAATGACTGGAACGGATCGACCGCGACGATCTTGTCCTTCAAGTACGTCGGCATGAAGCCCTTGATGTCGTCCCGGCTGAAGCCGAACGTCATCTGCGTCAGGTCGTTCGTGCCGAAGGAGAAGAACTCCGCCTCCTCCGCGATCTTGTCGGCGATGAGGCACGCACGCGGCAGTTCGATCATCGTGCCGATCTGATATTCGACCTTCACGCCGGCCGCCTTCATGCACTCCTCGGCAATCGCGATGGCCCGCTTCTTCAGGATCGTGAGTTCGTCGATGAGGCCGACGAGCGGGATCATGATTTCGGGGAGCACCTTCTTGCCGGACTTCTGCACCTGGATGGCCGCCTCAATGATGGCTCGCACCTGCATGTCGCCGATCTCGGGGAAGACGATCGGCAGTCGGCAGCCGCGGAAGCCCATCATCGGGTTCATCTCGTGCAGCTCTTCGACGCGTTCGAAGATCTTCTCGACCGAGACGCCGATCTGCTTGGCGACGGCTTCGGCGCCCGCCTTGTTGTCCTTCTGCGGCAGGAACTCGTGCAGCGGCGGGTCGAGCAGGCGGATGGTCACGGGGTAGCCGTCCATCGCCTCGAAGATGCCGACGAAGTCCGCCTTCTGGAACGGCTCGATCTTGGCGAGCGCCTTCTTGCGACCCTCGACGCTGGTGCTGAGAATCATTTCGCGGACAGCGGAAATGCGGTCGTCGCCGAAGAACATATGCTCGGTGCGGCACAGGCCAATGCCTTCGGCGCCGAATTCGCGGGCCTTGGCGGCGTCGGCGGGGGCGTCGGCGTTGGTGCGGATCTTCATCGTCCGCGCCTTGTCCGCCCATACCATCAGCGTCGCGAAGTCGCCCGTCATGCTCGGGGCGATCGTCGAGACCTTGCCGATCATGACGTCGCCGGTGGTGCCGTTGATGGTGAGGAAGTCCCCCGCCTTGACGACGTGGCCGGCGATGGTGACGGTCTGCGCCTTCTCGTCGATCTTGACCGCTTCGCAGCCGACGACGCAGGGCTTGCCCCAACCGCG
>JBBQPM010000211.1:0-11297 GCA_038217425.1 Gemmatales bacterium
GTTGTGCCTCTGTGAACGCTTCGCGTCGGCAATTACTCGCCGCCACGCATCACTCGAGGCCGGAGCGGCTGGCTAGGCCTTACCCCGTGCGGCTCTTTCATCCGCGACCCTCCCCCGGCTTACGCCGACGCACCCTGACCCTTTTTCTCTTCCGAACATTCTCTCTTACTCCCGCTCGGTGCTTTCCGAACGCGAATCGGCCGGCAAAAAGAAGGGCTCCGGCAGCGAGGCCTGAAAAAAAGGGGACGGGCATGTTTATTATAGATAAACATGCCTATTTAGAATGTGCCTGCTCTCTTTTCCGCTTGCTGCGCGCCACCGTCAATCTGCGAAACCGCCTCGTCCACTGCTTCTAGTGCAGCAAAAACCTCAACAACATTGATCTGCTCATCACCCTTGGCCACGACTTCCGTTCCGCCGTCGTGCAGCTCGAAGAATGGCTCGACCAATATCAAGCCCGAAAATAGCCGTCCGCCCCCTCTTCATCCCGCTTCGTTTCGGTTTGCGTGCGAGGGCTAACAGCCAGGCGAGGATGAGTACCCGTCGCGCTCGAAAGGGCGGATAATGCAACTCACGCCCACCGGCGGAGCGGCGCCCGGACGAGAAGATTGACGCTTACGGTTTACCAAAGTCCTCGCCGATCAGAGCCTTGTTGATGGCGAAGGCCACCCTGGCCCCTTCCGCAGCGGCGACGATGGCCAGCTGCACATCCTTTGAGGCGTCGCCTGCCAAGTAGGCGCCGGGGACCGTGGTCTCGCCGTGCTCGTCGGTCACCACCGCTTCGTCCGCCGTCACCCTGCAGCCGAGTCTCGCGGGGAGGCCGGAGCGCTGGTATTGGCCCGTGTTGAAGAACAGGGCGGCGCGCGGCAGCGTCTCGCCGTCCGCGAAGACCAACCGCTCCAGTCGGCCATCGCCCTCCAGGCGTGCCAGTTTTTCCTTGCGGACGACTACTCCATGGCTCTCCAGACGCTCGCGCTCCTCACGCGGTAATCGGGCGGGGCCGTCGGTACACAGGACCAGATCGCGGGTCCAGGCCAGGAGCGTTTGGGACATGCCCAGTCCCTTGGTCCCCTTGCCATAGACGGCGACTGGCCGGTCGCGCGCCTCCCAGCCGTCGCAGTACGGGCAGTGGAAAACGCCCCGGCCGTAAAAGGCCTTGGCCCCTTCGACCAGCGGCAACCGGTCGACGACGCCGGTCGCGAAGAGCATTTTGCGCGACCCGAGGCGGGCGCCGTCCGCGAGGCGCACTTCAAAGTCTCGGCCCGTCCGCCGAACGCGCGACGCCGTGCCTTCTCTCAGTTCCACCGAGTCATAGGGGCTCAGCTGCTCCCGCCCGGCGCGCAGCAATTCCGCGGGGGGGATCCCGTCGCGGGTCAGAAAGCCGTGCAAGGCTGGCGAGGCGGCGTTGCGAGGGCGCCCGGCGTCGATGAGCAGCACCCGACGACGGCACCGTCCCAACACCAAGGCGGCGCTGAGGCCAGCCGGGCCGGCTCCGATTACGATCACGTCCCATGCGACCTTGCCTGCCACGCTGGTAACCCTCCGGGAACGGCTGCGCTTCAACAGCGATTAGCTGACGCCCGAACTGGGGGTTGGGGCGCGCCAGCTTATTCTACCAAGCGCTCGCCGGGCAAGCCATCCGCCACTGGCGGTTGTGCGGGCGTCCGACCGGACGCTCGACTGGCTGACTTTCGACGAATACTACGGCGGCAAAGGGGCGTTTTTGGAGGAACTCGACGTGCGGTCGGGAACGGATTACAGCGGCGAAATTCCTCGCAATTTTCGGTGTTTGACGAGGCGTCCGCACGGTGGAAAGCCGAAGAAGGGCTGGAAAGGAAAGCGTGCGGACAGCCTGGCGCGTTCCAGTTCGATATGGTACCAGCAGACCTGGCACAGGACGAACGCCAACCTTTACCTCTCGCGGAGCATTCATGACGGCTCAAGACGCTTATCGTCAACTGCTGACCATTGTGCGCGAACGGAGCACGCTCGAATCGGTCGCCGGGCTCATTGGCTGGGACGAACGCACCTACATGCCGCCCAAGGGGGGCGCCCATCGCGCGGAACAGAGTTCGCTGCTGGCGCGGCTGGGGCATGAAATGATGTCGGCGCCGCGCGTCGGCGAACTGCTCGCTCAAGCCGAAGGGAGCGAACTGACGCGCGATCCTGATGCGCCCGAAGCCGCCAATCTGCGCGAGATTCGCCGTGGCTACGATCGCGCGGTCAAAGTTCCCGCGCGACTCGTCGCAGAAATCGCCAAGCTGTGTGCGCTGGGGCAAACCATCTGGCAGGACGCACGCAAGAAAAGCGACTTCGCCATGTTTGCGCCGTCCCTGGAGAAGATGGTCGGGCTCAAGCGCGAAGAGGCGCAGGCGCTGGGCTTCGCGGATCGGCCTTACGATTCGATGCTCAACGACTTCGAGATTGGCGCCACTACCTCGGAGATCACGAAGGTCTTCGCCGACTTGCGTGCGGAACTGGCGCCGTTGGTCGCCGCCATCGGCGCGTCGGGCCGAAAGCCGAAGAAGGAGATCCTGGCGCGCGAGTATGCGGTTGATCGTCAGCATCTGTTCGCGCAGAACGCCGCCGCCGCCATCGGGTTCGACTTCGCCGCCGGCCGGCTCGACACCACGGTCCATCCCTTCTGCAGCGGCCACGGGCCCGGCGACTGCCGCCTGACGACGCGTTACGACTTACACGCACTTAATCAGGGACTTTTCGGCACGCTTCACGAGGCGGGCCACGGCATGTACGAACAGGGGCTCGATCCGGCGCAGTTCGGCACGCCGATGGGGACCGCGGTCTCGCTCGGCATTCACGAATCGCAGTCCCGGCTCTGGGAGAACCAGGTGGGCCGCAGCCGGCCATTCTGGGAACATTTCTTCCCGCGTGCTCAGCAGATGTTCCCGGGCACGCTCGAGGACGTGGGCCTGGACGACTTCCTGTTCGCGATCAACAGCGTCGAACGTTCTTTCATCCGTGTGGAAGCCGACGAGGCGACGTATAATCTGCACATCATCCTGCGTTTCGAGATGGAGCAGGCGCTGTTCGGCGGCGACATGAAAGTCGGCGACGTCCCCGCGGCGTGGAACGAACGCTTCCGCGCCATCTTCGACATGACCCCCGCGAACGACGCGCAAGGCTGCTTGCAGGACGTCCACTGGAGTTGCGGCGGCATCGGCTACTTCCCGACGTACACGCTCGGCAACCTTTATGCCGCCCAGTTCATGGAGCAGATTCGCAGCGACTTGGCCGGGCTCGACGACGACTTCCGGCGCGGCGATTTCCGCCGACTCAAGGGTTGGCTCAACGAGAAGATCCATCGGCGCGGCATGCAATTTCGGCCACGCGATCTGTGCCGGCGCGTGACTGGCAAGACGCTGAGTCACGAGCCGTTGCTGCGGTATTTACGGCAGAAGTACGCGGCGTTCTACGGCGTGTGATTCGTTCCGCGCCGCCCAGGAAGCTCTTTATGACGAGCCGAATGGCCCCGAGTTGCCGTTTTTTCCCTTTTTTGCTGGACTTGCCCAGCTTCCATCCCCTTTAATAAGGTTCACCAGATTCGCGCGGCTCCCTCTTAGGACAGATTGCATGTCATTTCGGCTGTTCGTCTATTACTGTGCGTTGTTCGGCGCATGGTCGGGCTTTCTCGGCTGGATTTTGGGAAGGCTTCTGACCTCGTCGACCGCCACCGGCCTGTTCGCCAACGGGATGCGCGGCCTCATGGCCGGGCTCGTCATCGCAGCCGGGCTCAGCGTCATCGATTCGCTGTGGAACGTCGGCGCTCGCTGGGGCGTCATCGGCCTGCGCGTTCTCGTCGCCGCAATCGTCGGCGGGACCGGCGGACTCGCGGCCGGGCTTCTGGGCCGGGCGCTGGTCGGCCTCAGCGAGTTCGTCGCCTACTTCCTCGCCTGGACCATCGCCGGCATGTTGATCGGCGCCGCGATCGGAGCGTACGAAGTCTGCCTCTGCATCATCAACAGCGAAAGCCTCACCGGGGCCATGAAGAAGTTCATCAAAGCCTTCACCGGCGGCACCCTGGGGGGCTTCCTGGGCGGTATGTTCGCTTACTCCATTGGCGCCCTGATTCTCCTCATCTTCGAAGGCAAAGATTCCAACTCGCTGCTCTCGCCCAGTTCCTTCGGGTTCGTCATTCTCGGCGCCTGCATCGGCTTGTTCGTCGGCCTGGCGCAGGTTATCTTGAAGGATGCGTGGATCAAGGTCGAAGCCGGCTTCCGTCCGGGCCGGGAGATGATTCTCACCAAGGATCGCACCAGCGTGGGCCGGGCCGAGGGGGTCGACATCGCGCTGTTCGGCGATAACGGCGTCGAAAAGATGCACGGGCACATCGTCAACTATCAAGGCCAATTCTTCGTGGAAGATCAAAACACGCCCGGCGGCATCTTCGTCAACGACGTCCGCGTGCAGGGCCGAGCGCCCCTCAATTCTAACGATCTGATTCGCATGGGCGCCCGCAGCGCCTTGCGCTTTTTCGAGAAACCGAAACGGTAACCGAGAGACATTATGCCGCAAATCATACGCTGCCCCACGGCCGGGTGCGGCAAACAGATGCAAGTCCCCGACAACTCGGCTGGCAAACAGGTCAACTGTCCCGGGTGCAAGAAGCCGTTCACGATCCAGGCCCCCGGCGCCGCCGCGCCGGCGGCTGCCAAGCCGGCCGCGCCCGCGCCGAAACCCGCCGGGTCGCCCAGCGCCTGTCCCTCGTGCGGCGCCAAGCTGCTCGAAGGCGCCATCTCGTGCATGGATTGCGGCTTCCTCATCCAGTCCTCCGACGCCGCCGCCGAGCCCGAAGCGCCCCCCATCATGTGCGGCAATCCCGCCTGCGGCGTCGCCAACTCGCCCGGCGAAAAGAACTGCGCCCGCTGCGGCGAAACCCTCCCCATCGCCGGCGGCACCATCCTGCACGACCGCTACCGCCTCGAAAAACTCCTCAAAAAAGGGGGCTTCGGAGCCGTCTACAAGGGCGTCGATCTCAAGTCAGGCGACCGCGAAGTCGCCATCAAGGACATGATCGGCGACGATCCGCAAGAGTTTGCCATTCGCCTCAACTTCTTCCGCCGCGAAGCCGAGATCCTCAAGATCCTCGGCTCCGTACCGATCGTGCCGCGCTTTTACGACTACATCCACCAGGGGCAGACCGCGCATCTCATCATGGAGTTCATTCGCGGCAAGGATCTGCTCGACATCATGGAAGCGAAGGGGAATCAGCCTTTCCCGATCCCCATGATCATCGAATGGGGCAAGAGCATCTGCGACGTGCTGCTGACCATGCACACGCAGCAGCCGCCGCTCATTCATCGCGATCTCAAGCCCGATAACATCATGCTGCTCGAGGATCAAAAGAGCATCAAGATGATCGACTTCGGCACCGCCCGCGACCTGGGCCATACGGTGAAGGAACGCATGGCCGGCAAGACGCGCGTCTTCACCGAGGGCTACGCGCCGCCGGAACAGATCGTCGGTAAGCCGGAGCCGCGCAGCGATCTCTTCGCCTTCGCGGCCACGATGTATCACCTGGCGACGGGCAAGGCGCCCGAGGGGTTTCACACGGCGAAGGAGATAGCCGATCAGCTGGCGGACCCGGCGTCGACGCTGCCGAAGCAGTATCGATGGTTCTTCGAGATCTTGCGGATCAACCTGGCGGAGGATCTGAACGAGCGTTACTTCTCGGCAAAGGAGATCAAGACGGACTTGGTGAAGCAGCAAGTGACGAAGGAGATCGCCTGCGTGAAATGCAAGGCGCCGAACTCGGTGCGGACGCCCTTTTGCGTGAAGTGCGCGGAGCCGATGACGGATCCGACGGCCCCGTGCGCGATGTGCGGGAAGTTCAATTTCATGGGGGGCCGATTCTGCATTTACTGCGGGAATCGGCTGCGTTAAGACAAGAAATACATCTTAGGGAATCGGGGAACGTCATGTCGAATCCGAAGGCGAAGAAGGCAGGGGGCTGGTTAGGCAGGTTCATGGGGATGGAGGACGAGTTGGCGCCGGCGTCGGCCGCGCCGCCGGAGATCCCGCCGCCGAGTAAGGAGCCGGAGGTGCCGCCGCCGAGTCGGGAGCCGGAGACGCCCCCGAGTCCGCCGGCTCCGCCGCCGCCGATTTCGCCGCCGGAACCCGTGCCGCCGCCGGAGCCGCCTTTGAGCGTGCCGAGCGCGTTCGCGACGCTTTTCCCGATGCTTCCGGAACGGACGAAGGCGCCCGAGTTAATGGCGGCGCCGCTGCCGAACTTTGCGTTTCTGTCGATGGAAGCTTCACCGCCGCCGCCGACTGCCGAGGAACTCGACGCCGGCACCGCGGCCATCGCCGAGGTCTACGCGATGGACGAGGTCTACGCGATGGACGAGGTCGACGATCCGATCCCGGAGTTGGTGGAGGAAGACGAGCCGATGATGACGGCCGAGCCGGCGACGGAACCGGAGATCCTGATGGCAGCGCCGCTGGAGGCGTACTCCATGGAAGTCGAAGTCGTCGACGCCATGTCAGCGGAAGCGGTGATCGCGCCGATGGTGGCCGAGCCGATGATCGCCGAACCGTTGGAAGTCGAGGAGATTCACACGCCGTATTCGGAAGAAGAGCTAGAAGAAGTCTCCGAGATGCCGATGGCGACGGAAGTGATCGAGGAGCCGGAAGCAGTGGAGATTGTGGAGCCGATGCTGGAAGCCGAGGTGGTGGAGATGCCGCCGCCGGTGCGCGAGGCGTACGTGCTGGAGGCCGAGCCGATCGGGCCGTGTCCGATCTGCGGGACGGCGCGGAAGGCGAGCTTGAATTATTGCGACGATTGTGGTTATAGCTTCCCGCTGGGGGGCGCGGCGTTGGCCGCGGTCGCCGGCGCGGGGCTCAAGAAGAAAGCGAAGCGAGTCTTTCCCATGGCCAATGCGAAGGTGCGTCTGAACAATCGATACGAAATCGGCGCGATGGTGTGCGAGCGCCGAGGCGTGTGCCGGTACAAGGGCGTCGATCACGGCGTCAATCCCCCTCGGCCCGTCGTCATCGTCATGGGGCACCTCGCCCAGGCCGGCGGCGATCCTCTCAGCGACGCCGCCGACGACCCCGACGAATTCATGCCGACCTTCGACGTCGATTTCGGCGAACCGACCCCCAGCAGCACCTCCGGCCCCGTCTGGCCCAGCCCCGCCTGGGAACGCGATCTCCTCAACAAGGCCAAGCATCCGGCACTGCCGACCGTCCTCGATTTCTTCGCTGACGGCAACTACGAGAATCTCGTCATCAGCGCCCCCGAAGCCCGCACCCTCTGGGACATGTGGGACGAACCCGAGTACGACTCCAACGCTCGCTACGCCTGGCTGCAGCAGATCGCCGAGGGGATGGACGCGTTGCACACCGCCGGAGCGATGCTCGAAGCGATCCGCCCCGATATCGCCGGCGTCACGGCCAAGGGCCAGGCCGTTATTCTCGATCTTTCGGAGCTGTTACCCCTGCCGATGTTCGCCAGCGCGCCGGTCAAGGGCTCGCTCTACACCGCCCCCGAACTCATCCTCAATCCCGGCAGCGCCGACGCCCGCGCCGCCCTGTACAGCTTCGGCGCCACCCTCTACGCTCTCGAGTACCTGCATCACGCCCTCGAAGAGAAAGACTTCGAACGGCAATATTCCCCCAAGCAAGTCACCGACCGCTTCCCCGACGTGCATCCCCTCTTCCCGCGCATCCTCAACAAGACCTTTTGCCGGGATCTCAACACGCGCTTCCCCACCGACGAAGGGACGAAGGTCGACCCCTCGGGCTTCAAGGAACTCGTGAAGACCCTGGGCGTGTGCCGAAAGGTGTTCGACTCGTGCCGGCTCGACGTGGCATGCTGGTCGACGACGGGCATGGTGCGGACGGGAAACGAGGACGCGTTCACGATCCTGCACGGCTGCGATTGGCGGCAGGACGACGTGTACGAGTACGCGATGGTGCTGCTCGCGGACGGCATGGGAGGCTACGAAGCGGGTGAAATCGCCGCCGCCCTGGCCATGAACGAATTGCGTAAGTTCCTGGTGCAACAGCCGATGTTCGCCGGGCTGTTCGGCTATCCGCCTGCGGAGCCCGCGAATCCCGAGGCGCTGAAGAAGGTAATGGAAGCCGCCCTGCGGCACGCGAACAAGGAAGTCTTCAATGCCTCGCGCATCCCCGGCAAAGGCAAACGCGGCATGGGCTGCACCGCGGAAGCCGTCTACGTCGACAATCGCAACCTCATCGTCGGCCACGTCGGCGATAGCCGGGTGTACCATCTGAGCCAGGGCCGACTCATCCAGATCACCCGCGATCAGACGCTCGTCAATCGCCTGGTCGAACTGGGGCAGCTCACTGAAGCCGAGGCGGAAAATCATTCGCGCAAAAACGAGTTGCAGCAAGCGATCGGCGGGCAACCCGACGTCTCGCCGGCGACCTACGCCGCCAAGCTCAAGCGCGGCGACTGGGTGCTGGTCTGTTCCGACGGCCTCACCAACCACATCAGCAACAAGGAACTCGAGCAGATGCTCACCCGCGAGGCCAACAACAGTGCCGAGGAATCGGCGCGGCGCCTCCTCAACCTCGTGAACCTTCGCGGTGCCACCGACAACGCCACCATCGTCGCCATCCGGGCCACGTAGTTCGTACAATAGCGTTCGAAAGCCCAGGGGCCGCCGTCCCTGGGGAAGCCTCAACAGGATGCTCATGGACACGATCCCCCTCCTCGGTACGCTGTGGCAAATCGTCGGCAACCTGGGCTCGCTCGCGCATGAACTGATGCAGCTCGTCGGCCATTGGTCGTTGTGGCTCATCTGGATCGCGTGGTGGCTCGCCGGCGTGAACTGGAAGAAAGCCTGGCCCGTCCTCGGCATCGGCGGCTGGGCGCCGTTCGTGCTCTTGATGGTGCTCGTCGCGCTCGTCTGGTCGCAAATCGCCCCCGGCGGCTGCGAAGCGTGCGGCCTCCCCAATTTCTGGACGCAGCTCGGCTCCGTCGGCCTGCTCGCGGGCTCCGCGCTGCTGTGCGGCTGGCTCCAGGGACGCTTCCACCTGGCGCCCGCGGAGATCAATCTCGATCCCCCCGCACATGCTCACGGCCATCATCATCATCACGGACATTCGCACAGCCACGACCATGGGCACTCGCACAGCCACGATCATGGCCACTCGCACTAAGATTCCAGCTTCCCGGAATCTGTCGGCATCCGCTCCCGATTTAGCCCGGGAAAAAGACGCCCATGAGTGATTTTCGCGACGTCGATCCACGAGACTTGCGGCCCGCGACTTACCGGCGAGAGGGTGCCGATCCAATCAAACTACATCGGCAGATAGCTCGGTTCGGAGCATCGACCGACGGAATGCCGCCGTTGATCGTTTATGAGGCGTCCGATGGCGTGTTAGTCATCTATAATGGAGTGACGCGGGCAACGCGGATTGCGAAGCTGGCTCCCGGGAACACGGTGCGAGTCGAGGTAATCGGCCGACTTCGTAAAGCCTACGCTGGGGAAAAGGCGATCGGAGAACTCCTATGATTCCACCGACACAACGCGAAGCCTTGTCTGTTCTGGCAGAGGTCGCTGACCTGTCACCCGACATTCGGCTCGGTCAATTATTCGCCCACCTGGGATTTCTAGGCGAGGATCAAACGGGCCGATCTTTGGGAAATATCGACGACGAGGAACTGCTCGCCGTCCTCTATCACCACCGTAGCGAACTGACGGCAAGGCTCATGACCGCGCCGAACGCGGACCTGCAACCGACGGGAGCCGCGCCATCGGTTTCGAGTCGTTTACACATACCCCAAGCTGTCCCGGCGGCCGAGCGCTAGTTGGTTCCGAAGCAAATGCACTCGAACAATCGTTCACAAGCTCAGCGCCCGGAATTGAGATGAGGGTTAGCCATGCCCGGCGTGCCGGCCTACGATTTCGTCGCTCCCCGCCAGATCCTTTTCGGCTGGGGTAGACGCAGCGACCTCGGTAAACTCGCCCAACCGCTCGGCAAACGCGCCTTTCTCATCATCGGCTCCCGAACCCTCCAGCGTAGCGGCGTCATCGACAATCTCGTCCACACGCTGCTCAAGTCCGGCATCGCCGCCATCGACTTCGCCCACATCGACCGTGAACCGCTCGTGGACGACGTCGACCGCGTCGTGCGAGATCTCGCCAACCATGCGGCCACCACCGGCGACTTCATCATCGGCATCGGCGGCGGGGCTGCGCTCGATCTCGCCAAGGCCGTGGCCGCCCTTGCGGTCTACACCCAACCGCCGAGCGTCGTCGAATTCCTCGAGGGCGTCGGGACCGGCCGGCAGCTCACCCGGCCGACGCTGCCGATCCTTGCCGTGCCGACGACCGCGGGGACCGGCGCCGAGGCGACCAGGAACGCCGTCATTTCCTCGCTGCAGCCGCCGTTCAAGAAGAGCCTGCGCGCGGACGGCATGATGCCCTCGGCCGTGCTCGTCGATCCGGAACTGACGACGTCGCTCCCCGCGCAGACGACCGCGTACACCGGCATGGACGCGATCACGCAGCTCCTCGAAAGCTACCTCTCTTGCCGGGCCAAGCCCCTCCCGCGGGCGCTGTGCCTGCAAGGGCTCGATGGCGCCGCTCAGGCGCTGGTCGAGGCGATGCGAAGCCCTGCGTCGCGTCCGGCGCGCGAGACGCTGGCCCATGCCGCGCTACTCTCCGGTTTGGCTCTCGCCAACTCCGGCCTCGGCTTCGCGCACGGCGTCGCCGCGGCGCTCGGCGTCCATTGCCAGATCCCCCACGGTCTCGCCTGCGCCGTCATGCTCCCCGCCGCCCTCCGCGTCAACCGCGACGTCAAGGGCGGCGATCTCGACCGACTGGCGCCGATCGTCACCGGCAAATCGTCCGCCCGCGCCGACGCCCTCATCGATTTCATCGACGACCTGTGCCGACGCCTTGAGATCCCGCAACGCCTCAGCAATCTCGGCATACGCCGCGAGCAGATCCCGGCGCTCGTCGCCGGATCGCGCGGCAACAGCATGTCGGGCAACCCGCGCGACGTGAGCGATTCCGAACTGAGCGAGATTCTCGAGGCGATGTTATGATCCTCGCCGTCGGTCTGTCCCCCGCCTGGCAACAGATCCTCACGTTCGCGTCCGTGCAACTCGGCGAGGTCAACCGTGCGAGCGAATCCCACGCGTGCGGGTCCGGCAAAGTCCTGAACGTCGGCTCCACGCCGCCCGGCACCGACCCCGTGAGGACGATGAACTCCGCCCGCCCCGCTAACGCAATGAAATACCTACGAACATCGTCTAGCTCCGTCGGCGTCATCGGTCGGGAGTTTTCCACCAGTTCCGTCGT
>JBBQPM010000212.1:0-11271 GCA_038217425.1 Gemmatales bacterium
CACTGATGGCGACGGCAAGGCCGATGTCTTCGAGGTCGTCACCGACGGCTGGGAAATCAACGGCGACTACCACGAATACGCCTTCGGCTCGCGCTTCGATCGCGAAGGCAATATCTGGATCACCCTCTGCCTCACCGGCTCGTTCAACTCCAACAACAAGTTCCGCGGCTGGGCCGGCAAAATCACCCGCGACGGCAAGTTCGTCCCTACCACCAGCGGCGTTCGCTCCCCCGGCGGTATCGGCTTTAATGCCGTCGGCGACATTTTCTACACCGACAATCAAGGCCCCTGGAACGGCACCTGCGGCCTCAAATGCCTCACCGTCGGCGGCTTCGTCGGTCATCCCGACAGCTTCAAATGGTACGGCGAGAAAGAGGCCCAGTACCTCGGCAAGCCACCGGGCATCCCCGAATCCAAGAGCCGAATTATGACCGAGGCCAAGAAGATCCCCGAACTCTATCCGACCTGCATTCTCTTCCCGTACCAGAAGATGGGCAACTCGACTTCGGGCCTGGACTGCGATCTCTCCGAGGGGAAGTTCGGGCCGTTCGAGAAGCAACTCTTCGTCGGCGATCAATCGTTCTCGACGATCATGCGCGTCCATCTCGAAAAGGTGAATGGCCGCTATCAGGGCGCCCTCTTTCCGTTCCGCCAGGGATTCGCGTCGGGCAACCTCGCGGTCCGCTTCGCCGGCGACGGTTCGCTCCTGGTCGGCGGCACCAATCGCGGCTGGGGCTCGCGCGGCAACAAACCCTTCGCCGTCGAACGCCTGGTCTGGACCGGCAAGATTCCGTTCGAAATCCACGAGATGCGGGCCATGCCCGACGGCTTCGAACTGACGTTCACCAAGCCGATCGACGCAGACTCGGCGGCCAATCTCGAATCGTACGCGATCAAGACCTGGACGTACATCTTCCAGGCGAGTTACGGCAGCCCCGAGGTGGACGAGACGTTTCCGAAGATCACCAAGGCCGTCGTCGGCGCTGACAAGAAAAGCGTACGGCTCACGGTCGAGGGCCTGCAAGAAGGCCACATCCATCATCTAAGGCCCACGGGCCTACGCTCGGCGGACGGCGAGGGCCTGCTGCACGTCGATGCTTATTACACGCTGAATTACATTCCCGCGAAACGCTAAGGATTTCTGAGCCGGAAGCGTGAGCGACGAACACGAGAGAATCAATCGTCGCTCACGCTTCCGGCTCGGAAATCTGCCTCACGACAGAGGAATCCAATGTTCGTCGATCGAGTTGAAATCTACGTCAAGGGGGGCGACGGCGGCCGAGGCATGTGCTCGTTCCGTCGGGAGAAGTACGTCCCCAAAGGCGGTCCCGACGGCGGCGACGGCGGCGACGGCGGCAACGTCATCCTCCGCGCCGTCCCCGGCACCGATAGCCTCGCCGAGATCGTCAACCGCAAACACTGGCGCGCCGTCTCCGGACAGCCCGGCGGCACCTCCCAGTGCAGCGGCAAATCCGCCCCCGACCTCATCATCCCCGTCCCCCCCGGCACCATCGTCTACGACCGCACGCGGGGCCACGTCCTGCGCGATCTTTCCGGCGCCAATCAGGAAGTCGTCGTCGCCACCGGCGGCAAAGGGGGCAAGGGAAACCGCTTCTTCGCCACCAGCACCAACCGCGCGCCCCGACAATTTCAAACCGGCGTCAAAGGCGAGGAACGTCGGCTCATCCTCGAACTCAAAGTGATCGCCGACGCCGGGCTCATCGGCCTGCCCAACGCGGGCAAGTCGACGCTCCTTAGCCGACTGTCGCAGGCGCATCCGGAGATCGCCGACTATCCGTTCACGACCAAGCATCCCAACCTTGGCATGGTCTTCCTGGGGCACGATCATTCCTTCGTGCTCGCCGATCTTCCCGGGCTCATCGAAGGCGCCAGCGCCGGCATCGGCCTGGGGCACGAGTTCCTGCGCCATGTGGAACGGACCCGCGTCCTCGTCCATCTGGTCGAACCGCTCCCCAGCGACGCCAGCGATCCGCTCGACAACTACCGCACCGTCCGCCGGGAACTCGAGCTCTACAATCCGCATCTTTTGAACCGTCCCGAGATCATCGTCGTCAGCAAGAGCGAACTCACCGATAGCGCTGAAGTGAGCGAGCGCATGGCCCGCGAACTCGATCGACCGGTGCTTGCGATCTCCGCGGTCACCGGCCAAGGGCTCGCGGAACTGGTGCGCGGCATCGCCGAGCGACTGCGCGAAATCAAGAGTGAGGAGCCGAAACCGACCGAATTGACGCCCGAGCCGGTTGCATGATGAGTCTGCTGTTACGGCTATATTTCTGCACGATCTTGCTGCTGGGGTCGATTCCTCAGCACTTGATCTGGGAAGTGCTGCGTCCCGCAGACCAGACTGCGGTTGTCGAGTCGTCGTGCTGCTGCGCCAAGGCGGGACGCAAGTGCCATTGCCAGGGGTGCAAGAACGAGGGCAAGCCGGCATCGAAGCAGAAGTCGGCGCCCGGCCCTGACGGCGCATACGAAGACGCCCCGTGCGATTGTCCGCTGCTCACGTGGGACGGTCTCAAGAAGACGCCGTTCGCGCCGATGGACTTCGTGGCCGAGACGGTCGCGTCGCCGATGCCGGAAACGCTTTCGCCGCCCTACATTTCACTTCCGTTCGTCCTTCACGTCATCGAAACGCCGCCGCCTCGTTCGGTTTAGCCCCTCCCAAATGCAGGCGCCCGTTTAGCCGCCGCCTCCTCGCGGCGCGGACGCGTGCGCTGCCACGATTAAACATTCGGACACGACCTGTCCGTGCCGCCAGGAGGCGGCGGCTAAACCCCCATGCCACGATACTTCAACAAAACATACGACACAGGAAACTCCGCAAATGACCCCAAAAAACAGAACTCGCGCTGCTCTCACATTGATGGAACTGCTCATCACGATCTCGCTGCTGGCGATCATCGCACTGGTGGCGATTCCCAAGCTCATCGACGTTTACGAACGAAGCCGGTCGGGCGTCCAGGCATATAGTCTCGCGGACTCCTCGCGCATGATTGAGAACTTCTACGGCCTGAACCAAAAGTATCCCGACGGCTGGGATTCGCTCATGGACAGCACTGGCGCCGCGTTGTACAGCGAGTTGGCAGCGGAAATCGAATCGCCCAACACACTGCTCACGACCGCGACGCTCACCGATGCTCAGGTCGCTTCGCTGAGCGCCATCGGCATCAGCCACGTCTTCCTCCACGATTCGACGTCGGAGCCCAATTTCAGCAGCACGGATCGCAGGCACTTGGGAGCCGGTAATGGACACGACGGTACCGCGAACATCAACGTGGTAGCAGCGATCGACAAAACCACCGGCAGCGAAGGCCTCAACTTGCTCGTGAACAATCTCGGACTGAATCCGAACAAAAGCGCCACCGACACCTCCATGCCGACGATCACGAACAACATATTCGTCGTACTCGGACTGGGTCACAAGACGACGCTGGTGCAATCGATGACGCAGGGGGCGCCGGTCTTTCCGTTACAGTCCAATGCGGTTGCCTACGGGCGGGCCTTGGCGGTCTTCATGGTGCCCAATGACGGTACGACCCGGAATGCGAAGTTCGTTGGTTTAGTGGGCCCGGACGGACGAACGATTCGCGAAGCGATCAGCGACTACCGCAATCCCGCCGGGCCAGTGCCGCACTAAACGGTTAATCGAATGGCGAGCAAGAAGCCACAGAGAGCAACTGAGAAAACGTGCGGAGAATCGACGTTTTCTCAGTTGCTCTCTGTGGCTCGTCTCTTGATGAAGCGATAGGACCGCAACTATTCCCACTCGATGGTCGCGGGGGGTTTGCTGCTGATGTCGTAGACGACGCGGTTGACGCCCTTGACCTTGTTGATGATCCGCGTCGAAATCCGGGCCAGCAGGTCGTACGGCAAATGCGACCAGTCGGCCGTCATGAAGTCGTCCGTCTGCACCGCACGGACCGCGACCGCGTTTTCGTAGGTTCGGCCATCGCCCATCACGCCGACCGATTGCACCGGCAAGAGGACCGCGAACGCCTGTGACGTCTGCCGATACCAGCCGGAAGTCTTCAGTTCATCGAGCACGATTGCATCGGCCTGACGCAGCACGTCGAGCCGCGACTTCGACACGGGCCCAAGACAGCGAACCGCGAGACCGGGGCCCGGAAACGGATGCCGCCAAACCAGGTTCTCGGGGAGGCCGAGTTCCAGTCCGAGTCGGCGCACTTCGTCCTTGAAGAGATCCTTGAGCGGCTCGATCAGCTCGAAGCCGAGCTCCTTGGGGAGCCCGCCGACGTTGTGATGCGTTTTGATCGTTACCGAAGGCCCGTCGACCGCGGCGCCGCTCTCGATCACGTCGGGATAGAGCGTTCCCTGGGCGAGGAATTTGGCGCTGGCGATCTGCTTGGCTTCGTCCTTGAAGACGTCGATGAAGACGTGGCCGATGATCTTGCGTTTTTCCTGCGGATCGGAGACGTCCTTGAGGGCGGCGAGGAATCGGTCGGCGGCGTCCACGGTGTGCAGGTCGGCGCCGAAGTGATCGCGAAACGTCCGCCTGACCGCCTCGGATTCGCCCTGGCGCAAAAGGCCGTTGTCGACGAAGATGCAGGCGAGCTGGGGACCGACGGCTTTAAGCAGCAGCGCCGCGGCCACGGAGGAGTCGACGCCCCCCGAAAGGCCGCAAATGACGCGATGGTCGCCGATCCGCGCCCGCAGCTCCGACACCGTGCTGTCGATGAACGATTGCAGCTTCCAGGCCCCGGTGCATCCGCAAATCTCGTACAGGAAGTTTCGTAAGATCTGACTCCCGTACGGCGAGTGCGAAACTTCGGGATGAAATTGCAACCCGAAGACCGGACGATCGCGATGGCGGACGGCGGCGAAGGGGCACGTCTCCGTCGCGGCGAGCGGCAGAAAGCTTTCGTCGACGAAATGGACCTGGTCGCCGTGACTCATCCAGACGATCGACTCGTCGGGGACGTTGGCGAAGAGCCCGTCCTGAGCGTCGATCTTGAGATGCGCCCGGCCGAACTCGCGGCTCGGCGCGGGGCTGACCTTGCCCCCCAGCACCTGGCAGGCGAGTTGCATGCCGTAGCAGATGCCCAGCACGGGGATGCCGAGGTCGAAGAGTCCGGGATCGCAGCCGGGGGCGCCGGGGTCGTAGACGCTGGCGGGTCCGCCGGAGAGGATGATGCCGGCGGGGGCGAGTTCGCGCACGCGCTCGGCAGAGAGATCGTGGCGCACGATCTGGCAGAAAACCTGGTGTTCGCGCACCCGGCGAGCGATGAGCTGGCCGTACTGCGAGCCGAAATCGAAAATGAGGATTCGCTGTTGAGCCGAGGTCGCGGTCATCGGGTGGTCACTGCTGGAGAAGGAAAGGAAATCACTGTCCCAGTTCGATTGAGCGGAGCGTGGCAGCTTCGACGGCGTTCATCAGCGCCGCGCGCACGCCGCCGCGCTCCAGGGCGTGCAGCCCGGCAATGGTCGTGCCCCCCGGGCTGGTCACCATGTCTTTGAGGACGCCCGGATGCAGTCCCGTTTCCAGCGCCATCTTGGCGGCGCCGAACAGCGTCTGGGCGGCGAGAAGCTGCGCCGCGTCGCGGGGCAAGCCCATGCGTACGCCGCCGTCGCTGAGCGCCTCGAGCAGAAGAAACACATACGCCGGACCGCTGCCGGAAAGCCCGGTGACGGCGTCGAGCAATCTCTCCGGCACCTGAATCGCCCGGCCCACGCCGGAGAGAAGCCGGTCGACGATTTGTTGATCGTCCGCGGTCGCCCGGCTACCGAGCGCGTAAGCGGAAGCGCTGGCGCCGACGAGACAAGGGGTGTTGGGCATCACGCGTACCAGACGACGTTCGCCCAGCGTCTTCGCGATTTGCTGGAGCGGAATCCCGGCCGCGATCGACACGATCAAGTGCCGCTCGGTCACCTCGGGTGCGATCTCGGCGAGCACCTGGGCCATCATCTGCGGTTTGACCGCGAGCAGGACGACGTCGCTTTCGCGAACCACGGCCCGGTTATCGTTCGTCGGCGTAACGCCGACCTCTTGAGCGAAGGCGCTGCGTGCGCCAGCCGAGGGATCGCTGGCGCGGAGGGATGCAGTTTGGAGGAGCCCGGCGCGGAGCCAGCCGACGGCGAGGGCCGTCGCCATCTTCCCTGCGCCCAGAAATCCTACCCGCACATCGGTGCTCATCAGAAGGTCCGCAAAAGAAGTATTGTATGGAAACGGCCGCAGACGCCAGATGGACTTTTTCGAGCGTTCGGACAACTTGACGGTTCTTCGATTCGAATGCTATAATCACTTCATACATCGGAATCAAAGGTGAATCAGCATGGACGACGTCGATTTGAAGGCGATGATGACGCTGATGCATGACGGCCGTATTTCGTGGGCGGCGCTGGGCGAACTTCTGGGAATGTCCGCGCCGTCGGCGGCGGAACGGGTGCGCAAGCTCGAAGCGGGCGGCGCCATCCTCGGCTACGCCGCCCGTCCTGATCCGACCACGCTCGGCTTCGGCCTCGCCGCCTTCATCGGCGTCACCCTCGAGCGACCCGAACATCGGCAGACGTTCCTCAAGCTCGTCGCCAAGCAGGGCGAAGTTCAGGAGTGCCATCACGTCGCCGGCGATTACGATTATCTTCTTAAGGTCCGGTGCCGATCGATGAGCGATCTCGATCGCTTCATCAGCGAGACGCTCAAGGGCATTCGCGGCGTCGCGCAGACGCGCACGACCATCGTCCTATCCACCAACAAGGAAACGCTCGCCTTGCCCCTGGGAGGCACGCAGCCATGAAACGTCTCGGACTCGCTGTACTCTTGTGGATGGCGGCCAGCGCCCAGGCCGACCCGCTCGCCGATCGCGCGGCCGCGATCAAACCCGCGCCGGCCGAACTCGCGTGGATGCGCATCCCCTGGCTCACGTCGCTCGTGGAGGCGGAGCGCATCGCCCAGGCGGAGAATCGCCCGATCCTCTTTTGGAACGTCGACGACGATCCGCTCGAGCGCTGCTGAGGCTGGGCGGCGCTGCTCCGGTCCGGAGTTCTCACGCATTCCGCGGTCAATGAGTATATCCGCACGTACTACGTCGCCGTCGCGCTGGACAAGCAGAAGATCTTCCGCGCGCGCGAACGCTACGCCGCCGAGTTGCCGCTCATGCGGAAGTTTTCCAACGATAAGAGTTCGAGCCTGGGGGTCTACCTGTCGACGCCGACGGGAGAGCCGTTGGGCGTCTGCTTTCCGCACACCATCGGCGGCGATCGGCAGGCGGAAAAGTTCCTTGCGATTCTCGAAAAAGGGGTCGTCGGCATGGGGAACGTGAAGCCGCGCACGCAGGTGGCGGAACCCAAGATTCATCCCGATCGAGGCGTCGGCGAACGCCCCGACGG
Source organism: Gemmatales bacterium (assembly GCA_038217425.1). Taxonomy (GTDB): domain Bacteria; phylum Planctomycetota; class Planctomycetia; order Gemmatales; family Gemmataceae; genus JAIEPT01. The sequence continues at coordinate 7,363 of JBBQPM010000212.1, forward strand.
CTCGGTGCGACTGGCCCTGTGGGTCCGCTTCACCGATCCGGCGCCGCACGGCAAGCACGCGCCGGTCTTCGACAGCATCGTCCTGGACGCGAAGCAATGGCGCAGCCTCGTGCCGGCAAAACGCGATGTTGGAACCCGGTATTCACTGAAACCAGACGCTGTCAACCTCTTCTGCCGGGCGCTGGTCGCCAGCAGCGATCTCTCGTTCACCTTTCGTCCGCAGGACGTCCAGAGCGGCGCGATCGACGCGGAAGTTGTGTCGGCGCAGGAGATCGTACTACGAGGTACATTGAAGGGCAGGCGCTCGCACGTCAATGAGCCGAACGCTCCCAATGACGGCACGAGTCAATTCGAAGGCCGGCTGACGCTGGACGCCGAGGGCAAGATCAAGGGGCTACTCCTCGTGGGGACGGGCGGATATCAGCAGCCTTGGAACCGCTCGCCCCGACCAATCGCGTCGGTCATCGAATGGCGATCTACCCCGGACGGCGACTAACTTTACGCGGTCAAGAATGATGCAAGCCCAGCGGGTGAGGTACTCCGAACCCCTGGGATAAACGCCTGCGACCGCCGGATCCCAAGGGTTCGGAGTACCTCACCCGTTGGGCTTGGTGAAGCATCACAGTGCCCCGCGTGTAGCGCTAACTCCCGAGAAACTCGGGCTGCAGCAGCCATTGCAGCGTGCCGGTCGCCTTGTCGACGTCAGGCCCGGTGGAGATGAGTGCGACGGCGCCCTTCTGAAAGTCGAGTTGGGCGCGTTTGTTCCCCATCAGCCAACCGGAAAACACTGCGACGAACGGCAAATGACTCACCAGGGCGACCCGACCGGACCCGAGCTTTTTCAGGAACTTCGCCAGCCGCTTGGGCTCGCCGTTGGGACTGGCATGCTCGCAGGTGACGACGTCGGAGATGCCGAGCGTTTGCAAGATCGGCTCGGCCGATTGCCGGGAGCGCACCAGCGGACTGACGACCACCCGATCCAGACCGAGGCTCCGCTTCAGGAAAAAGTTCGCGACTTGCTGCGCCTGTGCCCGGCCCACGTCCGTCAGCGGCCGATCTTCGTCGTGAACGATGCCCTGCTCGCCCTGCGGCACGGCGTCCGCATGGCGAATGACGTAAATCTCCAAGGTCATTCTCCTCTTCTTCTCAGGGAACCTGCTCCGCGTTCTCTGCAATTAAATATAATACGTCCTTGTAGCGTAAGTTTCCTGCGGGGCGGCCTATTTTACGTCTCCCTGTTTCCTCGGGTTCCTGGGTTCGAGCATGAAGCGGAACGATATTCGAAATGTGGCCATCATCGCGCACGTCGACCACGGCAAAACGACGCTGGTCGATAATATGCTGCGCCAATCCGGTATGTTTCGGCAAGAAGAACTCGATCGCCTCGCCGGCGGACAGCACGGGCTCATCCTCGATTCCAACGACATCGAACGCGAACGCGGCATCACGATTCTCTCCAAAAACATCTCGATCCTCCTCAACGGCACCAAGATCAACATCATCGACACGCCCGGCCACGCCGACTTCGGCGGCGAAGTCGAACGCGTTCTCAAAATGGCGGACGGCTGCCTCCTGCTCGTCGACGCCGCCGAGGGCCCCTTGCCGCAAACGCGCTTCGTGCTTCGCAAAGCTTTCGAGTGCGGACTGCGCCCCATCGTTGTCGTCAACAAAATCGACCGCCCCGACGCCCGACCGGTCGACGTTTTGAATCAAGTCTTCGACCTCTTCGTGGAACTTGACGCGACCGAAGAACAACTCGATTTCAAGACGGTCTACGCTGCCGGACGTCAGGGGATCTCGACCGACGATCTGAGCATCCCTGCCGAGGATTTCAAGCCGCTATTCAAGGCGATCATGGACCATGTGCCGCCGCCGGAAGTCGAACCCGACATGCCGCTGCAGATGCTGGTGACGACCCTAGGCTACAGCGACTACGTGGGCCGCATCGCCATTGGCCGAATCGTGGCGGGCAAGATCAAGAAGAACCAGCGCATCGCCCTGATGCGCCACACCGGCAAACGGATCGACTCGAACATCAAGACGCTCTTCACGTTTGACCGGTTGGGGCGAACCGAAGCGGAAGAGGTCGGCGCTGGCGATATCTGCGCCGTCGTCGGTCTGGAAGAAGTCGACATCGGCGACACCATCGCGGACATCGAGAACCCCGTCGCGCTGCCGCCGGTCAAGATCGACGAGCCGACGCTCAACATGCTCTTCCGCATCAACGATTCGCCGTTCGTCGGCCAGGAAGGGACGTACGTCACGAGCCGACAACTCCGCGACCGCCTGATGAAGGAACTCGAATCGAACGTCGCTCTGCGCGTCGTGCCGCGTGAAGACAAGCGGGACGAGTTCGAGGTGTCGGGCCGAGGGTTGCTCCATCTTTCGATCCTTATCGAAACGATGCGCCGCGAAGGCTTCGAGGTTTCGGTCGGCAAACCGAAGGTCATCAACAAGACGATCGACGGCCAGGAGATGGAGCCAATCGAGTATCTCGTGGTCGAAGTGCCCAACAATCACGTCGGCTCGGTCATGGAGTTGGTGGGCAATCGCCGGGCCGAATGCGTCAAGCTCGATTCGCGTCTGGAAATGACGAACATCGAGTTCACGATCCCCGCGCGCGGCCTCATCGGCCTCCGGACGCGCATGCTGAACGCCACCGCGGGGCAGGCGATCATGCATCACAATTTCTACGACTACCAACCCCTGCGCGGCACGATTCCGACCCGGCTCAACGGCGTCATGGTGTCAACCGAGACGGGCCGCGTCACCGCCTTCGCCCTCGACGGTTTGCAAGACCGCGGCGTCCTGTTCTGCGCCGCCGGCGATCAGGTCTACGAGGGTCAAATGGTCGGCGAACATTGCCGCGACAACGATCTGCCCGTCAACGTGTGCCGCGAGAAGAAGCTCACGAACATGCGGGCGTCGGGTTCGGAAAAGTCGATCATCATCAAGCCGCCGAGACTGATGAGCCTGGAGCAGGCGCTCGAGTACATCGAGGATGACGAATACGTCGAAATCACCCCGACGGCAGTCCGGCTACGCAAGATGTATCTGAAGGAAAGCGACCGCAAGAAACAGGCTCGCCAGGGGAATTAAGCGAGCGGGAATCATCCGCAACGAATCGAAAAACCTCGACGACCTCGGGTTCGTCAGCTTTCTCCAAGGCTTCGTCCGGCGTTGGCTCTTCGGCCGGCGCGACCGGCGTCGGTTTCTCTTCGGGAGCGACGGGTTTGGGACGTGCCGCCGGTTTGCCCAGGAAATAAGGGACGACGAGTTTGGCCGCGGTCATGTTGCCAGCGATGGCCTGATCGACGAGCGAGTTGGCCAGCGCCTCGATTTTCGCCGGGCTGACGGCGGCCAGGAAAAGGGCCTGGAGTTTCGCCTGCATGGCCGCGATTTCGGCGAGGACGGGATTTTCCGGAGCGCAATCGATCATGGCAGACCTCGCGAGTAAAGGGAAGTGACGCCTCTTTTTGTATCGTAACAAATGTACACGTGCCGTGTCAACGGCTGGCTGACTTTATCTTCGGATTTGGTCGCAAGCGTATTGCTCAAAACAGTTTAGGTCTTTCGAAAATTGGTCGGCGCGCGATACAAGGCGAACGTGGTTAATTCGCAAATGCGGTAGTTGCGCGACGTGCATTATTGGTTATTGTGCGCGACGGCAGAGCGATAAAATCGACGCAAATAATATGTGTGGATTGGTTTAGCTAGTCTGTCTCTAGAATTTGGGAACGTGATATTATGCGCGTGCGCAGAATAACAACAAGTTGAACTAAACCGCTTCGCGGTGGCGGGTTTCACTTCTTTTGATTCGAGTCGGGTTCGGTAGTCGTATGCATCGGATTTTCCACGTACGCTCAGGGTTCGCCCTGGGCGTTTTTCTTTTCCTCGTGGAGACCTGCC
>JBBQPM010000213.1:0-11269 GCA_038217425.1 Gemmatales bacterium
GACGGCATTCGCATCACCAAGAAGGACATGAAACCCTACGAAGCCCGCTTGGAACGCTCGACGACGCTGCCCAAGTACGACATCCTGATTCGACCAAAACAACCGAGATGTGGGTAAATCAAGACCTGCCGCTCGCCTAAAGAGCGAGCCTTCTCGCTGAAAAAAGTCTGGTCACGTTTTTGCTCCCACTTCGTGTCAAGAAGAGCCGTTCGCCGGTAGAGATGATCCGGTCCCACTGATCCAGGTTTGGGGACTCGCGCCACCGGTGAGATGCTGAAAGGTAGATTAGAAGATTTTAACCTGCGAGGTCTCGACATCAAGTCATTTTTTGGGAAAACGGGCCCCGCGGTAGTCGGTAAATGAAGATTGATTTTTGAGTTGGCCCAATCTCCTGAAAGCCTCAACCTTCAACGCAACCGGCGAGAAACCTTGACTCAAAAGGAGGGACAGGAATTGCCGAAACAATCCTGTCCGCTCCGCACGGTCACCCAGTCCGCCGCTCAGGTTGCCCCCCGGCAGAGCCTTATCCTGCGGACGGGTGAGCGACAAATACCACGTTTCGCCCTTTACGATCAAATCGAAGTGGCCTAACCGGCAAAACCCAGCAACCAACGGTCTATTCATCTTTGTCGGCATCTTGTTTGATTCGTCGGAGGCGATCGACCATCTGCTGGGCATGCTCCGCTTCCGAAATGTTCACTGTTGCATTGGGGACCACAACTTCCGGACCCGTGGCAGGCCATGGGGAAGTCAGTGTGATGGTTTCGGGCGACTCTTCCGGCCAAGGCATTCCTTCGGATCGCTTTTCGTAGTCGATCTCGTGCATCGGCCAATCGACAAAAACGGGCGCGAACCCCTTCCACCGGCTGAACGCTTCGGATCGCTCGATGGCGAGAAAGCATTTGTTCGGATCGCGGTTATTGTCCAGCAAATCTTGCGTATTCAAGCGGTTGCCGATGTAAGTGCTAATCGATACAGGCCGTTGGCGGAGTTCATTTTCCAAGACGCCTTCCAGTCCGAACATCCCGCTCATCACGTCGCGAGCTTCTTTCTGATAGGACAGGTTGGCATAGGTGACCTTGCCGGACATTTCCGCGACGTATTTCTGCAACCAAGGATCTCTTGCGGAAAAGACCTGTTTGACGCTGGTGCAGCCCATCACAATTTCGCGGAGATCCGGTCCCCCGGAGGGATTAAGCTGGCTCATTGTTTGGTTCGCAAGAAAACAGGCCAGCCCATACGAGCGCGCCTGCGCAAGAACGTGCGTAATGTTTTGGGCGATAACGGCTTGCGCCTCATCTACCATGAGATACGCTCTGGCCTTCTGTCCGGTTCGCCCTTTGTGGTTGATGCAGGCGCTCAAAAGGGAGAACACGGCGAGTCGTGCGATCTCGGCGACGGACACCGAATCGATCGCGCCTTCCAGGTAAAAGTAAACGACCTCGTTGTTCTCGATCACCTGACTCATGTTGATGGCATTGTCGAAAGCGGGATGGTTCGGATGGGTCCGAGGGGATAAATTGAGTTGCTCGAACTCGGCAAGCGACTCGATCAAGAACGCCAAATGTTGGGCCGCTTGATACTCTTTCTCGCCCTCCGCTAAAAACAAGATGATGTCGTTGAGATCCTTGAAGGACTCGATCCGTTCGAATTTGCGGTGGCGTTGCGTTCGGAAGGTCGGGCCTCGACGAGCGTTTTCGGGTACGGTTTCTTCAAAGGCGCGTTTGAGAAGGATGCGACTTGCAATGGTGAACCATGCCCGGCCGTAATCCGAGCCATGGTGCATGTTCAGCGCGTTCATGAGCAGGCCCACAATCTCCTGCAAAGACAGCTGCGAGTAAATGTTTTTGTCAAATGGGTTGAAGACGTAGGTTGACCTATTTAGGCTATTAGTGAACCACTTGAATTTGCGGCCCGCCTTCTTAGCCTCGATTCGGGCAGTGTTGAAGAGGGCCTGATCGCCTTTGCAATCAATGATGACGACGGGGCCGTCCTTGCGGCGAATCAGCTGGATCATATGGGTCATCAATCCCAAAACGGTCTTGCCGATGCCGGTGGCGCCGAGCATGTGGACATGCTCGAACGCCAACTTAAGATGCATGAGTACCGGGTAGTCGTTGGTAAGCTGCCGCGCGATGAGGATCGATTGCTGCTCCTTGCGGTTACGGCTTTTCCGCAAACGTTCGCTGTAGCCGTCGAGACGATCCCATTCTGGATGATGCTCGTATGCATGAGGGGCTTCGAGAGCTAGGTAATGCGCGCTGATTGTCGGCCCAGCTAATAAATGAACCGCCAGATACATGCACGCGCCGGGCATGATAAACAGCAAAAAGTGCTGGATGAGAAAGAGCGTGGCGCCGTAGGCGCTGCCTGGAAGAACGGTCCACGCAACCGTGAACGGATTCGGGTTTTGAACGGCTTCGGGCAAGAGGTCGGCATTGAAACCACCCAGGATCAGCCAGATTAGGTAATCGCTCAAAGGAAGGAGGGTGAGGCTCACGATTGCTAAAATCACTCCCCCGGTCATGAGCCTGTCGAAACCGGATCCGCCGGGACTTCGAAAAACCCAAGGCGGCTGGCGAAGAAGGCTGCCGTGCCACAGAAAATCCGTGACGTAATACCAGGTCCGTTGCCAGCTCCCAGGGAACTGAATGGTCCGCACAATGCAGCCGATGATGAGACTTACGAAGAGAGCGAACGTGAGAAAGAAGCCGGTGCCGTTGCGGTCCTCGTCGTAACTTCCACTCAGAATGACCACGCCAGGAACGACGATGACGAGGGGAAGCCAGAGGAGACCATTTCGATAGGCCGCGCGTGTCGTCATCACCGCCCGATGCAACTCGGCCTTGGCTGGCGGCATGTCGTTGCGCCGCGGCGGCCGGTCGGCGATTTCAGAGAACCGTTTGCTCCAGTCCTCGCGCCACCCCAGCATGGTGGCGTGGTCGTTCTTGTAATGGGCGGACATCCAGTAGACGGCATGGGTAGCCACCGCGTCCGAAAACCAAAACAATGCCGGGATGGCAAAGGCCATGAAGATCAAGAGCGACGCCGATGCTTCCTTGTGAAAAGGAGCGACGACGACTAAGGTCCATGCCGCCGCCGGCGCGATAAGGCACGCCAAGACCAAGCGAAGTGGGAAGTCTTGGAGATGGCAAACGAGGGCTCCGCCGCATCCAATCAGCATGAGGAAGACAAAGATAGGTGTGCTCGCGAAATGCTCGCCGATTTGTCTCTGCAAACCGACGGCGATTGGAAAGCAGACCAGGGAAACAAGGGCGGTCACCCCTACGGTTTGAGCGCTGACGTACGAAGGTCGGGGAGCCAGCGAGCGATAGTTGAGGTCGCAGCGTTCTTCGGGGATGTTCTCCCAATCCAGTGCGTCATCTTTTTCGGTCGTCGTTTCCAAAACCGGCGGAATGTACTTCACCGTCGTCTCCTTGCCGGTTGAATTGCTTTTCCAGGAATGAGGTTGATCAGGCCCGGTATAACCACGATGTCTACCGGAAGCGGCCACTTGCCGGGAAAAGGAGCATGCAATGCGGCGAGAGGCCGGGCGATTTCTTTCTTGCGGAGCAGCTTTTTGAGGCCATAAGCGATGGCCTTTGCCTTGAATTCATTCAAGGTGAGGACAGTCAGCACGAGACGGCCGGCGCGCAGATAATCGTCAAACCAACCGTGGCGAAGAAAGCGGTCCAGGAAGTCCACCGACTTGCGGACGATGCGCCGTTCGTATCCGCCATGATCCACTACAATAAAGCCAAGATAGCTGTCACCCGAGCGGTCTTCAATGAAGAACCGCTGCCGTGGCAGGCGATGCCCCCCTATCGAGAAGTGCTCGCGCAGCTTCGCGTTGGTCATAAGCGTCCGATCGCCTTTACCCTTGATGTCGTAAATGAATCGTACCATCGCGAACCGCTCAACGCGGGTCTGGACGCCGACCTTTCGAGCTCGCGACGGCGAAACCCCAACTGCGGCCGCACCCCGGTGCGTCAGCTGATAAGCGACTCTCGATCCGTAAAGGGGGACAGGACGCAAAAAGCGGTACGTCGGGCCTTTGCCGCAGAGCCGGCGCAGCGTCGATTTCACGGCATCGCGAGCTTTTCCCTTGAAGTACAGGGTATGGATGATCTCGAAGAGCGAAAAGCCGACCTTGCCAACGTGCCGCAGTATCTTCAAATCGCGGTCGGAGAGTTTCACGGTGGTCGCCTTCGGCGTGGGTGCTTGGTTACCAGAGTTCATAACGGACCCTTTCTTTAGAAAAGAATCGGTGCATCCGGCGGAGGTCGGCCGCCGAATAGATGCCGCCGATTTCAATGATTTGGATGGGTTGATCGTCGTCATCGACAACGATGGCGTCGGGACGTTTACTCGGACAGAACCAGCCGAAATCGCGACGGGCGATGTCCTCGTTGAGCCAAAAGTCGGCGGGAAAGCTGTCCTGTTCCAGTGATCGAAGAAAAACAGCCGTGATGCCTAGATCGTGCTGCACCTGGAGCGGCTGTCGATTCTGTCCGCTGAGCCCCCCGGTGAGGGGTTCCGCCTTCTTCGTGGCCCAATAAATTTCAGTCGTTCGGCAAGGAGCTACCTCGACACGGGCGGTGAGTCGGCTCGCCAGAGCGACAAAATCGGGCGCCTCATTGCCGTTCCAAGCGACAAGCGGCTCGATAAGCACGGGACAGCCAATCGGGAGGCGTTGGCAAGCAAGGTAACCCCATTTGCGGAGAATTGAGAGCAGGCTCTCCCCTTCGCATTTTCCCATGGGGTATAATTGGGCAAACGCGAGAACCTGGTCGCGCGTGGCAACTCGCGTCCGAAGCGTTAGCAGCTCAAGGATTGGCAGGGCGTCATAAAGGGCGGCGCGAATCGGCATCGGTCGTCTCCAGGTTCAAATAAACGAACGCGACATTAGACCGCAATCGCGGACAATTTTCGTCGCGCCTTCTGGCATCTTCTGGAGTCGAGGATTCGTCATGCCAAAAAAGAAGCGTGAAGTAAGACCTCCCTTGGGCTGCATGATCGTCGATTTCGACGAACTCACGAAAGTATGTGCGGAAAAGGGCTTTTGGGTGGAGGACGTTCTCGCGAAGACGGGCCTGTCGCACCACACCATCGAGAAGATTCGGACACGGCAACCGGTTCGGCCAAGCTCCTTGGCGCCATTGGCCAAGATCTTGGCCGTTGACGCGAAGGGCAAACAAGAAGGTCAGGCTCGCTCAAGTTCTTTGGATCCATTGGCGGATATTTTTGGCCGGCACAACATGTCCCGAATTGCGGTTCGTCAAGATGCATTGACGCACTCTAAGGGCACCGAGCTGAAATGCGAGCAGATGGCGGAGTGGACGGATGAAGAAGTTCTTACCAAATGGCTGCCGACCTCAAACGGGTTGCAATACCGGATCTCCAAGTGGCGCCATAGGCATCTCGCGTCGGCCTGGGCACGGGTGAAGTGTTACGATGTAAGCCACCGGTCGGACGCGGATCGTGCCGCGTTACAAGAGAGTCTCTTGCGCCATGCGGAAGTCTGCCGCCGATTACCGCCTAGCCCACTCTTCCCCGTGCACGAACGAGTTTTCGACGACGCGTCAGGACGCTATTGGTGGGTGATCGATCGCTGGATTGATGGCTATTCGCTCGCCGACTGTTTGCGTGAACCTTGGCCAGTTCGGGATCTGCTACGGCTCGGAAGGGAGATGGCGGAAGGCCTGCAACTCCTTCACAATCATGCCATCGTGCGCCGGGAACTCTGTCCCCGATTTGTCTTATTACGAAACTCGGATCGCTCCGTTGTGTTCACCGATTTTGAACTCGCGAAGTTGCTCGACGCCGTACCGACGGTTTCCAAAGAATGGCCCGATGATCCCTATCGCGCGCCGGAGGTCGGCCAAGGACCGGTCGATGTTCGGGCAGATGTTTACAGTTGGGGCCGAATCATGAGCATCGCAGCGCTCGGCATCTTGCCTGCCGCCGGTAAAGAAAAAAAGGCTTTCATGAGCAGTGACCTGCCTGATGGGTTGCGCGGGCTGCTTTTGCGATGCGTAGCACTTCCTCGCAGCGACCGTCCGCCCGAAATGCGTGAAGTCGTGCAAGTTGTTACTCAAATCGGAAATTCACAATGATCCAGAAGACGGGAACCTCGAACGCACCGTTGGCCGAAGGAGAAATTCCCGAACCTCGGCTCGGCGTTTTCGTCTTGACGGAGTTCGTCTTTTGTCCGCGCGCAGGCCTGTGCGCTTATGAGGCAGGCTACGAGGAGAAGGAAGATCTGCCGCCCATTTCGTTCTTTTCATTCGATCCGTTGTACAGTCTTTCGGAGATCGATGCGGCCATCGAACAGACAATGAACGAGCTTCTGTGGCATGCGGCCGGGGCGGCGCTTTCGGCCGGGGGTGGTCTTCTGTTGTCGTTGCTCATCGATCCGTTCTTAGGCCTTGCGGGCATGCTGGGGCTTGTTTGGTTCCTGACGTTCGCAACACGTTGTGGCATCCGTCTTCATCGACTCAATGAGCAGCGAAAAGAATCGCTCGCCGCAAAATCGCGAGAGCCGGATCCGAAGTCGGAGGAAGTGCAAAAGGTGCATTGGTGGGATTTCGCGCGGGCCGGATTTGAGGCGCAGGAGGTGCGCGAAGCGTTGGTCGATGAGGCTTTGAACTTTTCTGGGCGACCTACCCGACTCTTGCGGCGTGGCAACACAGTGATTCCGGTTTGGCGGATGCGGCACTACAAGAACGACCTTTTTCCGCAGAACTTCATCCGAATGGCGGCGTATTGCCATCTGATTCGAGCGAGCATCGGCAAGAACATCGAGTCTCCGTACGGCGTCATTCTTTTCGGCCATGGTTTCGATGGCGTCGCGGTTCCCTTCACTTCCGCTCGCGCGAATGACTTTCTCAAAGCCCTTAATGAAGCTCGGCAAACAATCCGGCGCGCGACGGCGCCCGAGTCCCCCACGTGCTGCATTGCGTGTCCTTACGGGAGACCGAAGCGTTACGTTCCCGATGAAACGGATCACGTCTGTGCCGGAAAAGCGATCCTTCCTTGCACTGCGACGGCACCCGACGACAAACGATTTCACAGCTTGTGCGGTGACCGTTTCAAGTGGTTGCCCCCCCACGCGGCGACGAAAGAACTGGAGTTGGAATTACATCGCTGACCCGCCGCGTTTGAACCATTTTCCGAGCCAATCGACGATGCCGAGGCAGTGCAATTGGGCAGAACTGAGGTTCGGTTTGAGCTTGAGAGTCGCGTTAATCGTTTCGATTTCGGAAAGCCATTCGCCCTTGTTCGCGAAACGATCGTTCGCCTTCAGGGACAGTCCTCGCATGACGATGCGGTCGATCGCGAGCCAGAAGTCGTTCCGCATGTGTTCCCGATGCGATGCGAGTTGGCTTGGCGGAACGAGTTTGTTCGCGAAGGCCTCGGCGAATTCGTTCAAGCCCGCTTTGCCTCCCATGCCGTCGTACGGGAGTTGTCGCGTCAAAAGTTGATAGGCGATGACGGACGCAGAAAAATAGTCCGAGCGAAAATCGATCAAGGCGTCACCGCGATGCTGTTCCGGTGATGCGTATGCGCCCGAAATGCCGTCTCCGGGCTTACAGTAAGCGGTCTGCTCGAAATGCCATGCGTTACCGAAGTCGATGATAAAAACGCGATTACGGTCGAGAACGAGGTTGGCAGGTTTGATGTCGCCATGAACTAAACTGGTATCTTGGTGAAGTTGGCCAAGGCCGTGCGCGAGATGCCGAAAAATCTGGAAGGCCTCCGGCGGACCGGGCCAGCGTTCGAGGTGTTCGGTCGCGTGACGAATCTTCCGGTCGAGGTCGTGGCCGTTGATCCAGGCTTGGATGACGAAGTAAGAATCGCCTTTGGCTTGGGTCTCCCAAATCGGAGGAAAATTGGTGCTGTTTCGCTTCGTAAGGTTCTGAAGGACACGCAAGTGCTGCGCGCTCGATGACCCTCGGGGCAGGACGACAATGGCACGAAGATCGGCAGCGACGGAGTCGTAGGCTTGCAATCGTTCGCGAAAGCCAGAAGAAAGGTTTTTGAGGATGCAGTATTCCCGGCCCCCCAAGTGAATGCGTTCCTTCACCCGGTAGGTTTGTCCTCGAAATCGAATCTCTCCGCGTGCCACGATACACCGTACCCCGGGGGGGAGTGGAGTGGGAAGTCCGCTTCTCGATTATACCTGATCGCAATCCCCCCCGTGAGACTGACGGGCGAAGCAATGTCGCCTTGGCTTCCCTGGAGCCGACTTCGGTCATGGCGATACTCGGAAATGGATGTCCTTTCTGGTGTTCCGGCGATCGGGATGGCACCAGCGGTGGCACCATAGGGTACTTTTGAAATGCCATCCAAAAATTCTGCCGTCCGGGACACCCCCAGGGGAAGATGCCGTTGGCGCTGAGGGGGGCGGAAGCTAGAATTGCTGAAAGAAAATCTCGCGAACGGATTCGCCATCGTGGTCCACGCTGCAAGGCGACGGAATCATCGGGGGGCCTGCCATGTATTCGTTCGACAAGCGATCCGCGTTGATTACAGGCCTGATCGTCTTTGGCATCATGGCTGGTTCGTCTTATTTCCTTATGCTTTTCCGCGATAGAGCGGTTGAAGAACGGGTCAAGATTCAGGTCGCGAAGCAAGTCGAAAAACAGGTTGCGGAACGGCAGAAAGCGGACGCGAACGCCGTAGGACGACCGCCCGAAGTGAAGCGTGAAGACCCGGCGATACAGGAAGAGCGGCGTGCCCGAGCGCAAGCGCGGTTGCTAGAGATTCGTTCCTTGCAAATCGGCATCAGCGAGGCGCTCGATAAATTGGACAAGGAAGTCATTGCGTGGGATACGCGAATTCCCGAACTCATGAAAGGCAACGAAGGCAAGAAGATCGCGGCAAGCAAGCTGCGCGTCGAGCAGTTCGCGAGCATCATCGAGAAAGATCATATTTCGAAGTCTCGCGTTCAAGCCCTGCGTGGCCGACTCGAAACGCTGATCAAACCCGTTGACCGGGCACTGCTCGACGCGGACAGTTCTTATTTCGTTTCGGAAACGCTCTTGAGCGATATTGAAAAAATCGGCGAAGAAGCTCGTCTCCGCCTGCGAGAGATCGGCGAAATGAAGGCGATCGTCGTCGCTCTCAACGCGGATAGCGCCAACTCGACGCCATCGGAGAAGACCTTGCAAACGGCGATCGACGACCTGAACGCCGACCAACTGCGAAAGCGAGCGGAGCTGATTGCTAAGACCAAATCGGATGTCTACGACTTCGAGAGCAAACGTCTTGCGGCGGCGGAAGCCAAAGCGGAGCAGGATCTGGCGAACGCGAGGCTTGTGTTATCGAAGGCGAAGGCAGACGCCGAGAAGCAGGGCATTGACTTGCAAACCGATGACACGAAACGCAGGACGGACGATGCGAAAACGGCGGAAAACCGGCGAGTGGAAAAAGCAAAACGTGAAGCGAAATTCGATGTCGAATATCCCAGTATGAGGGCTTATCTACTTCCGATTACTTCACCTGGCTTCAAACAATTTGATGGCGATGGCGGTCCTCGTCTTTCGATGGGAACGACAAAAGGCCCGATGTCACTCGCAGCACTAACCGGTGCCCTGAGAAAGGGCAGGGACGAAACGGGTAATTTTGCACGAGCCATTTCCAACTGGAGTGATCGTCCCCAGGGATCATTTCCGTTTTATTCGACCGGCGGCGCTGGCCAAACGCCGCAGAACTTTGAGATTTGGTATCGCATACAAGATTTTGTTGCCGAGTTCGGCGATATCATGGTCGAACGAAAACTGCTGGCGCCGTAATCGGCGCCAGCAGTTTTCGTTCAGTATTCGTCTGGAAGGAGCAGGGTCGTGGCGCTTCGGTCGGCCTCGGTGATGATCCAGAACTTCACGTTTTTTTGTGTGCGGTAAACCGAAAAGAGGCGAAAGCCTTCTTTGAGCGAAAGTTCGTTCTCGGCCCAATCGTCGGGGCAAACTTCGCCCCAATCGCCCCGCGCATGCCGGCTCAAAGCGATCATCTGTTCGACGAAAGAAACGGAGTCTCTGACGCCGGGCGTGCAGACCACTTGTCCGAGCGGAAAGTTAGATTTGATCCTTGCAGTTTCGTTGTTGTTTTCCACAGCCGTTCTCCAGGGTGCGTCTCGGCGGGATTGCCGAGCGTTCTCGAACCGCTTGCCGGCCTCGGCAATCTTTCCGGAGGGAGGGGCGGTTTGTTTGATTCCCGCAGGGAGCAAACCGCCCCTTCCGCAGGAAAGAGAGATGAATCGAGGACCGCTGGAGCCGACCGCAGGCCGGTGGCGGCGGGGTGGGCGGAGGAAAACCGGGTCAAGGTGGAGAGGGCGTACTCGCCCGGACCTTGAGGCGGTTTTCCGGAGCGAACAGGCGGGGCCGGAGGTCGGCGGAGGCGGGCCGAGTCTGCCAGGGGGCAAGGCGCCAGCCTTGCGGCGGCGGGGAAAATCACCCGCGCAGCGGGAAAATAGGGCGGCAGACGATCGAAATTCGATTGGCGGCTGCCGTCGATTTCGATGTTGGGATCAGCGTATCAGCTGATCCCAATCGTTCCGTCGGTTTTTAAGTCGATTCGCTCATCTCGGTTTCAAAATGGATTCTCGCCATCAAAAAGATTTTTTCGAAATCCTCATCGTTCGCATTGCACCAATGCATTGCATCCGTGAGAAGATCGATCATGTTGGTGCGTTGATCTTCCGGGTAAAACGGAAGTATTTCATCAAGCCGCCTTGCTCTGTCGCTGTTCGTTACCATGGGTTTAACTCCTCAAATTCTTATTTCGTGGCTCAAGCAATCTTCCGAATCGATGCATCCATTTTTTGTGTGGTAGCATCGGCATGTTGAAAAGAATGCAGAAAATCGGCAGCCCGTTGTGCCGTGGAAGCCGCTTGAAAAATCGCTCGTTTGTCGTTCCGCAACACTTGTAGCCAACTCGCGATGTAATCTGCGTGATCCGGTCGCGGGGTCAGCGAAATCTTCAAATCGGCACAAAGAAAAGCCGCGCCAAGTTCGGCGATGAGTTCTTCCCGAGCGTAGTTGGATGTTCCGAAAATGCTCGGTCGAAATTTCCGCGGGCATCGTTCGTCGCGGATCGTCCAATGCGTTTTATGCCGATATCGGCATAACGTTCATAATGCCGCGTCCCGGATTATGCCGTGTGAGTCTCAGGGATCGCAGTCTTTCCACACAATGAGTTGATTTTCTTCGGCATAAAACTGTTGTCGGTTCAGTTGCTTTGCGGTGTTCATGTTGCCTCTTCATATCCA
>JBBQPM010000214.1:0-11058 GCA_038217425.1 Gemmatales bacterium
CTTTACTTTGGCCTTGCGGGCTGCGTTGTTTATTTAGGCTCTTTCGAACTGCGCGGCGTTGAAATTCCCGAGCTGTGGGACGATCCGGGATCATGGGTTTGAGCGAGAACTTCGGAAATTTCATCGGGCAAACAGATCTCCGTCCTCGACCGCGACATGCAGGTACACGCTGGTCACCGCCACATTCGAATGCCCCGCTGCCGACCGCACCTCCGCCAATGTCCGACCGCCCGCGAGTGCATGGCTGATGAACGTATGCCGCGCATGGTGAATCGTGACCTTGCGAAGCCGCGGCAACGCTTTTCTATGTGGTCATCAATCAACTGTGCAAGCGCAGCGGCATCCAGCTTCTGAACTTTCGCCTTGGAATTGGGTTCGCTGGCACGGGTCAGGCTTAGATTCGCCATGGAACAGGGCAAAACGAAGAGAGCCACGATTTTATAAAGCCTCATGACTTGGTCCTCGCATCGATTTCAGATCAACAACTTTTGGAAATACAAGGAAGACGGAGGCCATGGCGAAGCTCTCCGAAGCTCGAAACTGCTTTTCGACCAGGATTTTTTTCATCATGCGATAACGCCCATTTGTCAGTTTTCAATGTCGCAATGCTGAGCGCGACAAAAAAATGTGCGCCTCCGGAGATCGAGACACATGTCGGTGCTTGGTCGGCTCCAGAACGACATCGAGACGGCGCCGGACGGTCATAGTCAGGATAACGTCTTCCTTTCCTTCCTCTTGGCGAAAATCCTCTTGCGTCCCTTGTTTTGGTCGATGATTAAGTAACATTACCTCTTCCCCGAGGGCGAATTGACCAACACGAAAAAGGCTTTGGGAGCCTCTGTGTCGGCGTCGCACCGTGGAATTTTCTGCTCATTCATTTGACAAAAGGCATTTCGTATGCTCAATTTCCGTGAACGGTCGTCGTGTCCCCTCACGGACTTCCGGTCACTTCTCCTTCTGTCCCGTCCATGATCTCTCTCGGGCTTCGCCTGCGCGCCTATGTTTTCTATCGGACCGCGGGCGCATTGGACATCGGACAGAAAGGTATTCTCATGTGGCCGCTCCGCCGCCGCTCTAAAACAAATCAGGCCCCGAGCTTTCGGGCTCGTCCTTGCCTGGAATGTCTCGAAGACCGACTCTCTCCCGCGGTCGACCCCTTCGCGCTCGACATTTCCGGGCCGACTGTAATTCCTGAGGGCCAGGCTTACGTTCTCCGCCTCGATGCCGGCGGCAGAGCGATCGATTCCTGGTCGATCAACTGGGGCGATCAGAGCCCGCTCCAGCTATTGGACGGCACAGCCACTGAGGCCACGCACATCTTTCAGAACGGGCCCGGCGTCACGACGATCCAGGTGACCGCCGTTGAGCATACCTCCCTGTCGCTCTTTTATTGGAACCCTGCCGATGGCGGAAACGGCCACTATTACGGCCTGACCGCTTTCGCCGAAACCTGGGTGCAGGCGGAAGCCGAAAGCCAAAGTCATGGCGGACATCTCGTCAGCATCACCAGCCAGAAAGAACAGAACTTCGTAACCAGTACGTTTCTCTCCGGCGCCAAGAACCAGCAAATCTTGTGGATCGGCATCAATGACGCCAACCTCGAAGGCCGGTTCGCCTGGTCTTCCGGAGAGGCGGTCAGCTACGCCAACTGGGAAAGCGGCGAGCCCAATAACTACTTTGGCAATGAGGACTACGGGGCGATCAATTGGCACTACGGGCACCGCCCCTGGAGCGGAACGTTCGGCAGTTGGAACGATGCTCCGCTCGATGGCCTTAACGACGGCCTGAACTCTCCGGAATCGTATGCGGGGATCATGGAGTTTGCGAACTTCCCGACCGGAGCCGTCTTGTCGCGAATCTTGAGTGTGACGGTCGAAAATCTCCCGCCGCAGGCTTCGCTCAGCGGGCCCCTCGGCGGCGTTCGCGGCGAAACGTTGACATTTACGCTGCAGGCGAGCGATCCCTCGCCGGTCGATCAGGCCGCCGGATTCACCTTTCTTTTGGACTGGGACGGCGACGGCGTGACCGACGAAACGGTGCGCGGCGCCAGCGGAATGCAGGTGAGTCACGCATTCGGGGCAACGGGAACCTTCCATGTGCGCATGATCGCCGTCGACTCCGACGGGAGCGGTAGCGCGGCCGCGCTGAGCCCAATCACCGTGTCAGCGGCGGCAGTACAAAATGGCGTCCTCCTCGTCGGCGGCACCGCGGGTGACGACGTCATCACTCTAGAAAAAGTGTGCGGAGGCGGTGTGCAACTGGTCATCAACGGGCGCGACGAGGGGGTGTTTGCGCCGACCGCCAGTGTAGTCGTTCATGGTTACGCGGGCGATGACTTCATTTGTATTTTAGGCGACGCAGGTCCGGCCATTCTGTACGGCGATGCCGGAAATGACAAACTCTTTGGCGGCACTGGAGTCGACGTCCTTCTCGGCGGTGAGGGCGACGACTGGCTCGACGGAGGTGGCAAGCAAGACGTGCTTCTGGGCGGCACTGGCGTCGACCGCTTGTTCGGTCAGGGGACGCAGGATCTCACTATCACAGGCTCAACCACGCTCGACGGCGACCCGGCAGCTCTGCTCGCCCTGGCTTTGCAGTGGTCCCAGACCCAAAGCAGCAACGCCTGGCGATCAATTCTGCGAGGGGGGAATATTGCGCCACTTTTCGTCACCGATGCACAGCTCATTCCGGACAGCGCGGTCGATCGCGTCATGGGTGCGTCGCCCAAAGCTATTCTGGCCGGTTCGGAGGATCGCCGTGGTGGAGGAAGGCGAGTGATGACCTGTTAGCACCCAAGGGCGCGCGTGTGGTGCGCGCCCCAACGGAGTTTGTCTTGATTCAGCGTGAAATGGAAGAAGTCGGAATCAAGTTAGCCGCCTAAGGAATAGTGATGGCAACGGGTGGGCGGCGTTATTGTACTCCTTTCGATCGGCCGGCTATAGGTTCCTCTTCTCTGTTCACGGGGCTCCCGGCCACGTTCGCCTCCCTGGCACCCTGTCTTTGGCGTTCGGCCTTCCACGACCGTAGATCTTCGAACGTACCAGCGTCCCGCCACAGCGGTACCATTCGCGCCTTCTTGCCCTTGGTCGTCTCCCGGCGGAGACGAAGATGCGGTCGCGGCACGTCCACCACGACGTCGCCCAGTTGCAGACCCGCGATCTCGGAGACTCGCAGGCCACAGCAGCACGCCTGACGGACGATGATCAGATTTCGCCAGGCGTTGGCCGTGCATCTTGACCTCTTTGCGTCGGCGAGCACGGCGGCCAATTCGCGCCGGGTGAGGATTCGGGCCGGGTCAAGGTGCCAGGAGAATGATGCATGCGTGGCTCCAGGAACGAGGTGGGAACGACATGTCCATGACTACCTCCTCCGGCCTGAGTCTCAAGGGAAAACGGATGCAAATTCTGAGGTCACTTGCATTCGCCGTCGGCAATGTCCAGAATGGGGACAGTAACTGGGCGATGCAATCCGGACTGCTGAATCGTGGCTGGGATGCAAGCCTGAGATCGCCGAGACGCGTGGGCTGCAGCAGCACGCCGGCGCACGATGAGATCATCGCCGCGCGAACTTTTGCCTCGGAGAGGCGGTGCCGCCAAGAAACTCCGGAGAGGGACAGTATCCCGCGGACGTTCTCACAGAATAGCAATGTTCTCAACGTCGGCAGTCGTCTCTACGTTTGGTCGTTCTTGCACCGTGAATCCGGAGGTGGCCGATGAAGGTCGCATCGTTGGTTGCGTCGGTGATCATAACGGCGTTCCTGGCAATCGTCGCTTGCGCTGAAAACAAGGGCAAAGAAAAGAAACGCATTGATCCCAAACTGGAGCAAGTTACCCTAACCGCTCACGGCCGCGTCCTCAAGCCAGTTCGCATCATCGGGCAGCCATTCATCGCAGCGGGCGATAGGCTCGTTGCTATCGACCAAACCGAATTTCGCGGCTACGCGACCGATTCCGAAAAGCCCGTTTGGACCGTAAAGTTTCCCGAGGGCGTCCGCCTAGAATGGCTCACGACCGACGAACGTTTTGCGTACGTCGTCGCCATGAAGCTCGACAAGAAAAACGGCTCCCAAGCACCCGACCTGCCGTTAGCAGTTAAGCGGCTCGCGCTCGACAAAGGCGAATGGGCCAACCCGCTGGCTTTCGGAGCAACGCAGGCCAATCGGTCCGAAGCGATAATCGACGTGCTCGCCGGCCGCGGTTGGACGATTGTGCTGACGCAGATCCGGCGGGTCAGCGATGATCGCGAGACGAACGAACAACTCCTCTCCTACCGCTTGACGACGTTCAAAGGCGACGAGACAAAGGCCGCGTGGTCGAAGTCGTTCGAATCATCCGGCGAGCTGGGCAGCCCGGGAGTCTATCTCTGGGCCGCCCGGTCGCCCGAGAGTTTTGGGCCGAACGTCAAGTCTCTCAATTGGCTCGGCGACGATCAAGTTCTCGTTTGTAACGGAGCGCTCGACGACATTCTCAGCCTGAAGAAGGCAACCGGCGACACGGCATGGAAGACCGAACGCATCTGGGAATACAAACGCGGATTCATCGGTCCCAGCGTGTGGCAACACTTCATTGCTCCCGCTGGCGAGTTCGCTTTCGATCACGATGACAAGAAACCGAAGAAAGACCCCGCCAAAGACGCGGCCGCGGGCAGCAGCTACATTGCCGCGGGGCCGGCGATCGTGCAGGGATTGGGTCAAGAGCCGCGTCTCTTCATCGCCGTCGCCAAGGGCCCGCTCCGTTACACGTCGTACCTCGTCGAAAGCACGATTTACGAACTCGACGTCCGGGGCAGGCCGGTCGCCATGACGCCGGTGCCGCGCATGCCTCTCGGCAGCCGCTTCAAGGTCGCCGGCGACAGCGTCGTCTGGGCCTGCGGTGGTGGCGCGTTTCTCAAACTCCGATCGTCGCCGACCGGCCGCGGTTTCGGCATGGGGCCCGGCGGCCCCGATTGCCTATGCGACATCGATTGGTACCGCCAAATCCCGGCGAAAAAGACAGCGAGTTGGCTCGCGACCGATCCTGCGGGCGATCCGACGACCTTCGCCGCCAACCGCGCGTTCCGCGTCCGGACGGGCGGCTACGTGGCCCAGCCCAAGGACCAAGTCTTTCGCTTTCCGATTGCCATGATCGAACTTCACGAGGGCACGGAATCGCCCCTCCTCCTGAACGTTCCCTTCGACGGCGAACTGGCCCCTCCCAAAACAAACTACTCGTTTTCAGAAGGCCCCTTCGGCGCCAAAACCTATCAGACGAGCGGGCCCTACGAAATAGCAATTACGCTGCTGGGCGTCCTCAAGGGCAGGTTGCTGGTGACCATCGGAATGGAGAACTGGAGCCGCACGCTGGAGTTCGATCTCGCGGACATCGAACCGCGGAAGTGAGTCGCGACACGGTTGCAGAGCATCCGGCAAAAATAGCCCGAGGATTTGGGAGCCGGGCTTGCCTCGCTGTGTCCACTTCAACGACACCAGACCAGAAACTCGACCACGACATCGTTCTTTACCTGATGGACACGTTGCGGTGGGTTTTCTCGGTCAACCCGGCAAAGGCATCATCGGGCGAACAGATCGCCCGCCTCCGCCTCATCCTCGACCGCGACATGCAAATACACGCTCGTTACCGCGACATTCGAATGCCCCGCCGCCAAACGCACATCCGCCAGCGTGCGCCCGCCCGCGAGCGCATGGCTGATGAACGTGTGCCGCCCATGGTGGATCGTGAGCGTGCGAAGGCGCGGCAACCCCAGAATCTTGCACGCCGACAGAAACCGACGTCGGATCGCGTGACGCTGGAGCGAGTCGCCTCGTCGAGGCGATTGCACCGAACAGACGAACGCCTCCCCGGGTTTGGCTCCATGCTTCTGCCACTCAACCTTCCACGCACGCAAATCCTCGAGCGCCCCGGCGTCCCACCATAGCAACACCATTCGAGCCTTTTTGCCCTTGGTCGTTTCCCGGCGGAGCCTCGCTACCTCGTTGAGCCCGGATCGCAAGGGAAAGGGATGCAGATTCTGGGTTCTCTTGCTTTCGGTGAAGGGGTGGCCAGAATGGTCAGCAACCGGCGCCACGGTGGCCGGCCTCGAAGCGAACGAAGTACGACTGGCGCGCGAGCTGTGCGGCGAACGCGGCGTGACACTCTGCCACGCCAACTGCCCGAACCACCTCCGCATTAAGACTCGGCTCGTCCATCGGCGCCCGGTCCACTGACAGGCTCTCCGCTGGCCGAACTGGGGTTGCTCGCGCAGCGTTCGGGCTTCGCCGTGGAGGCGATCCACCACGTCACGGTGCCCATGAAGATGAGGCAGGCGTAGGTGCTCGCGGTATCGCGGCCCTGCACCATGTCATTGACGGCGAGGATTCCCGCTAACATCATCGTGATCCCGACCGGGATATACCACCAGAAATTCGGGTCGCGAGGCTCGTTGGACACGGTCGAATTTTGCTCGTTCATGTTTTGCTCCCAATCAGAAGGAAAAACGCATCGTTTCAGGCCGACTTGGATTCACCGTGATTCCCGTCACCAAGAGGTACGTACGATTTGGACAGCGAAACGAAACGCTGCAGCGTGCCACGGTCTTGCTCCAGCGCGCATGCGCGCTGGACCAATCACCGGCAGCGGCGCAAGGTTCAGGCCTCGGCCGTTTGCCTTTTTCCTTTGTTCATACCGTTACATGTCGAAAACCGCTGCGAACGCTTGATGCGCTCGGTGCCCTTGCAGACCCAGCAAACGGGGGATTCGTTCGTAGCATCAGATCGCTTTCCCATTACTGGGCAAACAGATCCCCCGCTTCCGCTTCATCTTCGACCGCCACGTGCAGATAGACGCTCGTAACCGCCACGTTCGAATGCCCCGCTGCCGACCGAACCTCGGCCAGCGTTCGTCCGCCAGCGAGTGCATGATTGATGAAGGTGTGCCGCCCATGGTGGATCGTGAGCGTGCGAAGTCGCGCGAAGCCCAAAACCTTGCACCCCGACAGGAACCGGCGCCGGACCGCGTGACGCTGGAGCGACTCGCCGAGGCGATGTGCATGCACCGAGCAGACGAACGCGTCCGCTGCCTTGGCTCCCTGCGACTGCCGTTCGGCCTTCCACGCCCGCAAGTCTTCGAGCGTCCCAGCGTCCCACCAGAGCGGCACCATTCGAGCCTTCTTGCCCTTGGTCGTCTCCCGCCGAAGGCGCAGGTGCGGTCGGGTCACATCTACGACGACGTCGCCAAGTTGCAGGCCGGCGATCTCAGAAGCACGAAGTCCGCAGCAGCACGCCAGTCGGACGATGATCAGGTTACGCCAGGCGTTGACGGATCTCTTCGCCTTCTTGGCGTCGGCGAGCACGGCAGCAAGCTCGCGTCGTGTGAGGATTCGGGTTGGGTCGAGGTTCCAAGAAGAATGATGCATGCGATGCTCCGGAGAAGGATGGGGTGACGTGTCAATCACTACCTCGCGGGGCCGGGATCGCAAGGCAAAATGGACGCAGGTTCTGGGTTCTCTTGCATTCGCCGATTGCGATGGCCGGGATGGGGACAGAAAACCGGTCGAGGCGTTTGCGTCAGCTAACGGCGTGAGGCGTAGTGGTTGCAAAGTGGCCAGATGTTGCTCGCGGTGATAAACGGCGCCGCCTTCGGGGTAGTGAGCGCGGTCCTCAGATTCCATTCTTCCGCTGAAGAAGGGAACCTGAGGCTGGCGTCAACTACCGCTTGCTGGCTACGCCTCAATCATCCGCAACTCACGCAGACGAAACAACGCCCAGGCGGACGGGAGCGCGATCGCGAAGGCCGCGACGGTAACGGTCACCAGCTGCCACGTCGCAGGCTCGAAATTCTGTAGCGCAGTCGCCAGCATGACAGCGATCGCGTTGTTGAGGAAGTGCAGCAGAAGGGGTGTCCAAAGCGAACGTGTCGTCAAGTAAGCCAGGTGCAGGAAGCAGCCCAGGATGGCGGCCCAGACGCCCTGGGGAAGGTTGAGGTGGATGGCGCCGAAGACGACGGACGTAAGCAGCACGCCGATCAGGATGCCATAACGTCCCACCAGTCCGCGTCCCAGGAAGCCGCGACAGAAAAGTTCCTCATTGACCGCGGCGCCGACGGCGACCACCAGCATGCAGAACCACATGGGATAATGCGTCATGCCGGCGCCAATCACCTCCGCAGTCGGTTCCTTGGCGCCCGTCAGATTCTCTATCCCAGTTTCCACGCCGAAGCCGACCATCAGCATCGCAGGCACGCACAGCACAGCCAGGAGGCACGGCCGAAGCGCCGGACGCCGGAACTGAATCGCGTCAGTCCAGTTTCGGCCCACGCGTACACGCAAGGCCAATAGACTCAGGCACACCCCGAGGATCTGTCCGCCGAGCAACGCGGGGAGAAAGTATTCATCTCGCATGACGAATTTGCCCGATGAGTCGATCGACATGAACGCGAGAAAAGCTCCGGGGAAAAGCTGGGTCATCACCAAGAACCCGAATGTCCACAAGAGCGCCTCCCATACGCCCGGCGCAGGCCCTGCCGCTGGGGGAACGGCAATCGCTGGGACCTCGTGATCGCTGTTCGGCAGCAGAAACTCGCGCTCAGAAACCTGGAGCGGCTCAAGGAGGGGTGACGAGTTCATGGGATACTCTCTTACGTCGGGGTTGCTTTTTGCGGAACAACACGATCCGCACGTCAGAGGGTACGCTGAGTTTGGACAGAGCCCCCTTTTTCGGTGGGCCGGGAGGTACACCTGCCAGACCGGCATCGATGCAAAAGAGCTTTCTCATATTGGATCGATTGTTCCGGGGGAGGTTCAGGCAGCGGATGACTTGAACGACTTGGCCCGCTTGGAAACAATTTCGATAACGGAAGGGGAGATCATTCCGCTGCTGGAAGTGAGCCCGAGGCTCGCGCGATCGGCAGTTGAAGGCCCGCGATCCCCGAGACGCGAAGTCCGCAACAGCACGCCAGCCGCACGATGGTCAGATTGCGCCAGACGGTCGCGGATTGAATGGCCTTCTGCTTGGCGTCGGCGAGAACCGTGGCCAGCTCACGCCGTGTGAGGATTCTGGTCGGGTCGAGGTTCCAAGGGGAATGATGCCGCATGCGAGGCTCCGGGGCGTAGGAATGGGTCAACGTGTCCATCACTACCTCGTGGGGCACGGATCGCAAGACAAAAGCGACGCAGATATTGGGTGCGTCCGAAAAAGAAGTCGATGACGCCTCATGTCCGGCAAAAGCGGTTTTACCGTGTCGCCAACGGCGTCGGATTTGGAATAGAATGAAATGGACAATTTCCCAATACACGGTCGCAGTGCGAGGAAAGGGTTCAGGTAATGAATACGAACGACACGATCTTTCAAGGTGCCCTTGCCAAGCTGCTCGACGAGATATTTGACGGGCCGCCAGGCAGTGAAGCATTTCTGCTCAATCCCGGCGATCCGGGCCTATTACGGCAACTCGACGCGATTAACGCCAGCGCCGCCTCGATGCGTCCGATGCCTGGTAAGACAACGATTGCCTCTCACGTCGCTCATGTTTCCTACGGACTATCGCTGTTGAACCGTTGGTCTGACGGGGAAGTTAACCCGTGGGCCAGCGCCGATTGGGAGGCGAGTTGGAAGCGTTCCACCGTGGACGAGGATCAATGGCAAATACTGCGAGCCGGGCTGCTCCGCCAATCAGAAGCCTGGCGGAAGCACGCGGGTCAGCGCACGGACTGGGACGGCCTCTCGGCGGCGGGAGCTTTGGCGAGCGCGGCACACACGGCTTATCATTTCGGGTCTATTCGGCAGATCTTAGCAGCCCTAGACAAGTCACAAAACGAGGAGGAAAAAACGGCAAAGGTGGAGACAATGTTGCCTATAGAAGATCAACCGAAAAATACCGCACTGCAAGAGCGCGAAGGGTACAGTAAGGGATCTCCCCAGCCATCAACCGCTGCTGCCGCTGCTGTAGAAGCGATCGGCCCTGGAGCCTTACCCGCCCAAAAAGAAAGCAGAACGAGCGGCGAGTTTACTTCCAGTGAGATTGAGACGTTATTTGCATTAGTGAGTAGAGCGGGCGGCGTGGATGCGCTGATTCGATGGCTGCAATTGCACCCAGACCTTACCAGAACAATATCGAGCGAACCTGGCAAACCGACCGGGTTCCCATAAGCAATGCCAACCGTGATTCGCGGACCGGCGGTAGCGAACGACTTGCCTCCACGTTGGCGAGAAGGGCGGCCAGTTCGCGGTGGGTCAGGATTCGGGTCGGATCGAGGCTCCAGGGGGAATGATGCTGCATGCGAGGCTCCGGGGACGAGATGGGGGCGACGTGTCCATCACTACCTCGTCGGGCACCGATCGCAAGGCAAAAGGGATGCAGATTCCGAATTCTCTTGCATTCGCTGAGGGCGATAGCAAAAATAGAGGCTGAATCTGGGTCAAAGACGGCAACAAACGGCGCGACTGTTTGCACACCCCGCAGGAACTGTTGTCCGATCGGACGGTGCTGGAGCGCCTCGCCCTCACTCGCGGGGCTGACGTCAACACCGCCGACGCGCGCGGCAAACTCACGCCGCTGCATTATGCTGCATGGAACGGAAACGCCGAGATGACGGCGCTGTTGCTTGCCCGCAACGCCGACCGCGCCGCTAAGGAGGTGGGATGAACCCCTGGACGCGATAGACCAAATCCGGTGCAGTCCACTGGGCGGCGGGCCAAGCACAGGCCCCTGCTCCTGCTCTGGGCGCTGGGCCGCTGGCGGCGGGGCATCCCGCGGGTCCCATTCGACGCGTGGGCCGAGGAGTTCAATACTAGGTTGCGGCAACTGATCGTCCCCTTAGCCGGGGCAACACCCGAGATGCCGTTCTGCAAGCTCCAGCGTGATCCACCGGCGAACCCCGGATACTTGTGGCAGGTCACCTGGGACCGGGATTGCGCCTTGACCATGAGAATTATGTATGTGACTTCTTGCTAAGTGGTCCGTTTCACAAATAACGTCCGGGTTAGGATAGACTTTTGGTATAAGGAGATGAATCCCGAAAAAACCCCGGCAAGGAAAGGAGGCCGCTATGCCAGGTCCTGTGCCCGTTCGTTGTACCTTTCCCGACCAT
>JBBQPM010000215.1:0-10969 GCA_038217425.1 Gemmatales bacterium
CAAACCGACGTTGAAGGCCGTATCGTCTTCCGTTGCTGACGCCGTAACAGCCGCGCTGACCGTGGGCGCGTCGTTGACGCCGTTGATGGCGATAGTCGCGGTTTGGCTGACGCTGCCGCCGTTGCCATCCACGACACTGTAGCTGTAAACGATGATCGCAGTCTCACCGACCGCCAAGTAGTTGTAGGCCGACGGATCGACCGATAACGCGCTGCCACTGGCGGTGATGCCGACCGCGCTGCCGCTGACCAAGGTCAACCCTGACACGGTCAGGGTGTCGTTGGCGTCGGGATCGCTAGCATTGGTCAGCAGACCGACGTTGAAGACCGCATCGTCTTCTGTCGCCGAAGCCGGAACTGCCTCGCTAACGGATGGTTCGTCATTGACGCCGTTGATAGTAACGGTCGCCGTTTGGCTGATGTTGCCTCCGTTGCCATCGGTCACATCGTAACTGTAAACGATGACCGCGCTCTCGCCGACCGCGAGGTAGTTGTAGGCAGACGGATCGACGTCGAGGCTATTGCCACTGATGGTGATGCCGGCGTCGTTGCCGCTAACGAGCGTCAGGCCGGAGACGCCAAGCGTGTCGCTCGTGTCTGGATCGCTAGCGTCCTCCAACAAATCGACGTTGAAGGCCGTATCGTCTTCCGTTGCTGACGCCGTAACAGCCGCGCTGACCGTGGGCGCGTCGTTGACGCCGTTGATGGTGATGCTGGCGGTTTGGCTGATGCTGCCGCCGTTGCCATCGACGACGCTGTAGCTGTAGACGACGACCGCGCTCTCGCCAACGGCCAAGTAGTTGTAGGCCGAGGGATCGACCGACAGCGTGCTGCCGCTGGCGGCGGTAATGCCCGCCGCATTGCCGCTGACCAAGGTCAATGCTGACACGGTCAGGGTGTCGTTGGCGTCGGGATCGCTAGCATTGGTCAGCAGCCCGACGTTGAAGGCCGCGTCGTCTTCCGTCGCCGAAGCCGTGACTGCGGCGCTGACCGCAGGCGCGTCATTGACGCCATTGATGGTGACCGTCGCCGTCTGCGCAACTGAACCGCCGTTGCCATCGACGACGCTGTAACTGTAAACGATGACCGCACTCTCGCCGACCGCCAAGTAGTTGTAGGCCGAGGGATCGACCGACAGCGTGCTGCCGCTGGCGGTAATGCCGACAGTATTTCCGCTGACCAGCGTCAGGCCCGAGACGCCAAGCGTGTCGCTCGTGTCCGGATCGCTGGCGTTGGTCAGCAAACCGACGTTGAAGGCCGCGTCGTCTTCCGTCGCCGACGCGGCTACCGAATCGGTTACGACCGGCGCCTCATTAACATCAGTGATGCCGATGGCAAAGACCTTCTCGAAGAACAAGTCGCCGCCATCAGTAGAGCGGACGCGAACCGAGTAGCTCGACTTGGTCTCGAAGTTCGGCGAAGCATTGATCGTCAGACTGTTGCCGGTGATCGTGAAGGCGGTGTTGTCCGTGTCCCCATCGCCGGTCGCGAAAACGTAAGTGAAGGTATCGTCCGCGTCGGGATCGGTAGTCGAGAAGTTACCGACTTCGATGTTCGAACCGACGTTCTCTGCCAACGTGTCGTTGCTCAGGCTGACGTTCGTCGGCGAGCTATTCTCGATGGCGACGGCATCGGATTCCAGAACTCCGCCGACAGACGTTCCATCATCAGCAGTCACTTCGACGGTGATTTCGTCCCCGGAGTCGCCCTGGCCGGTGACGCTCAGGTCGAGCGTGCTGGCGGTAGCGCCCGAGATGGCCGAACCGTTCTTGTACCACTGATAGGTGAAATCAATTGAGTCGCCATCGGCGTCCGACGCGTCAATGGTCGCCGTCAACAAGTCGTTTGTTGTTGGGTTGGTTTGGTCGATGGCCACGGAATGGATGACGGGCGGCGAGTTCGCTATCTCGAGTCCAGCCGACGTTTCCGGTTCGCTGTAGTCTTCTCCATCGAAGGCAATCGCCTCGACCGAAATCTCATCTCCTTTATCGCCGTGCCCAACCTCACCCAGGTCCAAGGATTCTTCCGTTGCTCCTGAGATGGGATCGCCGTTGAGATACCATTGATAGCTAAAGCTCAAATTGCTTGGACCGTTGTCTGGGTCGTGTGCGGAGATTTGCGCGACGATGACCCCGTCGGTGTAGATGTTCTCCGAAGGAGAAATCAAAAGAGAATCGATGATTGCCGGAGAATTGGTGGGAGTATCGCGGCGCTCCAGAGCCTCTAGCTCCAAACGCGGCCGCGTTAGAGGTTTTCGGCGCCGGCTGGACAACTTTCTTCCTGCCAGCATCCCCTGGATGCCCCAGTCGGAGGCGATGAGTAATGATTCCAAGATTTTTTCAAAACGAAATTTCCACCCTGCGCCCAGGTTGCTCATGGAGAGATTCCGATCAAGTAGAGAACGGGTGAAACTGGACGACTTTCAGCAGGAAGAACTTCCTGATTACGGATCACTCGCCAGTTCAACCGAAGTCAACAAGAATTGCAAGCAAAAAAACGAAAAAGTTTTCGTTTCGATAGTATTACCGTCGCTTTCCTCACACTCGCGGTGAATTCATTACTAAGATGGTTACTTAGCATCGGATTCAGGGTTTCCGACCGAAGGGAAGTCACAGGGAGCTGTATCCCAACCTCACAGACAACGGGTCGCTACGAGAAAAGGAGCGTCTCCTGGTTCACTTGATCAGATGCGCGACGATGTTGTGATCCTCTACCCGAACATGCCCATCGCTGAACGAGAAATCGAAGTAATAATGGCCATGTTTGCGATATAGCTCGCGGCCGCGCACGAAGTAATCGAAGTTAAGCGGGTGGAAGCCGCGCACATGCGTCGGATCGACGAGGTGCGATGGAGAACCGAAAATCGGCACCCGAAGCTGCAGCACCCCTGCGGGCCTGAGCAATCGGTGGCATTCGCGCAGCCAAGTCTCGGGCATCAGATGCAAATGCTCGAAAACGTCCAGGCCAAGGATCTCGGCGCAAGAACTATCGGCCCAGGGCCAAGGCAGGGTTTCCAGGTCGTGGGCCACCTCTACGTGGGGAGCATGCTTGCGCCGGTCGTGATGGACGAAACCCGCCGTCGGCGTGATTCCGCATCCGAGTTCGAGCTTCATGGTCGTCCTCCGGCCGAGGTCCCATTGCGGGTTTTGTCCGTCGCCGGGGCTCCGTGCGCGAACGTCCGGGTGCCGAAGTGATGGACGAACAGGTCTCGGCAGACTGCCAGCGTGAAGCCGGCTTCACGTGCTTTCGCACTCAAGATATCCGTGTCGAAGAGGCTGAGGTCAGTCCATGGGTTGAGCTGGCCTTGACTGTTGACCCGCCGAAGCACCTCGCGTTTAAGCAGCAGGCAAAAACCCCCCAGGCGATCTGTTTCCAGCCATTTGCCCTTATTCTCCTCGCGAAAAGTACGCGCGAACGCATCCACGGCTTCGGGCTGGGCAAGCACATCGGAGGTCGGGCCATCGGATCGGAGGGCCTTGCGGGGGCCGATGCGGTAAGGAACGGATTCCACGAGTTGCGGCGGAGCCGCATAATTGCTCATGGGTCCTGCCATGCCAACGGTAGGTGACATCGAAACCAATCCCAGGAGTTGGTTGAGCCACGCGTTCGTGACGAGCGTGTCGTTGTTCAACAAGACCACAAACTCGCCGCGCACCTTTCCAAGCGCTTCCTGACACGCTTCCTTGATGTCGAGGTCGGTGGCGGCGCGGACGATCTCGATGCGCAGGTGCGAATTGCCGATGGCGAAGCCCGACAAGAACTCCGAGGTTCCGTCGAGGGCGCCGATGTCCAAGAAAATTAACTCGAACGGCTGCCGCGTATGCTTGAGCAGATTCGGCAGGAGAAGCTTCGTGTACTCCAGCATGCCGCAACAGGGAATCAGGATCGAAACGAGCGGCGATACGACGGACGTTTTGTTGGCGCTCGAAACTTTAGGGAGAGCTGAGTCGGGCATAGCGATTCCTTCTTCAGTCGGAGTGGCGCGGCAGAGTCTCCTCCGCCTTGTCGTCCGTTTTGACGTACTTGCTAACCAGATTGATGAGCAAGAGGTATTCTTGCTGATTTCGCAGTCGTAGCTGCCCCAGAACTTCTTGTTGTTTCTGTAGGAGCCGTTCATGATACTCGCCGGTCTTGTCAAATCCGAGAGCTTCGGCAACGGCGACCAGAGCGGCGGGATAATTGCGTTCTCGCGCATAGACCCAGGCCATGTTGTAGCGCGAGCGGATGTCGGCTTGATTGACCGATTGCGCCTTGAGATACGCCCCCCTCGCCTCGGCGGTACGGCCGAACTCGTAAAGGCCGTCTCCCAGCGTGTTCCAAAGTTCCGCCGAACAGCTCGGGTTCAGCGACAAGGCGACCTTGGCCATGTCGATACCGGCCTTGGGATCGCGCATCTGAAAGATCAGGAACATCGCCACTTCGCTGAGCAGCACCCAGTTGCCGGGTTGCGTCCGGATGGCCTCGTTGTAGAACGTGGCGGCCAGCTCGTACCTGCCCCCTTTGGCGCAGGCCCGCGCTTTTTGAAGCGGTTCTTCGAGCTTGTCCTTGGCCTGGTCGCCGAATCGCTCGAAGAAGCGGGCGGTTGTTTCGGTCGCCGGTTGGCGGCTGAAGAGGCGCGTGTGGATGCCGCGACTATCGGCCGAGGGTTCTAAGACCGCGCAGCGCTTGCCGGCCTCGAAGTAAGTTCTCAAAAGCGGGAAATTGACGCCGACGAAGGTCGCCAGGCTAAAGCGCTGATGCTCGAATTCATCGTCGTGCGTGGCCTGGGTTTGACCGTAGTCGTTGACGAGGATGAAGCCTTCGTCGGGGATCAGCGCCAACAGTTTTTCGAGCGACTGAATGGCGCCGTAGCTGTGAAGGAGTCGTTTGGTGATGCGCTTGCCGTAATCCTGGGCGAACTCGCCGAGAGGGATCGACTTGGGATCGACGGGGCGATAATCGTATTCCGAGGCGAAGAGACCGTAAACCTCCAGAAGTTCGCGGCGAGCCTCGGGGGCGCGCGATTTGGCCCGGTCTTGCAAGGCCTTGAGCGAAAGATCAGTGTAGTCGCTCAAGCGAACGTTGCGGGCCACGCAGGTGCGAACGCACAACTGCCTCGTGGCGTCGTCGTCGAAATGGAACACGGCGGCGGGGAGGCAATCGAGCAGATAATTGAGGAAAACAGCTCGAATCGGCTGGTTGCGGTCGCGAAGCAGGACGTCGCCAGGCAAGGTTCGCTCCGGTTCCATCGCATCGACTTGACGAACGCGATAGCGACCCGGGTGTTGTGCCAACACGCCATGCCGCAAGACGTCTAAAAGCATGCGTTCGGAGCGATCGGCGGCGAGGTAGGTCAACCGGTGGTAATAGTCCTTGTCGTGCTTGCGGCAGAGCTCGCGCAAGGCATCGAGAAAGAACCTCGCGAACAGGCCGACGCCGATGCCCAATTCCAGAACGACGATCTCCTCTTCGAGCGTGCCGTTTTGGTCAGCCGCCTGGAGGCTGGCGAAGAAGATTTCCGCCGCATGGCGCGACAGGGCGCCGTCGTTGTTGATGACGAACGGAACGGGCGAGGCGTCGGAGATAAACGCCTTGTTGCCGCGCTGCCGAAGATATTCTTGGCAGAGTTCCCATTCGAGGGACTCCGCCAACGGCACGAAGTCTTGCACGACGTCGCGGCCGGACTGGGCATGGGCCAAGACGCGTTCCGCAGCCGCCGTCGCGTCGCGCGGCCGGGAGGTGGGGTGTTCGGGCGAAGAAGAGCGGGCCAAGGGCGACCTCCGCAAAACATCGATTGCCGACAGACATGATTTCAAGAGCTTGATCGATGTTGTAGGGAATGGAGTGCGAATCGCCCAACGCCACGTTGTCTTACCAACCTTTTGGCGGCGTCAAGTTGCCGGCGCGTTAAGAATCGAGCCGAGCAACGATGCCGTCTACGATACGTTGCGTATCGAAATCATCGGTAGCGTGTGCGCGCACGCGCGGCCTTTGCATGGCTTGCACTCTTTCAATGGCGTTCAGGAACTTCTCCAAGCTAGCATGTTCGCTTTTGTGGCGAATGCATTTTTGTCCAGGCGGCAGGCAGCGAGGCTCCCGTCTGTACGCCGACCGCCGGACAACCCGCGAGCAAAATCTCTTGCAACGCCAAGGGCCCGTGATCGTCGTCGGCTAGGTAAGCGCACGCACGCGACCGTCGGGCGGCGTCGAAGAGTTGCTCGCGATGATACTTGCCGTAGTGGATCGGAACGTGCCGGGGAAGACTTCGGCTTACCTCCCTATGGACCAGAATCGGGGCTGCCTGTCGTCGATGGGGCGCTCCACCACGGCCTTGTGAAGATTCCGAGAAAAACCCAATTTGGTCTACAACATTAGAATATTGACCCCACCGTTTCTGTATAAATTTGGCCACATTGACGAGGCGGCAATCTTTGCCGTTTCAAAGGACATGTCGATAAGGGCGTGTTTCTGGCAGAAGGCCTTCATTCCGAATTCGCATAAGCTCTTCATGGGAAATGATCCATTCGCTAGCCGTGCCCCGTCCGCACTGCTTCTTCTTGGCACGGACTCGGCCAAGACGGCACCATTCACGAACGGTAAATTCCGCCTTCCCCAGTACATGTGCGGCATCGCTGGTGGAATACCACTCCTTGACGGTGCGTTGTTCGATCAGCGTCTGCAACATTTGCTCGATTCGGTCGAGCTTCTCGGAAAGGTCACTGTGATTTGTGATGGTAGCCACGGTCGGTCCCCCCGTCATTGGTCGTCAAGCGTGGAGAATAGATCAGGTTCGACTTGATTTCCCCAGCACATCCAACCCGGCGCCTTACCTCTCGCGAATAATTCCAGACGCGGGCCCGGACTAACTTGCTCAATCAGCTTTCGAAAGATCGCGGGCTTGCTGCTGTGCTTGGTGCGATCGACGTAAAGCCAGCTTTGCTGGGTCTTATCGGAAAAGACCGCATCGCCGCGAACGCCGAGTAGAAGAAACTCGTGACTGACTCGCCAGTAGTTGCCGTTGCCCATTTGCGGCTTGATCCAAACGAGGCAGCTTTTGTAAGTGAAGCCCCAAGCCTCAATCACACGATGAGCCTCGAAAAGAAACGCGTTGGTGGTCCACAAATGGAGATGCGCGTCCTTTGCCGCAAGCTGGGAGATGGGCAGTTCGGCGATGTCGCGGAGGGACATGGTGCGATAGTGGTTTTCAGCGGCACCCCGACTCGCGACGTTGTCATATGGCCAAGGCGGATCGGCATATATCGAGCCGAACTGCATCTTCCCTTCAATCAGAGATTCCAAGGTCGAAGGCGAACGCTCAATCGAGCCCTGGGAATTGAGAATGCGGTCGACTCGGTCGGCCGCGTCAGCCGCAAGGCAATCGCGCTGTTCGCAGCTCACAATATGTGCAGCGAACTCGTCAATGAGCCTTCTGATGGAGAACAGCTTGTGGAGCGGTAGTGTCATAAAATGCGAAAGAACTCAAAAAGGTCTTTTAGAGTGATGTCCTCTTTCCACAGAACCTCATATCCGCATCCGCCGTCGGCGCGGTCGGCAAAGTAGGCGTGAATGGTTTCTACGCGAGAAAGCCATCCCAGGCGTTCGATATGCGCGACGAAGCGCTGAGAACAGACGTTGGTCGTTAGGAACGACCGAAGGCGATCATCGCGACTGATGGTCCAGATTTGGCTCACGAGTCCCATTGTTATCCTCTTCCCCCTTGTGTGGTCGCTCACGATCCTGTTGATAGATCCATGAGTGAGCCAAATCGAGAACTTTTGCCGCGACGAGCAGGTCGTCGCGGCCGAAATGATTCGACTCCTTCCAAACGTCGCCGTTGCGGAACAGCCTGGTAAGCGTCACGTTGTAACGCTCTCCCGCCCGGGTCATGTTGTGCCAGACGGCTGCTTTGATGAGGCCTATGCGGACCTCGTGAACGGGTTTGCTCATCGCTTCGCCTCCAATTGAGATTTGACGGAGGGGGTTACTTGGCCTTTTCCCCGTTCGCCGGCACGGGCCTTCCCTCCGGCCGAATGACTTGGCCGGTTTTCAGATTCAAAAGCTGCCGGAATGCCTTCCAGGACAGGAAAGCTTCCTTGATGGTCCCGTCCTCGAACGTGACGTTGAGGCCGTCGGTTTCTTTGCCGGTTAAAGCACATGAGCCGATGCCGGTGCCATTGATGGTGACCTTGAAAGTCATAACGAATCTCCTTGTGACAGTGCGATCATGATTGAAAACCAGCGGTCTGTATGGCAAACTCGGGCCGAACCGAGGTGGACGACAAAAGAAAGGGAGGACGGCCACATAAAGTGACCGCCTCCGTTTAGTTCGATTGTTAAAGCATTAAAAAATGCTCCATTAACCGAACGACCAGTGCTCCGAGCAAAAAGAAGAACTGGTCTCGTTCGTAGTTTGGAACCTGTTTAACGGGTCCAAAACTCCAAACGTGTTTGGGATCAGGTTTGCGTTGTCCCATAGTCGTTTCGTCCATGAAGGAATGCCTTGCAGGCGTTCCGGGGTCCATAAACCGTCGTCGCTCGCAGCGATGACGGGCTCCGTCGACCACCTCGGTCCTTTCGAACCATGGCGCTGCCGATTTTTTTCACTCTCGGGCAGGAAGAGAGGTACAGCAAAGTCGCCGGCGTCAGGGCGCCATGCGGGCGAGCTGCACGAAGTGCTGCAACAACGCCAACACGACAAGCCCTGCGAACCCGTGAAGAACGTCCCGCTTGCTCGGCCAAAGACCGCCTTCCGGCGAATTGGCTGGCAACGTTTCGGGCTTCAAAAGGATGGTCGCAATGTGACATCCTTTTTGCGCCGTACCGGTGCTGAGCATGACGAGCGTGGGCAAGGTAGCTCCTTCCAGAACGTGAACCTTGCCGGTTCGATCCTGGAATTCGATACGATGCACGCGCCGATTCATGACGTTTCCGTTCTCCGCGAATGTGAACATCGTGTAGTGTTCACCGCCTTGTTTCAGTGCCATGGTCTGGCCCTCCTGTTGAACCTTCGCGATTGCCGACCCCTGTCGGTTTGCAAAGGGCGCTTCGAAAAGCTGCCACGGTCCCGAAGGAACGTCGCAGCGTCTCGCGAGCCAAGCGGGAGACCAAAAACAAGAGACCCGCTGGGTCTCTTGTCTCGAATCACGTGATGCGAATAACGCGCGGTCGTTCGCATAGGCATTGCCTCAAGCACGTGTCGATGATTGTCAGGAAACACGTTCCCAACCGATTGATGCACAGCATTCACGAATGCAGGCATCCCGTCGTGAAAGAACACTCTCGGACGGAAAGAGAGGGAAAGAAAACCTCGGTGAATATCCTTGCCGATCTTTGGATCAGCGTTGATTCTGCAATGAAGTGTAACGGCCGTGTCGGGCAGGTTCTCCCTGTCTTTCGGCATATTCTGGCACCTTCGCACCTGGGTTTTGCGCTTTCGGACCATGCGGAGCGCGGCATTTTGAGAGTTGCCGTCGTTGTGCTAGACTGCCGCCACTCGTCTGGAAGAAGTTCTTTCCACGCGTGGCCGAAGTAGACGATTGAATCACCCTCTCAGCCGGCGTTCGTCCGCTGAGAAGTTGGTGATGCCATAAGGTTCGGTCCTCCAGGTGCGGCGAAACTGGTCGGCGTTTGCCACGAGCAAATTCCGGCCGGTTTCGTTTCCACATCACCTATCTAAAGGAGGACTCCCATGAAAACGATTGCCCGTTGGGATCACCTGGCCGAGTTCGGCATTGTGCCTCTTACAGGAGAATCCTGCGGCCTTGGCTATCGCATGCTCTGCGATGTTTCCGCCAAGGGAAAACTCATCCTCGAAAAATGCCTCGGCATCCACGGCCTGAATCTTCCGCCTAACTGGAACCAGGGTAGCGAGGCCGAGCCGCACGTTGGCAGCATCCTGCTGGCGCCCGAACTGCTCGAACCAATCGCCGTATTCGCTCTCCTGGAGAACGGATGCAAGGAAGTTTGGAAGGTCGGGAACCAGGGGGTCCATGGCATCCAGTTCAACGATCCGCCGGACACCGCCGAATCCCTCAAGAAATGGCTTGGCATGGAAGGCCTTCGCCGGCTTGCCTATCGAGGGACCGCCACCGACCGCAACGTTCATCTCATGTCTGGCCGCGTGCAGTAGCCAATTCATCTCATCCATTCTGAAAGGAAATTCCATGGTCAAAACAGACACATCCCGGCCGACCCCGGCCGGAGAAGTGCCGCTTTCTCGCGCGGCGAAGCTGAAGTTCGTCATCCGAATGTACTCGCTCAAGCATTGGATCGAATTGGTTCGTCTTATCCGCTATCAGACGTTCCCGATGGAGAAAGCGAGAGAAGGGATCCAGCCCCTTGCGGAGCAATTTGGCAAGGAGCCAATGGCGAACGCGTTCGAAGCTCTCGTCGAGACTTTCACCCAGGAACAGGAGGCGTTTGTTCGTCTCAAACCACATGTCCGCCGCATGGCCCATCAAATGCTGGGCCCTGAACCGCAGCAAGTTCCTTCCACACCGGCGTCAGGCCCGGAAACGGTAGGAACGCAATCCCCACTGGTTGAACCGAAGAAGGGGAAGAAGGCAGACAAAGTTCCGCCAACGGATAAAAAAACGGCTTCCCCCGGCTCAGCCAGTCCCGATAGCCTGATGCAGCAATACTGGGCAGCCAAAGAAACGAATCCTGGGATGCTTTTACTTTTTCGTATGGGCGATTTCTACGAGCTGTTTGACCAGGACGCGGAGGTCGCTGCCAAGTTGCTCGGGCTGACGATGACGACACGGGACCGGACGCTCGCCATGGCTGGCTTTCCGCACCACCAGCTGGAAGCTTACTTGCACAAGCTGTTGCATGCGGGCCAGCGTGTGGCCGTTTGTGAACCCGTGGAAGAATCGCTCGCCCGCGGGCCCATTCGGCGGAAAGCGACACGGGTCGTCACCCCCGGCTCGATGGCGGGTGACGACCAGACGGCACCATCACAGAAGGGAAAGTACAAGCAAGCTGCATCCGGT
>JBBQPM010000216.1:0-10917 GCA_038217425.1 Gemmatales bacterium
GCCCCCCACGTCCGGCGAACGTCACGCCGCCTTGCGCGTTCGTGAGGCACGTTTGTTATGTGCCGCGTTGAAATCATGGCACGTTATAAACGTGCCCCACGTCCGGCGAACGTCAAGCCGCCTTGCGCGTTCGTGGGGCACGTTGGTAACGTGCCGCGTTGAAATCATGGCACGTTACAAACGTGCCCTACGTCCGGCGAACGTCAAGCCGCCTTGCGCGCCTGCAATTTCTCGTTGTGATCCAGGTAACGCCGGCCCTTCAGCGTCACCAGGCGACGCAAGATTCGCTGCCACACGCTCGGTTTGCCGCCGACGTAGCACTTCCAGAAGTAAAGCCGATCGCGGACGTCGATGCCTTCATTCCACGTCGAAAACAGCAAGCCCCCAAGATCCTTCACGAGCCAGTTTGGCCAGGTGAACCGGTGCCGGGCGAGGCGGTGAAAATCGATCATCCACACCCGTTCGCGCCATTCGCTCCGCGGCTCAAGACAATCCGCGCGGGCAACGTAGAAGTGGCACAGGTAGAGATCTTTATGGAAGAAACACTTATCGTGCAAAAGATGCGCGAGCCGCGCCAGCTCCGCG
Source organism: Gemmatales bacterium (assembly GCA_038217425.1). Classification (GTDB taxonomy): domain Bacteria; phylum Planctomycetota; class Planctomycetia; order Gemmatales; family Gemmataceae; genus JAIEPT01. The sequence goes on from JBBQPM010000216.1 coordinate 586, forward strand.
ATGAGCCCGCGCTTCCATCGGCGAAACGTCGGCGCATCCAGATGCTGCTGCGCCAGCGGGATCGCCTGATGCAGCGCCAGCTTGCCGGTCAACTCCTCGATGGCGAGCACGCTTTGCAGACGTCCGTGCGGGCCGACCGCTTGCCCCGCAGCGACGATGGCGGGCGTCGGAATCTCCAACCGCTGGGCCGTCTGCAGATGATGGAACTCCTCCAGCCCAGGTGACCACGCCGCGCGGGGCCAAAGCGTCGCCAGCAGGCCGCGCCACCAGGGGAGTTGATAGTGCCGTTTGAGGTACACGCTGAGCGTTTGGGAGCCCGAGCGCAGCAGCCAGCGCCCGGTCGATCGGCCCTGCTTGGAGTGGAAGTCGTCGGTCATCTCCGCGGCGAGGATCGTGTCGCGCCAGTCGGCGCCCGCGAACTCGGCCCAGTCGGCGCGCTCGTGCCACGTCCAGCACGTTTCGCGCCAGCGCTGTGCCAGGCTCGTCGGCGATTGCGACATCGGGTTGTCATGGACGCTACTCATGACGCCTTTCGTGTCTGGGCCGTCCGTTCGACAAGGTCGACGACGGCGTGGTAAACTTCCGCGGGGAGCAGTTCCGTCATGCAGCGATGATCGAGCGGGCAGCGGCGCAGTTGACACGGACCGCAGGGGACTTTTTTCTGTAGATGAGTGGCCCGGTCGTAGAACGTCTCGGTCCAACCGATGTGCGTGGGGCCGAAGAGGGTGACGACGGGGCGTCCGAAGGCGGCGGCGAAGTGGCGCGGGCCGCTGTCGGTGGTGACCAGCAGATCGGCTCGGCGAATGAGCGCCTTGGTGAGCCCGAGCGACACGGGGGCGTCGGCAAGGGAGTGGACCAGAGGCCGGGCTGCCAGGCGGGCGATGTGCCGGGCGATTTCGCGTTCGGCGGGGCCGCATAAAACAAGCACGCCGGCGTCGCGCCAGTCGGCCAAGTCCTGCGCGAGCCGGGCGAAGTAATCGACGTCCCAGTACTTCGACGCGCCGAACGCCGCCCCGGGATTCAGGCAGAACACCTCGCGGCCGCCGAAGCCGCACTGCTGCCAGATACGGTCGGCCTGATCTTCGTCGGCGGGCGTCGTGAACAGTTCCATGCGATGGCCGGGGTTGTGACACCCCGCGGTCACGGCCAATCGGTTGTAGTCGTCGATGACGGGCATCGGTTCGAAGCCGCCGTCGGCGCTGCGTTTGGCCTGCAGCCGATCGGTGAGGAGACGTCCTCGGCCATAACGATCGAAGCCGACGATGCGCCGGCATCCGCCGAGCCAGGCGGTGGCCGCGGAGCGGAACGTGTTGGGGAACAGGATGGCCAGATCGGGTTTCGCGGCTCGCATGCGCCAGGCGACATTCCACCAGCGCTGCGTCCACGGGCCTTGGCGGTCGAGGAACGTGAGGTTCTGAAACCACGGGTTGCCGCTCAGCAGCCCGGCGACGTACGGCTTGCAAACGCCCGTGAGTTCGGCGTCGGGAAACCGATCGCGCACGGCGCGGATGGCGGGCGTGGCCATCACCACGTCGCCGATCCAGTTCGGGAGAAAGAGTGCGATCTTCATCGGCTTCTCTGTGGAGCCCGCGGCGCAAGCAAGGGTCGGAATGAAGAATCCTTGCTTGCGCTGCGGGCTCGAGTGTAATTCGCTACGCCGCCCGCATGCGGTCGATGAGGTTCGTGGTCGAGAAGCCATGATGCAGCTTCGCGAGGTAGACTCGGCCGCCGTACGATTCGACGAACTCGGCTCCCACCACGTCTTCCTTGCGATAGTCGGCGCCTTTCACGAGCACGTCGGGCCGAATCGCCTCGATCAACTCGATCGGCGTCTTGTCGTCGAAAACCACGACGTAGTCGACCGCCTGCAATCCCGCGAGCACCATCGACCGCGCGGGAAGAGCTTGCACCGGACGAGTCGGCCCCTTGAGCGCACGGATGCTGCCGTCGCTGTTGAGCCCGACGACGAGGAGGTCGGCCTGAGCGCGGGCGTCTTGCAGGTATTGCACGTGTCCCGCGTGCAGGACGTCGTAGCAGCCGTTGGTGAAGGCGATCTTTTGGCCCAGGCGTCGGCGTTTGTCGAGTTCCTGCACGAGTCCGTGCAGCGCGAGGATCTTGTTGCCGGCGCTCGCGCCGGTTTGCAAGCCGCCGTGCAGGATGTCGCGGATGATTTCGTCGCGGGTGACGGTGGCGACGCCGATCTTTTCGACTTCGAGCCCGCCGGCGACATTGGCGAGCCCGATCGCGTCTTCATACTCGGCTCCCGCGGCAAGCGCCATGCCCAGGACGCTCATGACCATGTCGCCGGCGCCGGTGATGTCGTACACGGCGCGGGGACGGGTCGGCAGAATCTTGAGCCGGCCGTCGCGGTGCTTCAGGCACATGCCGTCCTTGTCGAGCGTGATGATCGCCGCCTCGAGGTCGAGTTTCTCCTGTAAGTGGATCGCCGCCTCGTGGATCTCCGCGAGCGAATTGAGCGTTCGGCCCGCGGCGAGCCCCGCCTCCAGGCGATTGGGCGTGATCGCCGAGCAGCCGTGGTACTTGCGATAATCTTCGCCGCGAATCGGGTCGGCGAGCGTGCGGATGCCGCGGGCGTCCGCAGCGGCGATCACCTCCGCCATCAGCCTCGGCGTGCAGACTCCCTTGTCGTAGTCGCTGATGAGTACGATGTCGGCTTTACGAACTTGTGCCACCAGGATGCGAATCAGCGCCGCCTCGATGCCCGGCTCCAGGGCGGAGCGATCTTCGAAATCGACGCGCATCATCTGCTGCGGATGGCGATGTTGCGCCCGGCCGATGTAGCGCTCCTTCACGGTGCTGGGCCGTGCGGCATCGGTGAGGACGGCTTCGTGATCGATGCCGAGGTCGGTGAGAATGTTGCGAATGCGTCCCGCGTCGGGATCGCAGCCGACGACGCCTGCGATCGACACGCGAGCCCCCAAAGCGCGCAACATCGTGGCGACGCTGCTGGCGCCGCCCAGACGTTCCTCCCGGCGATCGGCGCGCAGGAGAATGACGGGGGCTTCCTGGCTGATGCGTTCGGCGTCGCCCCAGACGTAGCGATCGAGCATGAGATCGCCGACGACGAGGACGCGCGGTTGTCCGAGGTTTTGCACGAGATCGATGAGATCGGTCGACATGCCTGATTCCCTTCCTTGGGTTTTCGATTCAGCACGTACTCTTCGTTACAAAGCTAACCACAGAGGCACAGAGAACACCGAGAAGGAGAGAATGCGAACAGAAGAAATCGGCCGCCTCTCTCTTTTTCTTTCTCGCTTTCTCTGTGTCTCTGTGGTTAGCTGTTTCTTCGTACTTCTACGCCGCGGCCGCTTCCTGCAACTCGGCGGCATTTTCCTTCGCCAGCTGACTCGCCACGCTCACGTGCAAGAGCGGGATCAGGATTTCGTGATGGCCGATCAGCTCGATCCCTTCGGCCGACGGACGTTCGACGACGTTGACGCGGGCGCGGTACTGCGCCTGCTTGTCGAGGTTCACCGTCACCAATCCGTCGAGGCTGTGGCCCAGATTAATGACCACGGAGACCGCTTTGACGAAGACTTCCGGCATGATGACGGCGCTGCCGAGATTCATCCAGACGCCGGCGTGCATCGTCGACACGACTCGACACAGCCGGCGGAAATCGATGAGCGACGCTTCGCCCAGGGCGGCCCCGGAAACGTGCGGATGCATGTGCACGATGTCGGTCCCCAGCGCGACGTGGACCGTGCAGGGGATCCCCTTGCGATACGCGGCGAGCACCAGGCTCGACTCGGCATGGCGGGGACTGAGGTCGTCGAGGTATCGGCCCATGGCCCAGCCGAGGCCGAGGTCGTTCTCGGAACCGGCGCGGGCCGCGACCGCGAAGGCGTCGGCGGTTTCGCGGGCCATGCCGAACTGCCCGCGCGGCAGTTGCGTGCCGACGTTCTCGCTGGTTTTGCCAACGTACGCCAGCTCGAAGTCGTGAATCGCCGCGGAGCCGTTCATGCTCACGGAGTGGATGAGTCCCTGGTTGATCCAGTCGATGAGATACGGAGCGCAACCGGTCTTGATGACGTGCCCGCCGATGCCGATGGCGACGGTTCGGCCTTCGCGGTTGGCGCGGACGATGTGGTTGGAGACCCGTCCCAGATCCCTGGCGCCGAGCTGGCGCGGCAGCGAATCGAGCCAACCCTCGACGCTGGACGTCGGCGCCGTCGGCCTGCCCAGGTCGTCGTGAAAGACTTTCGAGGGGCGCGATTCGACTTCGTAGGTCTTGATGCCGCTCAGGTCGAGCGGTTTATGGGCTTCATAATCGGGATGATGCAGGTTCATGGTCCTTCCTTCCGTGGTTGACTCTTGCGTTGAGCGACTTCTTCACCAGCTCCAAAAATTCCGTTTCGCCGGCGTGCACCTGGATGCCGATCCGAAGCGCCCAAAGCTCATGCCCCTCGAGCCGTTCCAGGCGAATCTTGACGAGATCCTTCTGACTCGTGGCCACGACCGTGCCGACAGGGAGGTCGCGGGCCCAGCGGCGCAGGTCGTCGATATCCGCGCGCGTGTACGGATGATGGTCGGGATACGTTCGCCAGGCGACAACTTCGTGGCCCAGCTTTTCGAGCGTGCCGCGAAAGGCGTTCGGATTGCCGAGCCCGCAAAACGCGGCGAGACGCTGCCCTTGCCAGGCGTTCACGGCTTGGGTCGCGCCACCGGAATTCACCCATAGGCTGGGAGCATGCGACGTTTCGACGACCGCGAGTCCGGGCGCCAACGTTTCGATTTTCCTGCGAATGTTCGCCACGTCCGCGGACTGATCGGAGCGCGTGATGACGGCGACGTGTGCCCGCCGTAAGCCGCGAGGCGATTCCCGTAAGAGCCCGCGTGGAAATATATAACCATGGCCCCACGGGCAGGTCGCGTCGATCAGCACGATGTCGAGATCGCGGCGCAGGCGGCGATGTTGAAAGCCGTCGTCGAGGATCAAAACTTCGCTCTCGAGTTCCAGGGCCGCGGTCTGCGCGAGGAGGACGCGATCGCGGCCTTGCAGATGCGGCACGTCCGGACAGTTCTCTTCGAGCACCAGCGCCTCGTCGTTACGGCCATGTTCGCCGGCATAGCCCCGGCTCAGGATGGCGACTTGCAGATCGTTTTCGCGCAAGCGCTGGGCGAGGTACTCGACAAAGGGGGTTTTGCCGGTGCCCCCCAGCGTCAGGTTGCCGACGCTGAGAACGGGGACCGAGGCGGCGAACGATTGCTTCCAGCCGCGCGCGTACGCAAAATTACGCAGGCCCATGATCCAGCCGTAGGGGATCGAGACGAGCCAAAGCCCGGCCCGCACGACGGCGGCGATCAGGCCCGTTCGTTCTCCCCGCATCAGGCTCAGAAAATACTCTTGCAACGATTCCCCCGCGCATAACCCCCGGATCTTCCAGGGACCGTGTTATAGCGTGTTTCGCGGAACGGCGTCAATGCAGGTTGCCCCGCGCCCGCAAACTCTTCCAGGCTTGCCCAATTGCGCACTCGGAAAATCTGCCATTGCTATTTGTGCCCGGCAAAGGCATACGGTTTGCGAGGATCCCGATCGCGCGTTCAATTCGCGGGCGGGATCTGCCGATAGTTGTGCAGGCACTCTGTTCGAACCGAAGGAACCACCCCATGGCCAGCGTCGGCCTTTCGCAATCCTCGTACCTTTCCCAGATTTGGCGGCTTCGCTATTTCTGGTTCACCCTGGTCTGCAACGACATCGTCAATCGATACCGTCGATCGTTCATGGGGGTCGGCTGGTCCTTGCTGCGTCCGCTGTCGATGACATTCGTCTTCTGCATCGTCTTCGGAGCGATGTTCAATCAGCCGACCGAAAACTACGCGCCGTTTCTCATGGTCGGCATGTCCGTATGGCAGTACGTTGTCGAATCGCTCACGGGCGGGTGCAACTCGTTCAGTAACTCGGCCGCGTACATTCGGCAACAAAAAGTTCCGCTCGCCATCTTTCCCCTGCGGCAAGTGCTTTCGAGCGGGTTTCACTTTCTGATCGCACTCGCCCTCGCCGTCGCGGTCACGATTTATTTTAAAGGGGTTCCGATCACTTGGGCGCTGCTCATGGTGCCGGTCGGGCTGACGCTGCTCTTCTTCTTGTGCTGGTTCGGCGCGATCGTCGCCGGGCTGATGCAAACGCATTTTCGCGACACGGGCCACATTCTGGAGATCGGCTTACAGATCTTGTTTTATCTGACGCCCATCGTGTATAGCCCGACGCTGTTCCCCAATCGGCGGAAGCTGCTGATGATTCTCGAATGGAACCCGATCTACGCCCTGCTGCAAACTATCCGCCAGCCGATCGTGGAGGGAACCTTGCCGGGCTGGGAACATATGGCGATCGCCGTCGGCTTTGTTGTCTTTACGGGACTCTTCGCCTGGGCGTGTTTGCGTCGGCTCGAGAAAACTCTCGTTTTTTGGGTGTAAAACTTCATGGCGCTCATCCAACTCGAAAACGTGAACTTGTCCTACCCGATCAAGGGCAACCACATCACCTTCAAGGAATTCATCCTGCGCGGACTCTTCCGCCGGACATTCCAGAAGAAGACGATGGTGCACGCCCTCAAGGACGTCTCGCTCACCATCCGCGACGGCGAACGCGTCGGCATCATCGGACACAACGGCGCCGGCAAAAGCACGCTCTTGCGCACCATCGCAGGCATCTACCCCGTTGCCGACGGGATCGCGGCGATCGCCGGGGAGATCTGCTCTCTCTTCGACATCAACGTCGGCTTCGAAATGGACGCCACCGGCATCCGAAACATCTACTTCCGTTCGTACTTGTACGGAGCGACGACCAAGTCCGTGGCGCCGCACGTCCCGGGCATCTGCGAGTTCGCCGAACTGGGAGAGTTCATCGATCTCCCCATCAACTGCTACTCTTCCGGCATGCTCATTCGCCTGGCCTTCGCCATCGCCACCGCCACCAATCCCGAAATCCTACTCATCGACGAATTCTTCGGAGCCGGGGATTTGGCGTTTCAAAAGAAGGCGGAGAAACGCATCAAGGATCTGATCGGCTCGGCCCGCATCGTCATCATGGTGGGGCACAATCTCGACTACCTGCGCAAGAATTGCGAACGGATCATCTGGATGCACCACGGCAGCGTTCGCGCCGACGGCGATCCCAATCAGATCATCGACGCCTACATCGCCGAGTCCGATCCGACCCGGCAAGTCGCCAAGGCGGCGTAACGTCTCGCTCCGGAAACGCTACCATAGCCGAATCGGCGTTTCCGGGAACCTTCGAGACGACCCCCTCATGTGCGGCATCGCAGGCTGGATCGGCTCAAGTCCTCCGGGATCAGCGCCCCTCGATTCGCTCGCCCACCGCGGCCCCGACGACTCGGGTTCGCTCGTCGCCGACGACTTCGGCCTGCTCCACCGCCGACTCGCCATTCTCGATCTGACCCCCGCCGGCCGACAACCGATGTCCTCGCCCGACGGGCGCGTCCATCTCATCTTCAACGGCGAAATCTATAACTACCGCGAACTTCGTAGCGAACTCCCCGGCCCGTTCGTCTCCGCGAGCGACACCGAAGTCCTGCTGCACGCGTATCTCCGCTGGGGACTGGCGTGCTTGTCAAAGTTGGTCGGCATGTTCGCTCTGGCGCTCGTCGACCTGCGCAGTCGACAACTGGTGTTGGCGCGCGATTTCCTCGGCATCAAGCCTCTCTATTACGCCGTGCCGCCGACCGGTCTGGCGTTCGCCTCGGAAATCGGGCCGCTGCTCGAGTGGACGCGGGTTCCGCGAACGGCAGATCCGCAGCGGTTGTACGACTACCTGCGCCTGGGTTGGACCGACCACGCCGGCGCCACGATGTTTGCGCACGTGCAGCAGGTCCCCGCAGGGCACTCGCTCCAGATCCTGCTCGACGGCAGCGCCCGGACGCTCCAGCGCTGGTGGTCGCCGCGTCACACGCCGGAGTTGAAGCTGTCGCTGGAAGAATCGGCGCAGCGCGTGCGCGCGACGTTTCTGGAGAATCTGGCGCTGCACCTGCGCAGCGACGTGCCGATCGGAACGGCGTTATCGGGCGGCATCGATTCGTCGGCGCTGACGTGCGGCATCCGCCATCTCGATCCGCGCGCCGAACTGCACGCCGTCAGCTACGTCGCCGACGATGCGGAACTGAGCGAGGAACGCTGGATCGACCTGGTTGGCCGGGCGGCCGGCGCGGTCGTCCACAAGGTCCATCCTCAGCCGGGCGAACTGGTGCGCGATCTCGATCGGCTCATCGACGTGCAAGGGGAGCCGTTCGCCAGCACGAGCCTTTATGCCCAGTACCGCGTCTTCGCGAAGGCAAGGGAACTCGGACTCAAGGTGATGCTCGACGGCCAGGGCGCGGACGAGCTCTTCGCCGGCTATCGTCTCCACCAGGCAGCTCGGCTCGCCACGCTGTTGCGCCAGGGGAGTTGGGGCGCCGCCTGGAATTTCGTCCGGCAAACAAACGAGTCGGGTCGGCCCCGGCGGGTGCTGCAAGCGCTGCGGATGTTGATCGCGCCGACACCGATCGGCCGCCGACTCGAGTCCGAACGCGTTCCCGTCTGGCTCAACCGCCGATGGCTCCAGCGAGAAGGCGTGACCACACACGGCTGGCCGGGGTCGCGGTCGCCGACGATGCTGCGCGATCAGCTCGAGCAGTCTCTGACCGCGACGAGTCTGCCGATGCTGTTGCGCTTCGAGGACCGCAACTCGATGGCGTGGTCGATCGAAAGCCGGGTGCCGTTCCTGACGCCGAGGCTGGCGGAGTTGGCGCTCCGTTTGCCGGAGGAGCACCTGATCGGCGCGGACGGACTAAGTAAACGCGTGCTTCGATTGGCGCTCAAGGGGATCGTGCCGGACGAGGTGTTAGAGCGGCGCGACAAGATCGGATTTGCGACGCCGGAGGCGCGCTGGCTAAAGGAGATCGCGCCCTGGGTCGACGCAACGTTGGCGGACGCGGAACGGCTCGACATCCTCGACGGCTCGGCCCTGCGCGCTCGTTGGCGGCGAATAGTCGCCGGCGAAATTGCGTACGAGCCGTGCGTCTGGCGCTGGGTCAACGCGATCCGTTGGGCCCAAAGGTTCGACGTTTAGCACCTCTTCAATAGGGAAATGTCGGGCCGAGCGGCGTGTGCGCCAGCTCGATCAGGAATCCCGCAAGCCGCTCGACGATCACGTCCATCAGCGCCCGCCCCTTGTCCGCACTCGCTTCGGCAGGGTTGCCCAGGCCGGTGTTCGTCGTCACCACGTGCCAGGGACGCGTGATGCTGATCCAACCCTTGTTGATCGCCTCAAGTTTTGTCGGCCGACCGGCGCCGGCGTCGGCTTGTTCCGGGTGCATCAGCTCCGGAAAGTACGCCAGCCCCAGGCTCGTCTCCATCTCGTCGGCATGTTCGCCCGCATGCGTGAAAATCTGCGCCGACGCGTCGCTCACCATGCGGAACCAGTCGCACAGGCACAGGAAGACCTTCGTACGCGGATGGAGTTCCCGCAAGAATGGCTTGAGTTCGTTGCCGCCGTGGCCATTGAGTAGAACCAACTTCCGAAATCCCCGGCGTTCGAGCGATTCGACGAGGTCGGTGATGAGAGCCAGGAGCGTGGTCGGGCGCACGGAGAGGGCGAGGGCGCCCGGGATTTCGAAGTAATTGGTGTTGACGCCGAACGGCATGGTCGGCAGAAGGAGCACCTTGGCCCCGGCTTCGTACGCCCGCTGGCAGGCGCGGTTGCCGATGGCGTCGACCTGGAAGTTATCGGTGCCGTAGGGCATGTGCAGGTTGTGCGGTTCGGTGGCGCCGAAGGGGAGGACGGCGACTTCCCACGGCTCCTTGGGGAGCGAGAAATGGTTTTGCTCGGCGAGAACCCAGGGGCGCTGCATGAGAATCCCTCTTTCCGAGCGACGAAATGTACCCGTTCGTCGCTGACGCTTCCGGCTCGGTAATCGGACATTATAAGGAAGGTTGGGCGAACGATTCGTCGGCGCGGGCGACAATTTGCTTGACAGTCCCTCCGAGTTTTTCGATCCTAGTAGCATGGAAATAAAACGCGGGATTGCCGTCTCGAGCGGCGTCGCGATCGGGACGGCCCTGGTGCTCGACACGGAAGGGTATCACATCCCCCAGCGCTTCGTGGCCAAGGCGTTCCGCGCGGATGAAGTCAACCGGCTGCATGAAGCCCTCGACGCCGCGGCCGTGGACGTTCGTCAGCAGCAGGCGCACATCACCAAGAAGCTTGGCAAACAGTACGGCGCCGTCTTCGCCGCCCATGCGATGCTCCTGGAAGATCCGGAGCTGATCAAAGAAATCGAGACCATGATTCAGGATTCGAGCCACTCGGCCGCG
>JBBQPM010000217.1:0-10805 GCA_038217425.1 Gemmatales bacterium
CAACATTCGAAGGCTTCCGGGGAGCAATTGACGGATGCTTGGCAAAGACTTCCACGGAGCACCGAGAGAAGTTGCAATCTTTAATGACTCATAAATTCCAGACCTTTAATCCGGCCTCATTCTTGGCCGCGTGAGGTATAAGAGATCATAGCGATACCGACTCGTGCTCAGTCCAGACCAAATTTTTGGGGTCACGCATCGTGAATACATTGTTGAGCCGCGCACGGAGCGTACTCTCGGAGTAAGCGGCTTCCCTCGCGATGAGTCGGCGCCTCTTTCTAGGCTTTGCAGCGTGCACGACTCGGAGAAAGCGGCGTGTGATCCGATTGCGGATATCAAGGCGCACGACGGAGAGGATTTCGGCTGCCGCCGTCTCGAAGTCACGGACGGAGCCGTTGTAGCGTTCCCAATTGAGCACGAGATGAGCGGCAAAAATACTGCCGCCCGACACCGAGGTGATGTGCGTAACTTGGGACAAAATGCCAGCGGCACGCAAGAAGCGGAACAGGCCGAGATGAAACAAGCTAGCCCGGAATCCGCCTCCGGAAAGGGCGAGACCGATCTTCTTCATGGCAGACTCATGTAGCATGCGAACTTTCGAACCGCCAGGCGTGGAATCTGGCGGTTCGAATGGCTGAATAGAGGCTATCGAACGGCGTCATTTGGTTACTGCGTCTGCGTTTTTTTCGACCCCGCCCACCCCGGCCATCTTGCCGAGTTGAAGCATTTGCTCTGCCGTCGTCGTCGCAAAAAGGTGCATGCCGCGGGCAATGACTCCGGTCCAGCCGGTTTGATGGCTCGCGCCCAAGCCGGCGCCGTTGTCGCCGTGAAAGTATTCGTAGAACAGCACGAGATCACGCCAGTGCGGATCGTCCTGGAACTTCTTCGCGCCGCCATAAACCGGACGATGCCCGTTTTTGTCCTTGAGGAAGATGTTTGACAGTCGCCGAGTGATTTCCTCGGCTACCTGGTAGAGGGTCATCATGCGACCGGAACCGGTCGGGCATTCAACTTTGAATTCGTTGCCGTAGTAGGCGTAGTATTGCAACAGCGCTCGAATGATCAGACCGTTCACCGGCATCCAGATGGGGCCGCGCCAGTTGGAGTTGCCGCCGAACATGCCGGTGTCCGATTCAGCAGGCAGATACGAAACGCGATAATCTTGCCCGCCGGCATGGAAGACATACGGATGATCGGCGTGAAAGTGCGACAGCGAGCGGATGCCGAACTCGCTGAGGAATTCGTTTTCATCAAGCATCTTGTGAAGCACGCGGCGCAGTTTACTTTCATCGAGGATGGAAGCAAGTCGGCGCCCGTTGACGCCCGGTTTTGCAGGGTCATGGATCGCTGCGCTGATTTCGGGCCGCGTTTCAAGGAACCGTTGCAGCCGTTTGGCGAGCTCGGGATTCTGTTTCAGCAAAACTCCATCGAAGGTCGAGGTTGCACAAAGCGGCAGAAGGCCGACCATGGACCGAACTTTAAGGCGCTGGGCCTGGCCGTTGGGCAGACGCAGCACGTCATAGAAGAAGCCGTCTTCCTCGTCCCACATGCCGACGTCGCCCCCCATGTGCGTCATTGAAGAAGCGATCCAAAGGAAATGCTCGACAAACTTCACGCACATGTCGGCGTAGTCGCCGTCGGTCTTTGTCAGCTCGATGGCGATTTCAAGCATATTCTGACAGAACAGGGCCATCCAGGCCGTGCCGTCAGCCTGTTCCAAATAGCCCCCGGTCGGCAAGGGGGCGCTTCGGTCGAAGACGCCGATGTTATCCAGCCCGAGGAAGCCCCCTTCAAAAACGTTGCGTCCCGAGCGGTCCTTGCGATTGACCCACCAGGTGAAATTGAGCAGCAGTTTTTGGAAGCAGCTCTTGAGCCATTCCTTGTCTCCTTTGCCCGTTTTGGCCATTTCCAGAGTATAAGTGAAACCCGTGGCCCAGGCATGCACGGGCGGATTGACGTCGCCGAAGTTCCACTCATAGGCCGGGATTTGGCCGTTGGGGTGCATGTAGCGTTCACGCAGCATCAGCTTGAGTTGCTCTTTGCCGAAATCGGGATCGACGAGCGTCAAGGCGATGACGTGAAAGGCGAGATCCCACGCGGCGTACCAGGGATACTCCCACTTATCGGGCATCGAGATGATGTCGCCGTTGTACATGTGATGCCAGCCATCGTTGCGCGGCGATTGTTTACGACTCGCCTTGAACGGATCGGAGCCGCGCTCTTCCAGCCACTTGTCCACGTCGTAGTGGTAAAACTGTTTGCTCCACATCATGCCCGCGAGGGCCTGCCGCATGACGTTCGCCTGATCGGCGTTGAGCGAAGCGGGGATGACCGTTTTGTAGAATTCGTCGGCTTCCCGATGGCGAACCTTGAGTATGTCGTTGAAGGTGCTGAACGAACCGTCCTTGCCCGACGCAACATCCGACAATCGCAGACGCACGACTTGACTCTCCCCGGGCTTCACGAACAGCCGGTAGTGGGCGGCCGCCTTCGTTCCTTTTTTTTCCGGATTCACCGCGTCCAAATGATTGTGGACGACGTAGTCATTGACGTAAGGGCTGCGATTGGGCACGCCGAAGACGCGCTGTGTGTTGGTTTCGTTCTCGGTGAAAAGGAGTGTGGCGTTGCCGTCGCAGTAAAGGAAGCGTTCCCCCAGAGTTGGATGGACGGCTTTGATCGCGTTGCCGACCTTTTGCAACCCGGGGCGTTCGAGCGCGCCAGCCCAAGACCACTGGTTGCGGAACCACAGCGTCGGCAAGAGGTGCAGCTCGGCCGCCTCCGGACCGCGATTGAATACAGTAACCTGGATCAGCAGATCCTCAGGCGACTCCTTGGCGTACTCGACGAATACGTCGAAGTAGCGATCCTGATCGAAGACGCCGGTGTCGAGCAACTCGTACTCGAATTCGGTGCGGCTGCGGGAACGGTTCGTGTTGACGAGGTTGTCGTAGGGGAATTCGGCCTGCGGATACTTGTAAAGATACTTCATGTAGGAATGCGTCGGCGTGCTGTCGAGGTAAAAGTAATACTCCTTGACGTCTTCGCCATGATTGCTCTCGCTGTTGGTCAGGCCGAACAGACGCTCTTTGAGAATGGGATCTTTGCCGTTCCAGAGAGCGAGCGCGAAGCAGAGCTGTTGGTGGTCGTCGGAGATCCCGGCAATGCCGTCTTCACCCCACCGGTAGGCGCGAGAACGGGATTGATCGTGGGTAAAGTAATCCCAGGCGTTGCCGCCTTCGCTGTAGTCCTCCCGGACAGTTCCCCACTGGCGTTCGCTGAGATAGGGGCCCCATTTCTTCCAGGGGGCCTTTTTGTCGCGTGCCTCATCGAGACGGACTTGCTCAGAAGTCATAGGTCATCATGCTTTCGTGAGCCCAATGCACGCGCGACGAATTTTTCATCGGCAGCGAGTCGGGCCAATCAAGTCGGAAGACCGAACATGGTTTTGTAATGCCCTGGGACGGACTCGTTCTCTTCAATCGGGTAAAAAGGGATGGCGCTGGCTCTACGGGTTTTCAGTGTCACCCGCCACGATTCAGAAATCTCATCTTCGTCCACCACAGTCCATTGCTGACTGGACCGATCTACATACAGACCCGCCACATTTTTCCTTAATGTGAGTATGATGCGGTCCTTCTAAGGTCGGCGCAAAGTTACACCTCGGATTCAAGCCATATCTTAGCGACCCATTTCCGAAAAAATAGACGATATGTCGTACTTTTGCCATCTCTTTTCCTTCACCGTTGACAATTCGGCTGGCTTTCCGACCTACGCGGAGGATAGCGATTTCCCCGATAAAAGGATTTGTGCGGGGTCTAGGCAGACTGCCATCGTGAATGATGCTCGCATAGCAAGGCGATTGCCTCGTCGGCTGTGTTCACGCATTGAGGAATCGCCATGTCTTCCGGGCTAGCCAAGGAGAGCTGAGGTTTCAACAGGTTCGACTTGGCCCAATCCACGAAATCCGTCCACATCTTACCGACCAAAATCAAGGGCGTGTTCTGGACATGCTTCACCTGCAGGAGTTGCCAGATCATCGTAAGCTCAAGCACGGTCCCGATACCGCCCGGCGCAACCACGTAAGCGTCCGAGGTCAGCACGAAATGATGCAGCCTCGTGAAAAAGGTCTTGTGTTCGTACGCCTGTTCCACGAACGGGTTGACCTCTTGTTCGAATGGGAGATCCACGCGAATGCCGACGGAGCGATTTCGCTCGGAGGCGTCGACCGAAGCCGCTCCTTCGTTGGCTGCCTGCATGAGACCTGGACCGCCGCCCGTAATGATGTCGCAGCCCATTGCGGCCAGCGCTGCCGATATGCGTTTGACTTCGTCATAGACGTAGGTTCCCGGCTTGGCTCGCGCTGAGCCGAAGATCGTCACGCGATAGCGTTCTCGCTTGGATGGCCGCAATCGCGTGAGGTTGTTGACGATGTCCCAAAGGCCGAAGACCGTGTCGACGAGAACTTCTTTGACCGCATCCTCATCGGCCAGGCTGACGGCGCCCGCACCTTTCCGAACTGAATTTACTTCGCTCATTTCTCGTTCCTTATTTGTTTTCAAGCACGTCTTGGACTTCACGTAACATCGTTACATTCCCCGCGTGGCGATCACGAGTATGCGTGCCCGCGGAACCACGATCTACGGGGTTGCCTCAGCCCGCGGGCTCCTCCGCTCTTGCATGACGGTCCACGAGACTTCCTCGGATTGCTTGCTTCCCTCCTCCTCCGAATACTGGTAGCGCGTCACGGTCCCTGCCCGATCGCCTGACCGCGTGCGATTACCAACCCGTAGCTGATGCCATAAGGGTGGCTTTTAGGCTGCTCGATCCCGCGTTGAGCAAAAGAATGTTCATGAAAACGTTCCCATAGGGGGGGCACGGCACGATGACGAATTCCTTGCTTTGGGGACACAATCCATGTTGAAAACGCCTTTTCAGATTCCGGTCTTCCCGGAGAGATGTTCGGGTTGGATGGTTGGCGTTGTAACGCTCTTTTCATGAAATTCCGCTATGGCCTGATCTACGGACATGTGCCGTCCCAGGTAGCCCGCTCGTTCCTCCAATCCCTCGGCACGCAACAGGTCGCGAACCTTTGCATGAGCTTCAACAAGTCGCAGGCGGACATCACGCTTGGCGAGGTCCCGGTGCAATCCTCCAAGCATTCGTACAGCGGCGACGTCAACGACTGGCGTATCGGAAAGATCGCACACGACCAGCCGCAGGGAAGTTTCTTGAATCCGATCCCACACTACCTGACGAACGTGATCGACATTGAAGTAGAGTAGGGCAGACTCAATGCGGAAAATCAGGATCCCCGGCATCTTCTCATTTTCCGAATGCCGCTCGATATCGGAATAACGCCGCGTACCTGGGATACGGCCCAGAAAAGCAACATGGGGACGCGCCGCCCCCGCCAGCAACATCAAAAGTGACACAATGGCAGCTACCAGTACCCCCTTCAGTATTCCGAAAAGCAAGACGCCGACCAATGCGACCATCGCAACCTGGAATTCCATCCGGCTGATCTGCCACAGATGGCGCAGCGCCTGCAGATCGACCAATCCCCGAACGGCGACCAATACGATGGCAGCCAGTACGACAGTGGGAAGGTTCGCCAACATATCTGTCAAGAACACGAGGCACGTCGCCAGAGTCAGCGAGGCGAATACCAAGGCTAGCGGCGTATGGGCGCCCGCCTTATCGTTGACCGAGGATTGGGATAACCCCCCAGCGACCGGAAATCCCTGACCAAAGGCGACTGCCAAGTTCGCCGCACCAAGGGCCAGCAACTCCTGACGCGGGTTGATCTCGCAGTCATGCTTGACGGCCAAAGTTCGTGCCGCCGAGATGCCTTCGATGTATGCGAGCAAAAAGCATGCACAGCTCAGCGGTAAAATCCCATCGACATCGCGCAATCGGAGGGAAGGCAGGGTGAAGTGCGGTAATCCCGGCGGCAGCGTTCCCACTGTCGTAACGCCCCATTGCTTTAGCGACGTGACCGAAACTGCCACCGTGGCCAGCACGACGACAATCAATGCAATGGGCCGATTTGGCAGGAACTTTTCGCCGAGAACGAGTAGGGCCAGCGCAACAAGCCCCATGCCAAGAACGACGACGTTGGTTTCGCCGAATTGGCCAAATAGGATCCATATGCGTTCAAAGAAATGATCGCCGCCGCCCTTGACGGCGAAGAGTTTCGGAAGTTGTGTCAAAGCGATAGTGAGTGCCGCTCCTGCCTTGAAGCCGAGCAAGATGGTCTCGCTGATGAAACTAACCAGCCCGCTGAGCCGCAGAAGCCACGCCAGAACGCTCAGGGCGGAAACGACTAGGGCGGTGAGCGCGGCGATTTCCACCCAGCGCGAAGGGTTGCCCTCTGCCATGTTTCCGATCGTCGAACCCACGAGCAGCGCGATGGCCGACGTCGGTCCGATTGCCAATTGCTTTGAAGTTCCGAAGAGGGCATAGCAAAAGCCGCCCAGCAAATAGCAATAAATGCCATGTTCGGGCGGCAGCCCAGCCAGCGAGGAATAGGCCATCGACACGGGGACCGCATACGCTGCCAGCGTGATGCCCGCGACCAAATCCGCCTTCAGCCAACCCGAATTGTAGCCCGAGAGCCATTGCGCGGGAGGAAAAAACGAACGCCAACCGGGAGCTGAATTTAATTTGCTAACGAAACAATCTCCACACGCTTCACGGGTGCTCAGCGGAGGCCTCATGAGTCGCCGGCGCCGCCGCGGTCCCATTCGTCGGCGAGGCGGAGCCCTTGCGAGCCGATAACCAGCGGATGACGACGTAAAACACGGGCGTAAAGAAAATGCCGAACAGGGTCACGCCAAGCATGCCGCTGAAGACGGCGATGCCCAGCGCGAAGCGCATCTCGGCGCCTGCTCCCTTCGCGAGTACCAACGGAACAACGCCGAGAATGAATGCGAACGAAGTCATGAGAATTGGACGAAGCCGCATGCGCGAACCTTCGATCGCGGCCTCGGCACGGCTGAGGCCAGAATCTTCGCGTTCCTTTGCGAACTCAACGATGAGAATGGCGTTTTTCGCTGCCAGGCCGATCAGCACCACCAGTCCAATCTGCGTGAAGATGTTGTTATCCAGTCCGGCAAGCCATACTCCCGTGATCGCGGCCAACAAACACATTGGCACGATCAGGATGATCGAAAATGGCAACGACCAGCTCTCGTACTGGGCCGCCAGCGTCAGGAACACGAACAGCACGGCCAGCGGAAACACGAGTTTGGTGAGTAGGTCTTCGCCGGCGAGGATTTGCTGGAGCGTCAGCTCGGTCCACTCGAGTTCCATGCCGGCGGGAAGCTCCTTTTTGCTCAGGTTATTCATGATTTCGATCGCCTGTCCGGAGCTGACGCCGGGGGCGGTGTTGCCGCTAATCTCGGCCGAGGGGTACATGTTGTAGTGGTTGACAATGGCCGAACCGGTGACGTCGCGGACAGTCATCAAGGCCGCCAACGGCACGCGATCGCCCTGCTTATTGCGTACCTCGAGTTTGCCGATGTCCGAGGGTTGGAGACGGTAGCGAGCGTCTGCCTGGAGGTTGACCTGCCAGTTGCGATTGAAGCTGGTGAAGTCGTTGATGTACGATGAGCCGAGATACGCCTGCAGCGTTGCGAACACTTCGGTTAGATCGACCTGCATCGATTTCGCCTTGACGCGATCGACGTCGAGATAGATTTGCGGCTGGTTAGAGGTGAAGCTGCTGAAGAGGCCCGCGAGTTTGCCTTGCTGGGCATTGCCGTGGCCCGCAAGATTTTCGACAGCCCCTTGCAAGGCAGCCGGACCGGAACCGCCGCGATCCTCCACCTGGAGCTTGAAGCCGCCCGTGCTCCCCAGACCATCGACCGGCGGCGCTCCGAACACGCTCACGCGCGCCTCGAGCACGTCCTGAAATTTCTCGCGCAGCTTCTTCATGACGGCCACGGCGCCGACGGCGTTGTTTCCCTTGCGCTTCTCGAACGGATCGAGGATGACGAACATACCGCCGACGTTGCTGAGGTTCGTACTCAGCACGATTGAGTAGCCGGGGACGCTGATGGTATGGGCCACGCCTTCGGTCTCGAGGGCGATCTCGCGCAGCCTGCGCACGACCTTCTCGGTGCGTTCCAGGCTGGCGCCGTCGGGGAGCTGGGCATTGACGACGAGGTAGCCCTTGTCCTGCTCAGGGATGAAGCCGACCGGGACCGTGCGGAATCCCTGGACGGTCAGGGCCATGAGCAGGCCGTAGACCACCAGCACGATGACGGCGGCGCGGACGAGCCCGGTGACGATGCTGCCGTATCCCTTGATGGTGGCGTCGAAGGCGGTGTTGAAGCCGGCGAAGAAGCGGGCGAGAACGCGGTTGATGATCTGGCTCGCAATCCACCCCGCCGCGCCGCCGACCAGGAACAGGCCGATGCGCACGCCCCAGACGAGGGTCGGGTTGGCGGGCGTGTGCGCTTCGCCGTGTGCTTCGTGCGGTAGGCCCACGAGGGGCCCCACGAACGGCGTCAGGAAGTGGACCGCGAGCAAGCCGCCGATGACGATAATTCCCAGACGCGGCAACGCATCTTCCTTGGCGTGGCCATGGGCGTGCGGCTTGAGCAGGAGGGCGCACAGGGCTGGGCTGAGCGTCAGCGAATTGAACGCGGAGATCACCGTCGATACGGCGATCGTGAGCGCGAACTGCTTGAAGAATTCGCCGCTGATGCCGGCCATGAACGCGGTCGGCACGAACACGGCGCAGAGCACGAGAGCAATGGCGACGACGGGCCCGGTCACCTCCTCCATGCCTCGACGAGCCGCATCGCGCGGGCTCAGGCCGCGGGCCAGGTGCGTCTCCACATTCTCGACGACCACGATGGCATCGTCGACGACGATGCCAATGGCCAGCACCATGCCGAATAGCGAGAGGTTGTTGAGCGAGAATCCGAACATCGACATGAACGCGAACGTGCCGATGAGCGAGACCGGCACGGCGACCATCGGAATCAGCGTGGCCCGCCAGTTCTGTAGGAAGACCAGCACCACGATGAAGACCAGGATGAAGGCCTCGATGAGCGTCTTGAAAACGTCGTGGATCGACTCTTTTACGAAGACGGTGGTGTCGTAGACAATCTCGCTTCTGACCCCCTGCGGCCAAATGTTACTCGCCTTCAGCTTGTCCATCGTGTTCCGCACCGCCTGAGCGGTTTCAATGGCGTTCGACCCGGGGAGCTGAAAGACGGCGAGCGTGACAGCCTCGTCCCGGTCCAGATAGCTGCTCACATCGTAATTCTTGGCGCCCAGTTCGACGCGCGTGTTGGTGCTGCCGGCCTTGTCGGGCTCGGTGCGGCTGACGATATCCTTGAGATAAACGACCTCGCCTTTCTGGCCCACTTTCACGACGATCTTCTTGAACTCCTCTTCCTGGGTGAGTCGACCGAGCGTCTTGACGGTGAGCTGGAAGCTTTGACCCGTTGGCGCGGGGGCCTGACCGAGTCGGCCGGCGGCGACCTGCGTGTTTTGCTCTCGCACAGCCGCAATGACGTCGCTGGGCGTCATGTTGAGCCGCGCCACCTTCTCCGGATCGAGCCAGATGCGCATGCTGTAATCGCGCGGCCCGAGAAAGGTGACGTCGCCGACCCCCTTGATGCGCGCCAGCGCGTCCTTGACCTGGATGGTCGCGAAGTTGCTCAGGTAGAGTTGGTCGTAGGTCCCGCCCGGCGCGATCAGGTTGACGCACAGCAGGATGCTCGGCGACTTCTTCTTGGTCGTCACGCCTTGGCGTTTGACTTCCTCGGGCAGTTTGGCCTGGGCAACCGAAACGCGATTCTGAACGAGCACCTGGGCCATGTTCAGGTCAGTGCCCAGGTGAAACGTGACGTCGAGGTACATCTGGCCGTCGTTGGTGCACTTCGACGACATGTACAGCATGTTTTCGACGCCGTTGATCTCCTGCTCGATCGGGGACGCGACCGTGTCGGCGACGACCTGGGCGTTGGCGCCCGGATAGATCGCGGAGACCTGTACCGTCGGCGGCGCTACTTCCGGATACTGCGCCACCGGCAGCTGCGACAGGGACACGACGCCAACGATGACGATGACGATCGAGAGCACCGACGCGAAGATAGGGCGATCAATGAAAAAATGCGAAATCATGAGAGCTTGTTCCCTGTGCCGCTTGCGGCTGTAGCGTTCTGTTTCTAATTCTAAAATTTAGTTCTTGGCGGCATCTTTCTTCTCAGCCGGGAACAGGGTCGGCATATCAACCTTCTCCGCCTTCACTTCGATGCCCGGCCGAACGCGCTGAACGCCGTTGACGATCACCCATTCGCCGGCCTTGAGGTTCGAGTTGGGCCCAAAGACGCGCAAATCCCCCTCCAACCGATCGCTCGGGCGAACTTTCCGATACTCCGCCTTGTTCTCGCTATTGACGATCAGCACGTACTTTTGCCCCTGGTCGATGCCGATGGCGGAGTCGGCCAAAAGAAGCCCATCGTACGACGCGCCGATCGCAACCTTGACGCGGGCAAACTGACCCGGCGTCAGTCGGCCATTCTTGTTTTCGAAGACGCCACGCACGCGAATCGTGCCGGTCGCCGGGTTCAGTTGGTTGTCGGCAAACTTGAACTTCCCTTTGCGCGGGAAGGTATCTCCGTCGGCGACCAGGCCGAGGTAAAGGGGCAAGGCCAGCGCGTATCAAACATAGTTGAGCGTAAGGATTTCGGTGAGAAAGTCGGTGTTGTAGGCACAGCGGAGGAGTTTTCCGCGGAGGCTATCGTTGACGGGGTGGCGTTTGACCAGAGAGACGGCGAAGCGCCGCA
>JBBQPM010000218.1:0-10756 GCA_038217425.1 Gemmatales bacterium
GCTTCACGCTGCGCGGTCTGAAATTCCCCGTCGCCGCCGAGCGCGTTCGCGTCCCGCCTCGGCGCAAACAATTCCCAAACCCGAAGCGACTCCTTGCAAATTTCAGCCGAGAGCAATCGTCGTGCCGAACAGGATTGGGACGGGCATGTTTAATTTGTCCTTATTTTAGGCTCATTGGCCGCCGCTACAATCAGGGCATGCTGGCATTTGTCGCGTCGCTATAAATTCTGTCAATAGGAAACATGCTTGTCCCCTTTTGTATTTTCGTGTGATCCGTTTCTTGGAAACACTCCAGACGCAACATCAAGGCGCCTTGGAGGCTCGCGGCATCAGGCTGGCGATCATCACCAGCGTCGTCGCGGGCGTTTGCGTCTTGACACGCAATTTTGCGTGAACGACTCGCCCATTTTGCTCGGGCCTGAATTCCTTCAGACTGGCTCGCAAGGCCTGGATGGATTCGACGAGAGGTTTCTGTAAATCCAAGGCTGACGGATACTTGCCCACATCGCGCTTCAGAGCTTTCGGTAGCTCGGTCTCGGCCAACTCAAGATAGCCGTCCAGCGGTGCGACGAGCGCTTTCAAGGAAGGGATCGCTTCTTTGGCGGTCGCTTCGTCGGGGAACGTAAAGCGAAAGCTCAGCGACAGCTCGTCGCCTCCATCGACTGTCGCCTGCCATGTCCGTGCTTGAAATAGCGGCACGAAGATCTCGGACTGTTTGCCGGCCATTCGCACGGCCGGGAGAAATGTTCCCGGCTGAAATCCCAGGGTCAACAGCGTATTCGGCCCTGCCGAGAGAGCCTCCTTCAGTGCCCCAGGTTCCCCCGCCATCCCGTTCAGTAAAGATTCCATCGCGGTGCGATTGCGTATAACCAACGAGCGATTGGTTTGCAAATAGACTGCCTTCTTATCTCGTTCGCCAGCGATGTAGGCACGGTCTTTAACCTTGACTTCTTTCCCATTGGGCACGATTGCATCGATGACTTTGTCGCGGTCGAAAGGGGCTCGCGTTTCAATGAAGATTGAGCTTTCATCGAGCTTTGCCAATTCGTCTGCAAAAATCACAACTCGATCGATGTCGGCGAGTCGTATTCCAATGGCCTTATCAAGATCAGCCGCGTCGGATAGAAGTACCATTGGATGCGTTTCGCTTAGTTTCTTCAGCTGGGCGGCCTCCGGACCCTTCCAGACGCGTCCAAGTTCGCAACGAAGAACGAACTGCGAGTTGCCTATCCAGGTGACCGGATCGGAGAGCGTTGCTGCAGGCTTGTCGTCGGCCGAACTTGCCTGGTCGCAAAGTCCCACGAGTGCTACCACGAATACCCAGTAAAGGCGTTGGAATGACTGCGAGGGCATGATTAGCTCCATGGTTTTTTCACGACAGTCGAGCGGATGATTGGATCGTAACCTCGTTCTTGCACGGCGTCGAGAAGTTCATCGATACTTTCCGATTTTTATTTTCGCTTCTGAGCAAACATCCAGCTGAGCAACTCCGCCTCCGCGAAGGCCGGCGTCCACGCGTTGTGGCCCGCGTTGGGATACTCCGTGTAGCGAACCGGGCTGCCGAGCTTTTTCAGCGTCTCGACCGCCGAGCGAGTGCGTTCGGGCCAGACGACGGTGTCTTTGCCGCCGTGAAACGCCCAAATGGGGATCGTCTTGATCTTCTCGGCGGCAGCGTTGTCGGCACCCCCGCAGATCGGCACTCCGGCAGCCGCCAACTCCGGATAACGCACCAGGAAGTCCCACGTGCCGAAGCCGCCCATCGACAGGCCAATGACATAAATGCGATTCGCGTCGATCGGCTGTTCCTTCACGAGCTTGTCGATGAGCTGGCGGGTCAACTTCATCGGCGTGCTGGGTTCCTTCGGCGACGTGTGCGACATCTTCGCGGACCAGTCGACTTCGCACCAGCGTTTGCCGTTCGGGCACTGCGGGAAGAGCACGAAGGCGGGATATTTCGAGCAATTCTCTTTCTGCGTGAAGAGAGCGCTGCCGTGCGTGAGCTGACGTTCGTTATCGTCGCCGCGCTCGCCGGCGCCATGCAGGAAGACGACCAGGGGAACCTTGCTCGAGTCCTTGGTTTCTTGGGGCTTCAGCAATCGATAGTTGAGCGTGACGCCGTCGCTGGTGAATTGCCCTTTCTCGTATAGAGAGTTCTGAGCCGAGATGGGCGCGACTACGAGGACGGCGCCGAAACACGCGAGCCAAGTTTTCATGGGGATCTCCTAAAGGGGGTCGAATCGTTTCGGGGCCGGGTTCGGCCGCTTATCGAATTGGTTTTTGGTCCGCACCCGTCCGCGCCGCGAGGGCGCGGCGGCTAAACGCAGGCGCGTAAAACACGCAAATCGGAATCGCTCTAATCGCCGTGTATCTTCCGCAGTCGGGGCGAGACGCGCAGCAGCCATTGCACGCGTTCGAACTCGTTGAGCCAATCTTGCGTGACCTGCGCCAGCAGCGGATCGCCCTTGACCACGATGCCGGTCGGGCATGCGGCACCGGACAGGTCCATCATCATGGCGCGATACTTGCTTATCGTGCGGTCGCCGTAGCGGGCGACTTCCTGGCCATCCTCGCTGAAGAAGACGAGCACGGGGACGCGGTCGCCGCCGCAGATTTTGAGCGCCAGCTGTGCGTCGGCGTGTTCGTCGCGGTCGATGTAGCGGATTGCGAGTGTGGGGGTTGCCTGGGCGAAGCGCTCGAAGATTGGGCACTGATTGATGCAGTCGCCGCACCAGGCGCCCGCCAGGCACACGACCTGGATCTTGCGTGTGAAGCTGGCGAGCAGTTCTTGCTGCGCGGGCGTGAGCGCCACCTGGGCGAGCACATTTTTCCAACGTTCCTTCTGGACGTCGTTGGCGTAGCGGGCGACGAAGGCGTCGTAAGTATGTCCCGCTTCGAACTTGGCGAAGAGATTCATGAGGGTCCTTTCGGTTGTGCGATGCGCCTCAGGCATGATACGATTTTTTCGAAAATTCTCTCCCCATTTCGAGTTGAGTCGGATACAATGCGTTTTGCACCCCCGCCAGCTTTCTCCCGCCTCCGCCCTGCCTCCAAGGATCATCATCATGACCCGCGGATTTATTCTTACGTGCTTTGCACTGGTCGCAACTTCGCTTTCCGCCCAGACGCCGTTGCGTCAGGTGATCGATGCGGAAGTCAAAAAGGCGTGGAACAAGGAAGGCATCGTCGCCGCCGGGAAGTGCGACGACGGGACGTTCCTGCGCCGCGTCCATCTCGATCTCGTCGGCATGATTCCGACGTACCAGGAAGCCAAGACGTTCCTGGACGACACGGATCCTCAGAAGCGCGCCAAGCTCGTCGACCGATTGCTCGCGGATCCCCGGTTCGGCGACCGCCAAAGCCAGGAATGGGACATGCTTTTCTTCGGCCGGCGTCCGCCCAACGGCGAATCGGTACGCAATCGGCCCGCGTTCAAGAAATGGCTCGCGGAGCAGTTTCAGAAGAACGTCCCCTTCGATCAATTCGCCAAGAACTTTCTGAACGCGAACGAGGAATCGGGTCTGTTCTACGTCCAATATCGCAACAACGTCGAGGACGCCACAGTCGCGATCTCGAAGATTTTCATGGGGACGCAGATCGGCTGCGCCCGCTGCCACGATCATCCGTACGAACCGGTGACGCAGCGTGATTTTTACGGGATGGCCGGGTTCTTCATTCGTATCGTGCCGATCGAGACCGAAGTCAAGGGGACGATGCGGAAGTACAAGATCGGCGAGAAGAGCACGGGCGAGGTTCTCTTTACCGGGTCGGTCAAGGACCAGAAGCCGGGCCAAAAAGGCGAACCGGTGAGCCCGAAGTTTCTCTTCGGCGAGCCGCTCAAGGAACCCGCTCTCCCCGCGGGATTCAAGGAAGTCGAGATCAAGGGCGCCAAGGATCTGCCCAAGCCGATCTTTTCGCGCAAGGAGAATTTCGTCAACTGGCTCGCTCGGCCGGAGAATCCGTTCTTCACCCGTGCGGTCGTCAATCGCGTTTGGTCGCAATTTCTGGGTCGCGGGTTCGTGGCTCCGGTTGACGATTTGAACGAGAAGAACCTGCCGAATTTGCCGGAGTTGTTCGACGTCTGCTGCAAGGAGATGGTGGCGCACAAGTACGACCTCAAGTGGTTCATTCGCGAGATTGTGAACAGCGACGTCTACCAGCAAGGCACGACGGGAACCGTCGCCGACGCCAATCCGTTTCTGTACGAACGGTCGCGGGTGCGTCCCCTGTCGGCGGAAGAGATGCTCGATTCGCTGCGGGTATTGACGCAGTTCGACGCGGGGGCCAAGCACGGTTCGACGCCGCTGCCGTCGGCGATGGATGCGTACATGATGAGTTTTTTCGGAGAGCCGACGAGCGGCCGCGGGGATTTCCAGGCAAGCCTTTCCGAGCATTTGTTCATGAACAATGCTGGGCAGGTGTCGCAGATGATTGCCTCGAATCGTAAGGGAACGCTGTATGATGAATTAACCAAGTCGAAGGATTCGTGGGACGCGAAGGTCGAGCGCATTTATCTTTCGGTGCTGTCGCGGAGGCCTCGGCCGGAGGAGAGGCAGCGTTTCGTCGCGTTTTTGACTTCGTCCATGGCCAAGGAAGCGCCGCTGCGCGACGCGATTTGGGTGCTCGTGAATTGTGCGGAGTTTCGGTTCAATCATTAATAAAGAGTAGCCACAGAGGGCACAGAGAACACCGAGAGGAAAGCAGCGACGATTGCATTCTGAATTCTCTGTGTTCTCGGTGCTCTCTGTGGCTCATTCGCTTTTGTCACACGGAGACGTCCATGAAACCGCTTTGCTCGAATCACCTCAGCCGTCGTGCGTTGATGAAGGGCGCCTTGCTTGGCGCCGGCGGGGCCGTGCTGCCCAATCTGGGCGGACTCTTCCATTCGCAATCGATCGCGGAGGAAGTTCGGCGCTCCGGCAAGAAATGCGTCTTGCTGTGGATGAACGGCGGCGCCAGCCAGATCGATACGTTCGACATGAAGCCTGGCCAGCCCACCGGCGGCGCCTTTCGTCCCGTGAACACCAACGTCACCGGCATGCAGGTCTGCGAATACCTGCCCAAGATGGCCCGGCTCGCCGACAAGTATGCGGTCATTCGCAGCATGCACACGTCCGAACCCGACCATCCAGGCGGCATCTACCTGATGCACACCGGCACGAAGATGCTCGTGAGCGTCGCCCATCCCGAACTCGGCGCCATGTGCGCCAAGTATCTGGGCGACGTCAACAGCGATCTGCCGAACTTCATTCGCATGGGTTCGACCGGCAACGGCGGCGCCGGGTATCTCGGCCCGCAATATCAGCCCTTCAGCATTAGCCGGGAAGGAAACGTCGGCTCGTTTTTCAGCAACCAGAACGCCCCCGACGCCGACCAGCGCCGCAACGAACTGCTCCGCGCCGTCGAACAAGACTTCGCCCGCGATCGTGCCGCCGAGCCGTACGAGGCCCATCGCATGGCCCGCGAACGCACCTGGCGCGCCATGGGACGTCGGGCCGTGTTCAACGTCGATGCCGAATGGAGCCGCGTCAAGGATCGTTACGGCGATACCGAGTTCGGCAAACGCTGCTTCATGGCTCTCAAACTGATCGAAGCGGACGTACCGTTCGTCGAAGTCGGGCAGGAAAATTATGATAGCCACGCCGACAATTTCGTGTGCCACAAGGCGAACATGAACGTGCTCGACCCGGCCTGGTCGTCGCTGATGGAAGACCTGCAAACCAAGGGCCATCTGCAGAACACGCTGGTGATCTGGATGGGCGAGGTCGGGCGCACGCCTAACATCAACAACCGCGTGGGTCGCGATCACTTCGTGCGCGGCTGGTCGGTCGTGTTGGCAGGCGGCATGATCAAGGGGGGCACTGTGTACGGCGAGACCAACGCCAACGGCAACGGCGTCAAGGACAAGCCGGTCACCGAAGGCGACCTGTTCGCGACGATCTACACGGCTCTGGGCATCAACCCGCGCGTTCGACACTTCGTCGGCAGCCGACCGATCTGGGCGACGCCCGACGGCGCCCGCGCGGTTCGCGAAGTGTTGGCGTAGCGGCATTTTCGCATCTCTCCCTCTCCCCCTGGGAGAGGGCCGGGGTGAGGGGGCGGACAAGTTCGCTGAACCTTGAGGGGTCCGCGTTGTAATCCCCCTCACCCCCAACCCCTCTCCCGGGGGAGAGGGGAGATGACTATCTCCTGTCGCTCGCCTAAACGAATCTGCTTTCATTCACTTTTTCGTAGGAACCTCCATGCTGCGCATCCTTTCGTTGGGTCTGGTTCTCACGGCGATTCCCGCGTTCGCTCAGGAACTCGACGTCAAGAAATCGAAGCCGGCGTGGAACCTGATGTGGGAAGACGACTGGGTCACTGCGGTCGTGTTCGCGACGAACAACCGTCTGGTGGCCGGCAACGAGAAGGGCGACCTGCTCGTCTGGGAGTTGCCGAATTCGCTGGAAGCGAAGGCGCCGTTTCCGAGTCGGATGCTGAAGGGGCATACGAACGGCATCACGAAGTTACGGGCCACGCCGGACGGCCGATACGTCATTTCCGCGAGCAAGGACAAGACGATTCGTTTCTGGGATTTGGGCCAGCCGGACGCGGGCGCCGAGGCGAAGATCATCCTCGACGCGAAGAAGCGCGAGACCAATGCGAAGAAAAACGGCAAGCCGATCCCGGAGACGCCGCCGGTGAGCGTGAAGGTACAGGAGGCGGCGAAGATCTTCGATTTGCACAAGGAATGGGTTCTAGGCCTGGGCATGACGCCGGACGCGCGGACGATCATCTCGGGCGACGATTCGGGCCGGGTGTTGGTGTGGGATCGCGAGACCGGCAAGATTCACGCGGAATGGAAGACCAAGGGTTGGGTGCATGGCCTGGCGATTTCGCCCGATGCTCAACTCGCAGTGGTGACGGAGCAACGGCCGCTCATTTTCGATTCGGGCCGACACACGGGATGCAAGGTGTGGGATGCGGTGAAGGGAGAGGTGCTCAAAGACCTGGGCACGATGAAGGAGAATTTTTCGAGCGCCGCGTTTTCCCCGGACGGCACGCACTTCGCCATCGCCCGCAGCGGCGAGACCGACAATGGCAAGATCTATCTCTTCGAGACGAAGGACTTCAAAAAGCTCAAAGAATATCCGGGCCACATGAGCGGTACCAACGACCTGCATTTCTCCAAGAGCGGCAAGTACATGATCACCGCGGGCCGAGACACGACGGTCAAGATCTGGAGCGTGGCCGACGGCAAGCTCTCGCTGGAGTTGGGCAAGCCGCGCGGCGGTCAGTTCAAGGACATCATGCACGCGTGCGCGGTGTCGCCGGACCAGCGCTGGGTCGCGGGGGCGGACATGATGGGCCAGGTACAAGTCTGGAAGCTGGGCGAGTAGTTTAGCCGCCGCCTCCTGGCGGTGCGGACGTGCTCACGTTGTAGATCAAATCGAGCTTGGTGCTGAATCTTCACAATCGGCGAGGACGGCGTTCCGACGATTTGTCCGTCCGCCGTTCATTCAACCATCGGTCTGTCGAGGCTTGACGCCGCGTTCGCGGCCATGGTCGCCGCCGCCGGAGAGGAGCCCAAAACAAATACTGGAATACTGGGTAGTTGCGATTATTCTCTTGACACGTAAACTTTCGACATTAGGATCTACAAACGTGCCGCTGCGACATGAGTTGTCAACGACGGACTTTTTTCTTGTAGCCCGACCGCGGTGTCCTCCGGGACACTTCCTTTTGCCTCACGACTAACCCCTTGTTGGTTCGGAACCCGTGCGGATGCGTCGCACGTGCCCCCAAGGGAAGGAATCCTGGCACTTCTTGCGTGCCAACGGGTGTTAAGCCACGAGTCTCAGTTCCTTACTAGGGAGTGATTAATGAATGTTTCGTGTTACCGCTGGCTGGCCCTATCCATGGGCGTCGCCTGCATGCTCGCGTGTTTCGGCGCCGGTCGCGCCGAAGCCCAAATCAAACTCGACCTGCCTCAAGGCAAGGAACGAGACCAAATCATCAGCGGCGGCAAAGCGGCAATCGAAAACGCCGTGAAGCTCAAGGAAGCCTATTCGGATTTGACCAAGATTGGCAAGAGCGCGGTCCAGCTCGAGCAGATGGCGAAAGCGGGGGAAAGCCTGGCCAAATTGGGCTCAGGCTTTGGCATGGCCGGCGCCGGCATCGGCATGGCGGTCGGCGTCCTGGAAATGTTCGGCGTGGTCGAGTCGGACCAGGCCAAAACGGAACGGCTTCTCAAGGAAGTTTCCGGCAAGATTGATAATCTCGAACAGAAGATGAATAGCAGGTTTGATGCCCTGGACGTCAAGCTCCAACAGCTCGACAAAAAAATCCAGGCGGGCTTTGCGAAGGCGCAAATCTTCCCCTATAGCAATAAGCTCGACACGATCCAGGGCACCGTCGAAGAGTACTACCAGGGCCTGGCGGCCCGCCAACCGAACTACGACGAACTTGACCTGCTAGAGTTAAGGCTGACGCAAATCAAGCCCAACTCCATCCTCGAAGCGATGAACGCCGTCCACAGCTGCGTGCTGGGGGATAAGTTTGCCGCGAATTTACTGGAGACGGAGTACTCGAGCACCTTCGGCGACATGGGCCGCCTCGGGGAAACGTGCTACTTGATCGCAAGATTGACAAATCAGGCGGAACACAACTACGTTTTGGTGCAAACTCTGCAACTGCTGCGCGGCAATGAAACCGCCCTGAAAGAGGCGGTCCCACTCGCCAAAGATCGGGTGCTCCGCAACCCCAAGCATCCCTATTTTCAAAAGACGTGGGACTACCCCCAGATCGGGGCGATTGTCTCCCTTGCGAGCAAGGAATTTGGGCCAAAGATTCAACGGATCTCGGCCGTCCTGAAAGAGTATACGACGAGAGCCGTGCGCGAACGCGATGCGAACGTCATAGCGTATATGGAGGATCGTTTCGGGGGTAAAGCCACGATTGGCACGGTGGCTAATGCAGCTACGTCTTTCAAGCCAACACTCAAGGCGCCGCAAAACAAGAGCAACTATGAAGCGAAATGGGGGTCCTTGGCCGATGAACTACAAAGGAAGTACCTCTGCGATTGGCTCGTGGTGGTGTACCACCCCATACAGCGGGTCAGTCAAAACGCCTTCACGGGCGATGCAAACAGCAAGACCTTTGCTTGGGGATGCAGCGAGAACTGCATTTGGTTTATGGGGAACGATCCGGACTTCGCCGCCGGCTCTCAACTGGTGATCGTCGGCTTACACCGGTTAGACTCCCCGGCGCTGAAAAACGCCGCCCCGCTCTATAGGTACACACTTGCTCAATTGAAATTCCCTCCCCAGCCTACGCTGACGCCGGGGCTGAAGGTCTTGGATGAGCGCGATCTGGACAACCAGGCTGATTATGGTAATAACTGGGGCGCTCATGCCCTCCATGCTCACCTCGGAGTGGAGAGACTTAACAGGGCTGGCGTTCGCCTCGAGCAAACCGGCTTGGTGCTGATGTTTCGGGTCGCGGCGGAGGGCACGGGTGGTCACAATGCCGAGAAAGCGAATGGTGGATCTGTCTGGTTTGATTCCTATGCTTCACCTAAGTTTACGCAACCATCGCCGGGCGAAATTGTGGTCCCTGATTCTCAGCACGGCTCCGTTGACCCGCATACTGTTGGGTTGTACGGCGCCCTTTATTTGAAAACGACATCCCCGAAACGATTGGGCGTCGTGTCCGGCAAAGGAGTGCTCCTGATAGTGCATTCCAGTGTCGACGAAGCGAGGCAGTAAGTAGCGGTGGGTCGAGTCTGCGCGACCGCCAGGAACAGCCAGGCGCGTCTCGAAGACTCGACGGTTTCTACAGAGATCGTTGAGGCTTCGCAAAGCCTCAGCCCCGGCCAACCGACGAGCCTTTATCCGTAAGGAGAAGAAATTGATTCACGCTTGCCATTCTCTCTTCGTGACGGCGCTGGCCCTGATAGTTACGCTGTCGGCGCTCGCACAACCACCTCGCACGAGAGAGGCGGTGATCGACGGGGCCAGTGCCGACGCCGTGCTCAAGCGCGGCGATGTCCTGGTGAAGTTTCTCGGCCCCAACACCCCCATCACCGCCACGGAAAAGATCACGATGGAGGGACAGGAGGTTTTCCAGCGGTTCTCCGGCGACATCGACCTGAAGAAGGGCGATCCCAGGTGCTTTCATGTCGCCATCTACCTCGGCGGCGGCAAGACCGCCGAGGCGAATGGCGGGGACGTCACGACGGCCTGCGTCGGTCCCTTCACGATCGATGACCATGCCGGCTACGTTTTTCAGGTGTTCCGCCCCGCCGACGCCAGGCTGGCTGACGCGGCCGCCAAGGTCGCCGAGACCTGGGCCAACCCGCGCCGCATGAAGTACCTGGTGCCGGCCGTGGTGGTAAAAAATGCCTCCTTCGGTCCCCTGGCCAGGATCGAAGCGCTCACGTACGGCAAAGCGGCCGACATGGCCGGCGGCCCGCCGGACGTCAAGAAGATGTTTTGCTCGGAGTTCGTGCTGGCCTCGTACCAGGCCGCGTTTGTCAAGGAATTGCTCGCCAAGAACCCCAGCCTCCAGGCCGTAGACGTGACGGCGCCCTACGGCATCAATCTGCAAGCCTCGCATTCGTCGCCGTTTGCTTTCCAATCGCACCTGACGGCAGCCGTCGCGAAAGGGCTATGGCAGAAGGCGGGTGCGGTGCTGGTGAAGGCGAAGTGAACGAGGAATATACTGCACGCATTCCAAATTGACACAAGCCGGCGAGCGTCGAGGCGTAAGCCCGACGTGG
>JBBQPM010000219.1:0-10756 GCA_038217425.1 Gemmatales bacterium
AGCCAAGGAGAAAAGACTTCCCTCGACCGGCAGCGCGCGCCTAGCGTCATCCTACCGCGAACGCATGAAACTTTCCGTCGTCATACCCTGCTACAACGAGGTAAAGACCATCCGGGGCATCGTCGACCGCGTGCGCGCGTCCCCAATTGCCAACAAGGAAATCATCGTGGTCGACGACTGCTCGACCGACGGCACGCGTGATCTGCTCAGAACCGAGATCGGGGCGCTGGTCGACAAGATCCTTTACCATGACGTGAACCAAGGCAAAGGCGCCGCGCTGCGCACCGGCTTTGCGGCCACCACCGGGGATATCGTGGTGGTGCAGGACGCGGACCTTGAGTATGATCCAAATGAATACCCGCGCCTGCTGAAGCCAATCGAGGACGGCAAGGCCGACGTGGTCTTTGGTTCGCGCTTCGCCGGCGGTGACGCCCACCGCGTCGTCTATTTCTGGCACATGATCGGCAACAAGTTCCTGACCCTGCTCTCGAACATGGGAACCAATCTGAATCTCACCGACATGGAGACGTGTTATAAAGTCTTCCGCCGGGAGGTGCTCCAAAAGATCAAGATCGAGGAGAACCGCTTTGGTTTCGAACCCGAGATCACCGCCAAGGTCGCCAAGCTCGACTGCGTGATCTACGAGGTCGGCATCTCATATTACGGCCGCACCTACAAAGAGGGCAAAAAGATCGGCTGGAAGGACGGCGTCCGGGCGATCTATGCGATCTTCAAATACAACCTGCTTCGCTAATTCCTTATCCAAAACGACCTCGAAGGCCATTTCGCCCGAAAGTCCCACCGCGACGACCGCACTTGGAGTAAACAAGGCGTCAACTTAAACTAGTCTGGGGAAAAGGCTTCCGCTAGCCGCAAGAAGCCTGCCATGGTCCTCCCAATGACCTCGAGATCGTTTGGCTCCAGTGAGGCCGTAACGCGTCCTCTGATCCTAATCGCACTCGCTGCTGCGGTCGTTCCACTCTCGTTCGCATGGTTCACCCAGCACGTCTGGGAAGACTATTACATCACACTTCGGAGCAGTCGGAATCTCGTGGATGGAAACGGACTCGTTTTCCAAGTCGGCGAGCGAGTGCACACCTTCACCTCCCCGCTAGGTGTACTGCCGGCCCTTTGTACGTGGGTCGCAGGCGGAAGTGAAACCATCGCGCTGTGGCTGTTCCGTGTTTTCAACGTGACGTTGCTGGCGGTTGCCTCTTTGGCGGGATGTACATGCACCAAATCATGACCTATCCTTGGTATTTTGGAGCATGGACCTTGCTGGCGGCATTGGCCCTTGCGGGAGGCGTGCAGGCTGGCGCCGCGAGGCTCTCAAACCTCAGCCTGTCAGTTGCTCGAGTTTGCACTGCCTGCACGGTGGCGGGGATCATCAGCATTTGCATAGCGTCCTCCTACACCTGCAAGGTTCAGCAGGCATTGATCGAAGACGGCGGACGTAAGCAAATCGGCCTTTGGCTGAAAGAGAACGCCCATTCCGGAGACTCTGTCTTCTTGGAGCCCATCGGATACATCGGCTACTTTAGCGGCTTGAAGATTCTCGACTTTCCGGGGCTCACCGCGCCGGAGGTTTCCAACATCGTCAGGGAAGGTCGCGGAAGTTACGCAAACCTCATCGGAGAACTGAAACCCGATTGGATCGTGGTCCGGCCAATTGAACTTTCCAATCAACGGCTGACCGAGCGCGAGCTCGCCGACTACGTTTTGGCCAAATCGTGGGATCAACGCCCCAACCTCGACGCCGTCCAAATACTGCCAGGCAGGAGCTGGCCTGCCTTCGATGCTGAGTTCCGGGTCTATCAACGGCGCGCTCCGCAAGCTGAGGACGCACTTCGCGACTAAGTTCGCGGCGGCCAAAGCAAGCATTCAGAACAAGCACCATGACGGAGCCTTTGCCCCCTACTTGGTTGAGTGTCGCTTGGCTGCCGATAACGGTGGTCGCGTTTCTTCTTCCCGGATGGCTTCTTTCTCGCCTCTGGCAGAGCCCGGCGCGGTGGCTTACGTCGTTCGTGGCATCGGCGTGTCTATTCTTTAACGGAACACTCGCCTTGGACGCGTTGGGCATGCCGCTCCGAGCCGAAACGATCGGCGGATTCCTCGCCCTGACGAGTGCTGTATTGGGCTGGGTTCTGTATCGAAGCAGGCCCTTGGTCACCCCTGCCATCCCTTTAACGAAGGGTAAATGGGATTGGGGATCAGCTCTTTGGTTTGTACCGGCGGCCTTCGCACTCGTCTCGATCAGCAGTCACACAATTGCTGCGCCGCTTTCTGGATACGACAACGTATTTCGTTGGGACTACCTGGCCCGCCTGACCCTGATGAAAGAGTCGCTTGATGGATATCCGCCCGTCAGCGCTAAAGACTTCGAATACTATGCGTGGTGCGACGGAATTCCTCCGCTTGTATCGCTGCTGAATTTTTGGATCTACACTACGACGGGCTCGATTGCGCCGGCACTCGTCGCCGCCCGGGTGGTTGGCGAAGCACTTTTGATTGGATTAGTCATCCTCCGATATAGTCGGCTGTTGTGGGGCGGTTCCGCGGTGGGTCCGGCCCTTGCAGTCGCAAGTTCGAGCGCCCTCCTGGTTTGGGGTATAATGATCGGACAAGAGACCGGTCTGACCACACTTTCGTTGGTGGGAATGCTCTACTTTCTAGAACTCTACGCACGTGAGGGACGCATCAGCTCGCTTTCGTGGGCAGCCATGGCGGCAAGCGTGGGAGCACTTTCGCGAGAGTATGGTCTCGCCTTTCCAATTCTTGGACTCGTCATTCTCCTCTTCGGCAAGAAGGAACGGCTTACACTTCCGTGGTTCGCTTTGTGCACGTGTCTGCTAGCGGGGCCGTGGTACGTACGAAACTGGATTCTGACCGGCAATCCTGTGTTTCCTATGAGGCTCGG
Source organism: Gemmatales bacterium (assembly GCA_038217425.1). Lineage (GTDB taxonomy): Bacteria > Planctomycetota > Planctomycetia > Gemmatales > Gemmataceae > JAIEPT01. The sequence goes on from JBBQPM010000219.1 coordinate 2,918, forward strand.
GTGGATCTTTTCTGGCAATGCGGTGCACGATGAGACGATGCAGATCATCCGCCAGCAATGGGGATGGTCGTCAAATCTCCGTCCGTTCGTTGAAGAGATGTCCTTGTTCTTTTTTGCCACGGCAGGAACGACCCTCCTTTTCGGAATAGCCGGCGTACTTCATCCTAAAGGCAGAAAGACCCCTGCCGTCGCTGGCATGGCGCTAGTGATTTTATTGTGGCTGTGGTCAATTCCCTACACGGCCGGGGGCTGGACTTACTCTGCACGCGTCCTTTTGCCCGCAGTTGCACTTTTGGCGGTGTTGAGCGGTGTGATCGCAACATGGTCGAGGTCGGTTCGGCTCGCATGTCTGGCAATAGTCCTCCTGACCACAGTCGACGCCAGCCGACGCGCATGGTTCTTGCCGATGTTTGCTCAAATTCCGCCCAACAAGACCTCGACCAAGGCGTGGAAGTCCATCCATGCATCGATCCAACAAATCGCCGAACATCCGGTTTGGGACGCCCTGGTCTCGGAAGCAGGCTCACTTGCGATCCTCGTGGATCATCCGGCTAACCACAGTCAAATTACTCTTCGGGGTGGCCTCGCCGTTCCACTCTTCAGCCCAGCAGTCGCTCTGATGTTTCAGCCCGGCACCGGACTCGCGGAAGGACTCGAACACATGAAGCGCGAACAAATAGGCCTGATTGCAATCTCCGCCAACAGCCAGCTCCGCGTGACGGGATTTGAGCCTCACCCATTCTGGGTGGATTTTTTTGCCCGATTCAAGGAAAACGCCCAGATCGAACAGCTCCTGATTTTTGATCTTCGTAATCTCCAAGTGCGCCAGCCATGACGCCATCGAGACGAGTTGCGTGGGTCATTCTTTCCGCAGCCCTTGTGGCGGTGGCCCTTCGCTTTTGGTCCGCGTGGTGCTATTTTCTTCTCCAAGACTGGAACTCGGTCCGCTTGGCGCCGGCATTTATGTTGAGGCATGGGCCCACCCCGTATCCGGGCTTGGAAGGAAGCCCCGTGACCACGTGGATCTACGGTCCCGTGCCTCTGCTGCTCAACCTGCCGGCAACCCTCGCTTCCAGCACTTCAAGCGCTCTCGGAATTGCCGGCGCATTGAACCTCTTGTTCGTCGTCATCCCAGTGTTTGTGATTGCTTGGGCTGCCCGCCTTCCTGCCTCGACGTCGGACCGGCTTGTCAGCTGGTCCATACTAGCACTCTGCCTCGCGGCATGGCCAACGCCCCATCTCCACTACATTCAGTCCGACAATGCCGCCGTTGCCTTCGGCCTCTTCGCCAACACTCTGCTCTTGAGCCGCTGGCGCACTTCGGGAACCGCTCTCGCAGGCGCTGCATTCTTAACCGCGCTTGCGGTATGGTCCAAACAGACTCTGATTGGGCTCGTACTGGCGCAAATCCTCTGGCTCGCCTTCACGCAAGGCGCCCGGATTGGACTACGGTACCTGCTTCTGGCAGCCCTTGCCGGTTTATCCCTGGGTGTGGCGTTCATGAGTCGCTTTGGCTTTGAAGGTCTCTGGCTTAACCTCGTTGAGCTGCCGGGTGGCTTACCGTACTGGCCGGACCCTTGGGCACGAGCACGAGGGCTCGCGCTTCATTTGACCGCCTATGTCGCCGTCCCAGCCTTCGGCCTGCTGCTAGGCTGGCGTTTCGTCTGGCGTAAAGACTCTCCTTGGCTCCTACCGACCCTTTCATGGCTTTGTCTCATACCCCTCGGCTGTCTCGCCGCATTCAAGGCCGGCGGCACGGCAAACTCGCTTTATGCCTGGCTCTTTCTCCTTCCCACCGCCGCCGTGTCAGCCGTCGGCTTTATTCAAAGCTCAGGAAGAACGGGTCCCAAATTGGGCGTAATTTCCATAGCGGCCGCTTTTATCGTTCTACAGGCTCATTTTACTCCGCGGTGGCCTTTGTCACCGAATACCGGATACTTGGAGCGGGCGGATCAGATTGCCCGGGCTTCACCCGGAGAGATCTATTTTCCTTGGAACCCCCTTGTCACATTTTTCAGCGAGGGACGGTTCTATCATGCGGAGGACGGGTTTTATGTCCGCTACCTCGTCGGCAAGGCACCCAGCCGGCCTGATGCAATGAAGAACCTGCCTCCGGCATGGTCGATCACCGCATTCAGGGGCGCCGATACGGGCTGGGGCATCGTCGAACAGCTCCACCCCGCCAACACCCAGCGGTCGTCAGAGGGCGAGTGGACCTTGTATTCGTGGCCCAAAGCCCCATGAGCGCCATAGCAACGCCGATACCGCAGCCGGTGCTCAAGCGGCCGATACAAATTGCAATCGCGGTCATGGCAGCATGCGCCACGGGAGTCTGGCTCTGGTCATGCCTTTGCTCGTTTCCGCTGCATCCCTGGAATGCGATTCGGATCGCGCCGTCGTTCATGTGGACCGCAGGAGTTACGCCCTATCCCGCGCCGGGTTTAGGCCCGGTGACCACGTGGATTTATGGCCCGCTCCCCCTGCTTCTTTTATGGCCAGCGACTTTGGCAACGGATTCCGCGACGGCCCTGTTAATCGCGGGCGTTATCAATCTCCTGATCATGGTCATACCGGTTGCCCTGGTCGTATATCAGCAAGTGCCGACACCCGTACGACCCGCGCAAGTGGTCATGGCCACCTTACTCGTCGTGGCACTCTGGCCGGCGGCGAATCTCACTTTCTGGCAAGCCGACAACGCGGCTATCGCGCTCGGGTATCTGTCTTTTGCTATGCTCAGGAATTCAGGCAGCCATCAGGGATACCGACTTTGGTTCGCGAGCGCTGCAGCGATACTTGCCCTCTGGGCAAAGCCCACCGAACTCGGTCCCGCCTTGGGGCAAATCGCCTGGCTGGGCCTCTGCTTTGGAACCCGTGCCGCGCTTGAACACGTCGCGAGATGCGCCGCGTGCGGCGCCGGCGCCGGACTGGTGTTCCTCTCTTTGTTCGGAGCAGAGGGCGTTCTCTTCAACATGTTCGTCGTTCCTGCGGGGCTTCCGCTGGTCCCGCTCCTCGCAAAGGCGACGCAGGCGCAGTTCCTGCCACATGTGCTGATCGGAGTCGCCCTCCCGACTTTGATTGTTCTCGCCACCCTTCGGCGGGTGTTGATTCGACGCGACACCTTGGCGCTGAGTTATCTGATGTTTCTGACTTCGCTTCCCTTTAATCTGATGGGATTCGCGAGCATTGGTGGAAACGTAAACTCTCTCCATGCGCACCTTTACCTTCTACCTGCACTCGTCTGGAGCCTTTCGCTCCTCAAGACTCGCTGGGCCCCATTTTTCTTTCCCGGCGCCGCTCTCATGATCGCGCTGGCCCTTGGAGTTCACTTCGGAAACGCGCCTGTGCTTGCCCTGCGACCGGCGACCGGCGCGGCAAACCAAGCCGAGACACTCGCTCGCGACTATGCGGGACGGCTCTACCTGCCATGGCACCCGCTGGCGACCTACTACGCCGAGGGTCGGTTCGACCACGTCGAAGACGGCATCATGACTCGCGCCTTGGCGAAGCGGCCGCTCACTGCAACCACCGTACGCCAGCACCTGCCGCCGTTATACTCCCTGGTCGCCTACCAGGAGTTCATTTACGACGGATTCGTGACCCGACATCTGGTACCTGAAGATGCTGTTCAAAGCTCTTTCGGAAACTGGCAAATCCTCTCATGGCCCCCTTCCCCTTCGAAAGCCGTCGCGACTAAGGATCCTTTGAAGTTTGCGCCGGATGAACCGACGGCTCTTGATCCTTCCACCTTGCGCCCCTGATGACATCCGTTGCCCTCGTCATACCCATCTTCAACGAGGAAGAAGTCCTGCCTGAACTGTTTCGGCGCCTGGAGGGCGTTTTCTCCGCCTACCCCGCCTTGGAGTGGAGTGCGATCTTCATCAATGATGGCAGCCGGGATGCCTCGGTCGCCTTGATCTCCGCTCACGCCCGGCTCGATCCGCGTTTCAAGTTAATCGAACTCTCCCGTAATTTCGGCCATCAATCGGCGCTGACCGCCGGGCTCGACCACGCGGCCTACGCGGACGCCGTCGTGACCATGGACGCCGACCTGCAGGATCCCCCGGAATTGATTCCCGAGTTGGTCGCGGCGTGGAAAGGAGGAGCGGAGGTTGTTCTTGCGGTGCGCCGCTCCCGTGAGGAGACCGGGCTGCGTCGCGCCGGCTTCGATTTCTTCCACCGGATATTTCAGCGCCTCACTGATTTTCCGATTGAGGCCAACACCGGGACGTTCGGGCTGCTCAGCAAACAGGCGGTGGTGGCATTCAATCAACTGCCGGAAAAACATCGCTTCTTCCCGGGGCTTCGCGCGTGGGTAGGCTTCAAACAGGGAGAGGTCTTGTACGACCGCAAGGAACGTGCGGCGGGCCAACCAGGGCAGACCTTCAAGCGACTTGTGCGCTACGCGCTCGACGGGATCTTCAGCTTCTCCCGCTTGCCATTGCGGCTGCTCACGCTTTCCGGGCTCTCCATAGCTTTTGTCGGCTTCGCCATCGGCACCTTCTTCATCGTGCGCCGACTGCTCGGCTTCGAGATTGCCCAGACCGGGTTTACGACCCTGGTGACCCTCACGCTCTTTCTCGGCGGGATTCAGCTGATCGGCATCGGAGTGATCGGCGAATACCTCGGCCGCGTTTACGACGAGGTCAAGCGCCGCCCCAACTACATTGTCCGACGCAAGACCGGTCTTGAATAAGTCTCTGGCGAGCGTCGTCGTTCTGTCGGGCCTGGCCGTGGCGCTGGGACTGGCCGGGTACTGGCTGCAGTTCACGACCTTCATGATCTACGACGACGAGGGCTATGTCCTGCTCTCGTTGAAGCACTTTTCCGAATACGGCGGGCTCTATGACCGCGTTTACACCCAGTATGGCCCCTTCCCCTACTTGGTCTACGACGGTCTGCATCGTGTGCTCGGCTTCGACTTTGACAACGTGACGGCCCGCTGGCTCAGCCTCACTCATTGGCTGGGGATCTCTTTGCTCTGCGGAACCCTGGTCACCCGTACCACGCGGTCCACCCTTTGGGGAGCATTCACGATGGCGGGCACGTTCGCCTATCTGTGGGTCATGATCAACGAGCCGGCGCATCCCGGCGGCATCCTTGCCTTCTTAGTCGCAACGGGAGCACTGCTCGGCGCCGAATTGTGGAACCGGAATCTTCCGCATGGATTTGCCGTGCTCACTGCGATCATCGGCAGCGCCCTCGTCCTGACGAAGATCAATGTGGGCGTGTTCTTCCTCGGCTCGGCTTTCACTTGGCTGGCGATCCACACCACGCCCGCGCGCGTCTCGAAGGCGCTCACGTGGGCAATAGCCGTCGGCTGCGCACTCCTCCCTTTCGTGCTGATGCGCGCCCTCTTCGAACAGCCTTGGGTGCGTCTCTTCGCCCTCCTCTTCACAGGCGCCGCGCTTGGCCTTCTTCTCGTGGTGCGAAGGCAGGGCCAGCCCGAAGTCCGGATGAAAACCTGGCTGGTCTTTGCCTCAACCCTCATCGTCACCTGTTTCGCGTTGATCGACCTCACGCTCGTGCGCGGTACCACTCTTGCCGGCCTGCTTAACGGTGTACTCTTCGAGCCGCTCAGGCACCCGGGCGTCTACTTCTTCGCGATGAACTGGCGAGTGGGCACGGGGATCCTTGCACTGGTCTCCCTTGCCGTCGTCGCTTGGGCCACACGAGCAAACCGCGTCGATAGCCCGCTGTTTATTCAAAGTGTCGCGGTCGCACGAGCCCTCGCAGCGCTGATATTTTTTTGCACCGTCTTGAAGATCATCCCGACGAGTCAGGCCGCTTGGGGAATGTGTTACGGAGTCTCCCTTGCCTGGCTCTTTGTCATTCCTTTGAGGCCTGATCTTCGGAGCTTCTCCACCCGTGCATGGGTTGCCTTCATTCTCGTCTTTCAATTTCTCCACGCGTATCCGGTCGCGGGAAGCCAGTTGAACTGGGGCACCTTCCTTTGGGTTTCCTTGCTCGCACTGGGCCTCCACGACGCCGCCCCCATCCTCGCCGCCCGTGTCGCACCGGCAGGTCGCTGGCCGAGCCGCATCGCACCCGTTGTTGTCGTTTCCGTAACGCTTTTCTCCACCGGACAGCTCTTCACCATCGGCTGGGACCGCTATTTTACCAGCCAGCCCCTGCGGCTTCCCGGCGCGGAAACCATCAGGCTGCCAGATGACATCACCTACGCCCTGAGAATCGCCGATGAGAACCTGCGTGAACATGGCGACATGCTCTTCAGCCTGCCCGGTCAGTTCAGCGCCAACCTGCGGACCGGCCTGCCCACGCCCACCCTGCAAAATGTCACCCATTGGTTCTCGTTGCTCAGCGACGGGCAACAACAGGCCATCATCGATCGTCTTACCCTCCATCCGCGCGCACTCGTCCTCGTTCAGCGAGAGTCGCTGAACTACTTGGAACGGTACCGATTCAAGGTCGACGGGCCGTTGCACACCTGGCTGATGCAGAATTTCGAGAAGGCGATCGAGGTGGACGGCTACGAGATCTGGGCCCATCGCGGACGCACGCTGGCACGCTTGTCCACGGCTCGCGTCGCCCATCGAAACGGCTCAATCGATGAACTGCTGCTGACCCTATGTCTGCGCAGCTCTGGGCGCGCAATCACTCGGATCGAGCTCTGCGCGGTGAGCCAACCTCGGATGCCTCTGGCCGTGTTGGACGAGACCAACACCCTGGCATCCCTCCGACCCTGCGATCCCGATGGAACCAGCGCATCGAGCGCAGCCGCCATCTCTTGGCCCATCGCGTTCACCGGCTTGAAGTATCTGGAGCTTCAACTTCCTCCGCTCCCCCTCCAAGGCAGTTGGTCAAACTTGCTGCTCGTCTTACGGGACGAGCAAAATCAGATCGTCTCAGAAGTCAGAGTCGTGAACTGATCCTCAGCGCCGCCTTGCAACGAGAATGAGGCTGACGCCAAAGGGAAAATGTATTTGCATGCAGCCCGTGGCCACGAACGTGCGCCGAAGCAGCCGGTTGAGCCACGGAGCGGGCTCGCGATCTTCGGATCTGACTGAGCCTTCGCGCGCAGGGAACCAGCGGCGCCACGTGCGAACCGCCCACACCGCCGGGTAAACCACCACGTTGGTATAGTTGAGGTGGACGAGGTCCCACTCAGACGACGGGAAGAGCAGCCCGAGTTGTCGCCGGTGATAGCGTCGGAAGTGGTGCAAAACCACATCCCAGTCGCTCCAGAGTGCCATGCTGGCCGGCACGGTCACGGCAACGATGCCGCCCGGTTTAAGGAGGCGGTGAAAACCTCGCACCACCGCCGCATCGTCGGGCACATGTTCCAAGACGTCCAACGCGGTGACGTATTCGAGAGAACCGTCCGGTAAAGGCACCTGATCTCCAGCGAGGCTCAAAATCTGATCCGTGCGAAACCGAGTCCGCAGCAAACGCAGTGCCTCCTCATGGTCATCCAACACCATCACCCGGCAGGCTTCTTCCATTTCTTTGGCAAAGATCCCAGTGCCCGCCCCGCAATCGAGCAGCAAATCCTCACGCTCCGGCTTCCTCGTCCGCTGGAGCCAGCGCCGCACCAATTCCCGCTTGCCGGCATAATACCAATGCGTGCGTTCAACACGATCGAGATTGGCGTATTCAGCAGCGTTCATGAATCACGGCGGAACGCAGAGCTTCAATTCGACGTCCGCCTCTGTCGACACCTTTGTCGACGCCCGCACACCACCGGGCGCATCTCAGTTTCTTGAATGGCATGATAAAATGGAGGCATGAGCCTGAAATGCGTGGAGACCGCCGTGAGGGCGGAGGCAAGAGGAGCGTGCGCACGGCGGCTGTGCGTGACTGCGGCCAGTGTGGCCGTCGCGT
>JBBQPM010000220.1:0-10708 GCA_038217425.1 Gemmatales bacterium
CTCGGCATCCCGCCCGGATGGAAAGCCCATAGCGAGGGGATGCGCGGTTCAGTCCAACGGGAATCTATGCTGAGCCGCCCTCAAGGCGCCAGCGGGGGCCGCCGCCGTCAGCGGCGGCTCAGCATAGATTCCTTATCGTTAATCTATGCTGAGCCGCCCTCAAGGCGCCAGCGGGGGCCGCCGCCGTCAGCGGCGGCTCAGCATAGATTCCTTATCGTTCGGCGTACTCGTGCGGTACACCACATAAACTTTGCCCTGGGGATCGGACTTCACGGCGAACGCTCCAGTTGGAGAAGTGAACGGCCCCCTCGCCAGCGGCGGCCGCCAAGGAGGCGTGGCGGAGGCCACCGAGAAACACCCCATGGCAATGATCATAATCATCACGATTCGGTGCATGCCGGCCGCCCTTCTCTGTATGAGTGTTCTCTACAGAGAAGATGCAGCGTACCCGCATTTATTCCCCCAGGCATCGCCGGGGCGTATCGCTCCCCGGCTTTTTTTTGGCTACGAATTCAGATCTTTGCCGTTCGAAATTCGATGGCTGCCCCATTCGCCCCATCGGAACGTGATCAGTAAGGCATCGTCATCGTCCTGCCACGTCTTGACGAAAGTCGCGACGGCTCCCAGGATGCAACAGGTTGCGAAGAATAAGCTCAATATCAGCCAGAGCGTCTTCCAGCCCGTCGATTCCACTTCGTTCCAAACCCACCACGCGAAAAGCAGCAACGCGATCGTTCCCCCAAGGCACAATAGGCCCGTGACGATACAGGACAGCCAGCCGCCGAGAACCAGCAAATCGAGACCCTGGCCGCAAATCGGGCAGGATCTCGTGACCGTATCCCAAGCTCCTTCACACTCGAGGTGGACGGCGCCCCCCTGGTAATGTTCCTTCCACGTGTGACTCGTACCGATACGTTGATGCTCGCTGCTATGCGTAAAACACCACAAATACTTTGTCATACGAAAGGTGCGCGGCTCCGCGGGCTCACGAACCGAAGGCTCGTCGATGGATTCTTCGTCGAGGTCTTCCAGGTCATCAAACTCGGGTTCTTCGATCGGCTCCGGTTCCGGAACAACGATCTGCTTGCCGCACCGGCGCGACGTGCATCGTACCCGCTTCCCCGCGAACTGCTGCGGGGCTTTCAACTCCTTCTGGCAATACGGACAACAGAATCGAATCCGGTCGCTCATTTCCTTCTCGCCACGCCCGTAAAAGACGGACCCAACACCGGCGCCATCGCGAGTCCCCTTCGTTACCAGTCGGTGCCGACCGCCGCGCCGTCGCCGGGACTCAGTAATCGGGAGTAGGTGGTGCCGCTCACTTTGAGCGAGAGCAGGCGGACGCTGCGATCGCCGAGCGCGATGGGCATGCCCTGGGCGGTGAAGGAATGGCCGAAGACGCCGGCGTCGCTGTTGCAGGCCGAGGCGTCCTTGCCGTTCACGGCGGGGGCGATCTGGTACGCGGGGAGTTTGCTCACATTGCCGGTCGCGATCTCCTTCGTCGGCGTTTGCGCGCCGTCGTGATTGCCGGCGCCGAAGAAGGGCGCTCCTTTGCCGTCGGCATTCGGGCCAGGCGCCAGGTAAAAGAGATTCGAGACGCCGTTGCACGAGGCATATTTGGTCGCGAAGTAGATCGTCGTGGCCGCTCCGTCCGGGAGCGTTTCGGAGGAAAAGTGCCCTCCCTTACAATTGGCGAGATCCGCGATGGCTTCGTTCGGCATCTTCGCGCTCCCCCAGGTGCTGAAGACGCGGAGGTTGGCGACGAAGCTCGTATGGCCGCCGAAATCCTTGGGCCGGGAAGGATCGGCCTTCATGTTGAACATCGGCAGATCGACCTTCTCGAATTTGCCCGTGTCGAATAGCGGCTTTTGCTGGAGGTACGGCAACAGGTGTACGAAGACGTTGGCGTTCGCTTTCGACGTCGTGCCTGGTCGGGGTCGGCCATACGGGCCCCAGGCCGGAGGTAGTCTCCGCATATCCGATTCGGCAGTCAGCGCCGCGGTCGCAAATTCCTTGAGCATCTCCATCTCGACGGTCCTCTTGGCGGTCCCCTGGGCCAGCGCCAGCGAACTCGACAGCACGCCGATGGCGAGCAATGCCAGAAACAAGAGAGCAGCGAGATCGACGCGGGTGAATCCTGATCGACGCTTCATGGGGCAACTCCGTTAAGGAAAAAGGAAAGATTCAGTCGGACTTTCATCCGTGCAGCACCTGCTCGCGGCCATCGACGCTTTCCGACAGAGACAGGTAATGATACTTGCCCGCGTTCCAGGGTTCAATCTGGTCGTCGTAGTGCGGACTGCCGGGATGGCCCGAGGTGCCGGCGACTTCGGTCGCCCACATGCCGAGCTTGGGGTCGGCCAGGTCGACGACGACGCGGTAGCCGGCACCGAGGATGGAGGCGTGGTTGGCGTCGCTGGAGCCGCTGCAGACGGTGGCGCCGTCGCCGCGGGTCGGCATGCCGCTGCGGTCCAGGAGCGTGCCGAGATCGCCTCGACCCGAGAGGAAGTGCTTCTGCACGAGGACGTGGATTCTGCCCCAGGTCCAGGTCGTCATGTCGGGCCCGAGTCGGGTCGTGAGTTCGTCGAGGGCGGCGAGGAACGATTGGCGAATCGCCTGCTCGCGCGTCGTCTTCGTGAACCAGCCGAGCGCATCCTTTTGCAGGAGCCGTAGCGCGATGCCGCCGGCGTTGGCGGAGACGAAGCCGACGAGTTCGGCGGGAAAGCGTTCGCTGCAGACGCGCTTGGTCCAGTGGGTGAAGAAGACGTTGAAGAGCGAGGCGCCGACCGCCTCCTCGTCGATGGTCTGCTTCCACGCCGAGAGGATGCCGACGGCCTGTTTGACGCGCGCGTCGCTTTCGCCGGCGAGAACGTCGAGCAAGCCGGGCGTGCCCTCTTCCGCCCGGCCGGAAACGACGTCCATCTGCAGGGCTTGCGCCTCTTCCGCCGACCACGTTTTTCGGCTCTCGAGTTGCTTGCGCAGCCGGCGCTGACGATGGCCGCTCGACCAGCAACCGAAGAGGGGCAACGGATAATCGTTCGGCGCGAGGCGGTTGTTGGCGGTGGCGATGAAGCCGCGCGCGGGATTCTGCACGTGTACCATCTCGGCGAAGTCGTAGATGCGTTGCCACTGATGGGCCGGATCCCAACCCGGGCGGTAGCCGCGCTCGCTCGACTGGCGCACGGGAATACGGCCCGTCGTCTGCATGCCGACGGTCCCGGCGCGGTCGGCGTAGACGATGTTGAAGGTCGGCACGAGCCACGGTTCGCACGCCTGGCAAAACTCGGCGGCGTCCTTCGCTCGGCCCATGCCCAACAGCGCCGGCAACCAACCGCACGGCTCCGTGCCGAGCCAGCGGACCGACACCGGCCCGGTGTTGCGGATCGCCGCGGGCAGGACGTCATCGACGATCGGGCCGTTGCGCGACGAGGTCACCCATTTGCGCACGGGCGCCTGGCCGCGAACGTGGATGACTTCCTCGCGCACGGTCGCGGGCTCCCATTTGCCGTCGTAGAGGAACTCGCCAGGGTGGGCGAGATCGGTCTTTTCGAGGTAGAGATCGCGCTGCATGCAGATGTTGTTGGTAATGCCCCAGGCGACGTTTTCGTTGCGGCCGATCATGACCGCGGGCATGCCGGCGAGGGCCACGCCGGCGACGTTGAAGGAGCCGCCGTGCAGATGGACTTCGTGCCAGATGGAAACGGCGAAGTAGGGGATGTGCGGATCGTTGGCGACGATCGGCTTGCCGGTGGTCGAATGGGCGCCGTCGATGACCCAGTTGTTGCTGCCGCCGGCGTCGTCGCCGCTGGCGGTTTGGCCGACGTCGCGCTTCGGTCCGGGCTTGTAGTCCCCCGGCTGCAAGATACTTTCGTCGTCGACTTCGCCGAGGATGAACTCGCGGAACAGTGGGCCGTCCCCCAGGTTTCGCCGGGCGACTTCGGGGATCGCGATGACGGGGAATCGGCCCGTCAGATACCAACGAAATTCGCCCTCGATCGCCAGGCTATCGGTCGGGTGCCAGGCTTCGGGTTGGTAGCCGAGCAGGTCGAACTCCAGGGGCGGGTTGGCGCGGACTTCTTCCATGTGCGCGTTGATGCCCGCGGCAAACGACTGCAGCAGCTGGCGCGTCTCCTCGGGGAGCGTGGCCCATTCGCGATCGGCGATGCGGCCGATGCCGACGGTGCGCACAAGGAGATCCGACTCGACCGCCTCGGGGCCCATGATCTCTGCGAGCCGGCCGCGCGCCTTGCGGCGCAGATAATCGAGTTGAAAGAGCCGATCCTGCGCGCTGGCGTAGCCGTAGGCGAAATAGAGATCGCGATCGTTCTCGGCGAAGACGTGCGGGATGCCCCAGCGATCGCGCACCACGCGTGTCTTGGCGCTGAGCCCCGGCAGAGACTTCCGCCCGCGTGCGGCGGGAACGCGCTTGACGCATTCCTCCTGCCACCAGGCGTCGAACTCGGCCCGCGTCCAGTTTTGCGCCTTGCAAAGGTCGGCGATCGACGTGCCGCTTCCCAGGCTCCGCAGTCGTTCTTGAGACGTCATGACAGCTCCTCGCGTAGTCGGCGAACCAGGGCCGCGGTTCGCTCTTCGTTTAAGTGAATCGGATTGACGACCAGCTTCCCCTCGGCCAACTTACCGTGCCCGACCTGAATGCGCGGCTGGCCGCGGCGCAAACGTTTGCAGACGTCCCACGCCGATTTGCCGGACAGCGCGATCTCCAGGATCGGCGAACTCTCGCCGTCCGCGGGGTCGGTGACATGGCATGTCACCGCGAGCCCGTTCAGTTCGCGTACGATGTGTCCGAGATGGTGCAACATCGCGGGTCGCAGCGGCAGGTACGCCCCCGCGGCGAACATCCGCAGAGCGGTGAGCAGCGAGACGATCTGTTCCTTCGAGACCTTGAGCGCCCGGCCGATGCCGTGCCGCGGGAGGCCACGCATTTCCGTCTTGTCGAAGAGGGGCGAGGGTGCTTCCCACAGGTCGAAGTGATCGTCCATGTCGAGCATTTGCAGCGCCGCCGAGCGAACGAACTCGAGATTGCCGCACAGGATGCCGGTCCCTTGGGGGCCGCGGATTGCCTTGCCGCCGCTGAAGACGACGAGGTCGGCGCCGGTCGCGAGGATGTCGCGCAGATTCGAGCACGGCGGCAGCTCCCCGGCGGCGTCGACGAGGACGGGGAGATGATGCGCGTGAGCGAGTTCGACGAGATCGCCGAGCGCGGGTTGACCGGCCACGTCGTAAACGTAGAGGACGCCCGCGGTCTTGGGCCCGAAGGCGACTTCGTACTCCCATGCTTCGGTGCGGCGCACGCCGGCGCCGGCCACGATTTCGTTAAAGCCGACTTCGACGAACTTCGCCCCGGCGGCGCGGACGGCGTGATCGTAGCCGTTGCGATGTTCGCGCGCGACGACAAACTCGTGCGGGTGATCGTCCAGATGCGGCAGTCGTTCCATGAGTCCGAGATGATCGCGCGCCAGGATCGCGGCCGTGCCGAGCATGAGCCCCGCCGCCGCGCCGCTGGTCACGATGCCCGCCTCGGCGCCGGTATGTTGGGCGATCTCCAGGCAGGCGCGGTTTTGCAGTTCGTCGAGCGGCACGGATTCGCCGGCGGCCGCGACGTAGGCGTCCAGCACCTCGCGCGGCATCGGCGCCCCGCCCAGCCGCGTGACTGTGCCGCAGACGTTGATGACTGGTTCGACTCCCCATTCGGCGAAAATGCTCATGGATCTCTTTCGTATGCTTAGGATTCGAACTCGGTGCGTGGCAAACCCGATTGCCGAATGATCGAACGCAGGGTCCCAATCTTGACCTCGGGGTGGTCCGGAACCGGAACAGTCGTCGTGCTCCCCTCACTGGCTCGCTGCATGATGATGTGGCTGCTGCGTTGGCGAACCTGCGCAAATCCGTGCTGTTCAAGAATCTTGCAAACCTCTAGGCCCGACAGCACCCGCAGCTTACCCAATGGCCACCTCCACCTGCGTCACGAAAACTTCACTGGACAGGCGCTCCTGAATTTCCATGGGCGAAGCACATTCGAAGAACAACTCCAGCGCCACTCGCAAATTGCTTTTGGCCTCTTCGATCGTGTCCCCCTGGCTTGCGATGTCGAGTTCCGGACAAAGCGAGACGTATCCCGTTCCTTCCGCTTGAATGATCGCAGTCAATTGCTTGCTCATGTTTCGCATCCCTTTCAGAGACAGTTACCGTGGGGCACGTTTTTAACGTGCCGCGAGAGCGTCGCAAATCCGCCCAAATACCGAATCGCTCGTCCGACCCTGTCGCGGCACGTTACAAACGTGCCCCACGCCCCAGAGGCCCAGCGTGATTGTATGCTTTTTGGCAAACCGGGATGAACTCTAAGACGGGGCAAACCGGGCCCCCACGCCGCCCAGCTTCCGTTTCGCCGAAAGTCGCCCGCGGGTTCCTCTTGACTTCCTGTTTTGACGCCGCTATGGTCCCGCCGCTTGGTGGCTTGAACTTGAGCGAAAGCGGTTTTTCTTCGGGGGCCCGGCACGACGTCGGACGAGGAGAACCGAGCGCTGAGACCGCTCAGCGGGCGCGTCAAAACACGGGGAGGCCCAGGATGGCCAGCATTTGGAACCGATGTGCCTTGTCAGCTTTGTTCGCGCTGGGAGTCCTTGCGGAACCCGCCAGACTCTCGGCGCAAGACGGCAATTTCGCCCTCCCAGGGCAGTTGCCGCGCGGCGCCCGCAACCTCATGCAAAAAGCCGGCGATCTCGCCAAACAGGGCGATTACGAAGGCGCCGACCTCTTCTTCCAGCAAGCCTGGGCGAACAAAGAGGCACTCAATACCAACGAACGAACCGACCTCGGCCTGCAGATGAAACGCAACGCCGACGCTCTCGGACAGCAGCGCCAAGTCCGCGATAACCTGCTCCGCGCCGATCTCGCGCTCAGCAACAATCAACCCGCGGAAGCCGAGATGCATCTGCGCACGGTCATGACCAATCCGTACCTCAGCCCCAAAGATCGCCTCGCCCTCGAAAATCTCAAGGCCAAACAGACAGCGCTCGCCGGCGTCCTGGCGAATCAGGTCGTCCGCGACGCGGGCAATGCCGACTATCTCGGCCTCCTGAAGCTGGCGCGCGAATCGCTCAAGAAGGGCGAACTCGCCGCCGCCGAAGCGCTCGCCAATCAGGCCAACAAGAAGGCGACCGCGCTCGACCGCATCACCACCTTCTCCGATTCGCCGTCGAAGATCTTCTACGAAATCAACGTCGAACGCAACAAAGCCAAGCTCGCCCTGGAAGGCAAGAAAGAAGCGCCGGCCAGCAGCAAGTTCTTTCCCTGGAAGAACCCGTTTAACAAGTCCGAGCCCGTCGACGTGGTCGCCAACAAGGCGCCGGTCCTGGAAGTGCCGCAACCGGTCGGCGCCCTGCCGACGGACGCCAGCGTCGCGTTGACGCAAGCGCGCACCCTGCTCCAGCAAGATCGCTTCGACGAGGCGGAACGGCTCGCCAAGCACGCACAGATGCTCCGGCCCCGCTGGTCGCTGTTCGGCGATTCGCCCACCAGCGTGCAGAAAGACATCACCGCGGGCCGAGATCGCTTCACCCGCGACAAGGCCAAGCAGCTCCTCCTGGAAGCCCGCAAGTCGATGGCCAAGCAGAACTACGTCGAAGCCGAAGCGTACGCGATGGAGTCGCAGAAGATGTTCAACGCGTACGGCGCCTTCGATTTCGGCGACCGCCCGCACTACGTGCTGCAGGAAGTCGACCGCATGCGCAAGACGCAGAAGCTGCCGATCGGCGGGCAGCTTCCCGCCAACGATCCGATCGCCATGGAGAACAAGAAGCAAGCCGTCATGCTGCTCGCCACCGCGCGGGAGTTCGAACGGCAAGGCAACCTCATGGAATCGCGCAAAAAGGTCATGGAGGCGAAGCTGCTCCAGGCCGTCTTCCAGTCGACGGAGGATTCGCCTGACCTGGTGCTCGCCAATCTGAACGCCAAGTGCGCCGAGCGCATCCGCCAACTCCTCAAGCAAGCGAAGGACACCGCCGCCCTGGATCCCGCCGATCCAAATCGCTTCAGGAAAGCCGAGGTCAGCCTGATCGAGGCCAAGCGCCTGGCCCAGTCGTTCGGCCTGGATACCTCGCTGATCGACCGCCAATATCAAGAGATCGACCAGCTGGCACGGACGCTCATGCAGTCGCAGATCGATCTCGCTCCCAGTGCCATGACGAAAGTCGAGCACCGCGAACCGACCGATCCGGAAACACAGAAGCGTTGGCTCATCGGGAAAGATTTGTACGAGAAATCGATCGACGAATTCAAGGCCGGGCACCTCGCCACAGCGAGCAAGCTCGCCCGAGATGCGCACATCCTCGGTTTCGCGCAGGCGGTCGACCAGATTCGCAGCATCGACGCGGAAGAGGACCGTCAGCGCGCCCACAACGCCAAGCGCAACTTCGACACCGGGCTCGACGCCTTTGTGAAAAAGGACTACGCCCGCGCCTACACGATCTTCGTCGCCCTGGAATCCAATCGCCTGCAACCCGAACAACGCCGACGCATCGGCGAACTCATGGGCACCCCCGAGATGCGCGCCCAGGTCCGGCAGGTCACCATGACCGATGTGCCGCAGGGCAAAGCGCCCCCCGAGAAGTCGCTCACCCGGGTCGAACGCCTCGAGATTCGCGGCAAGGGAGAAGCGACCGCGACCGACGAAGGCGATTCGTTCAAATTCTCTGAGATGGCGGAGATCGAGTTCCAGAAGCTGCGTTCCGTCTGGATTCAGAAACAGCAGGCGGCCGCGGAGATGAACGCCGCCGGCAAGGAAGAAGAGGCCCTGCGGATCCTGCAAGAATTCCAGGGTTTAATCAAGAACGCCGGCCTGAGCCCGGACAAGGCAGCGGGGCTCAATAGCCAGGTCGCCGGCAAGATTCAGCAGATCCGCACGGCCCAGGCGCAGAAGATGGTGCAGGAAACGCGCGACATCGGCTTCAAGCCGACCGGGCACGACGAGAAGAAACGCCAGCGCGACATCACCGCGCGGCAAGAGCGGATCGCCAAGCTCATGAAGGAGTTCCACGAACTCTACCAGGCGGGCAAGTACGAAGAGGCCGCCAAGCAGGCTCAGCTCCTGCAGGCGTTCGCCGGCGACGAGCCCGCTGTCATCGTGGCCACGACCTTGATCGAAACACAGATCGCCAAGAAGGATTGGGAGAAGGGCCGCAAGGCGATGCAGAAATATAACCTCGACGTCTTGCAGCATGACGACTTGAACAACGCCCCCACGGGCATCAAGAACGCCGTCAAGTTCGACCCCAACGTGAGCCTGAAGAACCGTGATCGCATCGGCGAGAAGGGCATCTGGTCCCCCTATCGCAATCCGATGGAACGGCAGATTCAGGAGAAGCTCGAATCGACGTCGATGCCAGTCAGCTGGCACAACGCGCCGCTCTCGTCGGTCATCAAGGACCTCAAGGATCTCTCGGGCGTGAACATCGTCCCCGATTACGACGCGCTCAAGAGCGCCAACCCGCCGATCAGCCTCGACGCGCCGCTGAACCTCAACCTCGATCAGGGCATCAAGCTCAAGTCGATGCTGAACCTGTTGCTCGACCAGCTCAAGCTCACCTACGTGATCCAGAACGAAGTCCTCACCATCACCACGCTCGACCGCTCCAAGGGGAAGTTGCGGCAGGTCGTTTACCCGGTGGCCGACCTCGTCATCCCGGTCGAGAATTATGAGACCCGACCCGAACTGAGTTTCAACCAGGCCCTGGCCCGGTCCATGAATCCCAACATCGTGCACCAGACCCCCTCGCCTTACACGCCCCCCAACGGCATGCAAGCGGGCAGCCCGGTCAGCACCTCCGGCAGCGGCGTCGGCTCCACCAGCACCTTCGGTTCGTCGCCCAGCGCGCCCAACCAGGCGGGCGGCGGTCAGTGGAACGTCGGCAAGTCCCGGTCCCACACCATCGAAGCCGCCCTCATCGATCTCATCACCAACACGATTTCGCAAGGCACCTGGACCGGCGTCGGCGGCCAGGGGACCATCCAGTACTTCCCGCTCGGCATGGCACTGGTCATCAACCAAACTCAGGAAGTGCAGGAAGACGTCCGCGAACTTCTCCAGGCCCTGCGTAAACTGCAGGACCTCGAAGTCGCCATCGAACTCAAGCTGATCTCCGTCTCCGAATCTTTCTTCGAACGGATCGGCGTCGACTTCGACGTCAACATCCGCACGCCCCGCTTCCAGGGGGAAAACAATCTTCTGACGGGCAACTTCGCGCCCTTCGGCTTCGTCAACCGCAACAACTCGGTGCAGGCGCCGGTCATCGGCCTCACCCCGGCGGGGACGCTCACGCCCGACCTCGGCGTGCCGATCAAGAGCAGTAGCTTCGACTACTCGGCTCCCCCCTTCGGCGGGTTCCCGGGCGTCGCGGGGGGCAACGGCGGGCTCTCGCTCGGCCTCGCCTTCCTCAGCGATATCCAGGTCTTCATGTTCATGGAAGCCGCCCAGGGCGATCGCCGGTTGCAGGTCATGCAGGCCCCGAAGATCACCGTATTCAACGGCCAAACCGCGAACATCAACGTCCAGGACCTGCAGTACTTCATCACCTCGATCCAGGTGCAGCAGGTCGGCGGCCAGACGTTCTTCACGCCGCAGAATCAGCCGTTCCCGATCGGCATCGATTTCCAGGTGACGCCGGTCGTCTCGGGGGATCGCCGATTCGTG
>JBBQPM010000221.1:0-10668 GCA_038217425.1 Gemmatales bacterium
CCGGTTCGCTGCGGCAGGTCATGGTCGGCGGCCGAATCCTGCGCTCGGTCGAGGGTCGGCTGCGCAAGTTCATCGCCGACGGCGTTCCGGTGAAGTTGCCGGAACCGGCATTCCCACGAAAAGAGACGCGTATCTTCCTCGGCTACGACCGCCTCGCGGACGGCATGCGGATTCGCTGGCTCACCGAGACCGAGACGATCCGCATTGTGGGCCGACGGCTCTCGCACGAAGTCGACGGCAAGACCCTGCGCACCTTCGAACTGCCCGCCGCGACGTCGGCTTCGCCGTTCGAAACCGCCGCGTTTGCCGATCCCGAACGAGACGAAGGATCGCTGCAGCGGCCCGGGTATCGTGCCACGCTCTATCCTCGGCCCAAAACGCTCACCGGCGAAGATCGGCTCATGCCGGGCGCGGTCGCCGTCCATCCGACCAATGGCCGAGTCTTCGTCGCGTCGATGAAAATGGGCGAGATTTTCGAATTGCTCGAGCCCGCCGGCCCGAGCGCCCGTTTCGTCGACTTCGCTCAGGGGCTTTTCCAGGAAAGTTACGGCATGCTCGCCGAGTCGGACGGACTCTACGTGCTGCATCGCCGAAATCTGTCGCGGCTCAGCTACGACGGCAAACGCAGCGACCGCATCCTTCCGCTCGTGCACGGCGTCGGCGACACCTACGACTACGCCTACGGCCTGGCCCGCGACAAGACCGGCGCGTTTGTCGCCACGTTCGCGCCGCACGCCAACAAGGATCTCGTCGGTTCCGGCAGCGCCCTGCGCCTGGTCCCCGGGAAGCCGGCCGAGGAGATCGCGTTTGGGTTCCGCAATCCGGTCGGCTGGTGCGCCGGGCCCGACGGCGAGATCTTCTTCAGTGACAATCAAGGCGAATGGATCGCGTCCAACAAGCTGTCGCACGTCGCGCCGGGCCGATTCTACGGCTACCCGAACCCCGCCCAAAAACAACATGCTACCAAGCCGGTGGGCAAGGCCGCGATCTGGGTGCCGTACGCCTGGGCGCGCTCGATCAACGGCATCGCCTACGACAACACACAGGGCAAGTTCGGCCCCTTCGCGGGCCAGGTCTTCCTCTCTGAGTTAATGTACGGCGGCGCCATCGTTCGCGCCAACCTCGAGAAGATCAACGGCGAATACCAGGGGGCGTGTTTCCCGTTCTGGGGCAAAGGCTTGCTGGGCCCCGTGACTCTCGCCTTCGATGCCGCCAACGGGCCGCTTTACGTCGGCAGCATCACCGAGCCGGGTTGGATGGCCCAGCCCGACCGAGGGGCTCTCTTTCGCATCGACTACACCGGCAAGGTTCCGTTCGAGATGAAGTCGATCCACGTCGTGCCGCTCGGCTTTCGCATCGAGTTCACCAAACCGATCGACGCGGCCAGCGCCCGCGACTTCGCCTCGTACGCCCTGGAACATTACCGCTACGAATACACGGGATCGTACGGCTCGCCGGAACTGGACCGCACGGTCGCGCCGGTGCGGAAGATCGAGGTGGCGAAGGGCGGAATGAGCGTGACGTTGACGACGGCGCCGTTGGTCGCGGGGCGAGTGTACATGATCCGGGCGCCGGGCGTCCGGTCGAAGGCGGGCGAGTCGCTGGTACACGCGGTCGGGGCGTACACGCTCAATGAGATCCCACGCTGAGTCGGTTACAGCGACCGACGTTAGTTGGACAGCGCCACTTTTCTGGCCTTGTCAACACAACGTCAAGGGCAAACACAGGTTGTCTCTACCCCGAAGGGGTTAAATCTCAAAGCCTGGGGTTGTGTACTCGCAACCCCAGGGCACAGGTTTCCGTGGAAACATACCCCGAAGGGGTTGCATCGAGGCGGCCATACGGATGCAACCCCTTCGGGTAATCTTGTGTGACGCCCTTGCTCCCTGGGTTGCGAGTACGCAACCCAGGGCTTTGAGATCCAACCCCTTCGGGGTAAATGCAAACTACTTTACTCATTGAGTTTACGTTAGAAGGTAGTGGAAAGGTCGCGCTGTCCAATTAGTGCGTCGAGGAAAACCCACGAACCCGGGCCGTTCTTGCGTGCGTGAGCATTCGCAAATGGCCGAACCGATTTCACTCGCTCATGAACTGCTGGGTGTTGAAGTAAAACTCCTGGCACGCGTCCGGGGCCGGACAAAAGACGCGCACCAGCTCCTCCGCAATCGCCTTCGCTTCTTCCAAAGTGGCAAACACCGCGGGGCGATACGCCCGGCCCGGTTCGCGTCGGCACGTGAGCCAAAAGAAATCGGGCGTCCGCACCCACACCTGGAACGCCTGGCCGTCCCCCAGCGTCTCGACCGGCGTGTGCCGACGCTGCACCGCGTCTTCCAGAAACGGCAGCAGGCTCCGCGCTGCGATCACCGCCTCGTCGCGCGTGAACTCCGCAAACCGAGGCGGTTCGGTGCCGCTCCATGTCACCGCCAGGAGATCCCACGGCAAATGCCGCGGTCGTAGCACCACCAGCGAACGCAATCCCGGCGGCACCAAGATTCCCAGTGCCGTCGCCCCCGCCTGCTTTTGATCGACGCGCCGAAACGCCGGCATGCTAACCCCCCAGCGCCCGGCGCAAATGCACCACCAAGTTCTTCATTTGCCAACCCTGTTCCGGACAGACGTCGACCGGCAAACCGTGCTCCTTGAGCCGGTCCGCGACCAGCGGCCCGACCGCGGCGACCTTCGTCCGCGCCATGCCCTCGTGCAACGCGGACGTCAGCGAATGTTCCTGGGCGACTTCGAGTAAGCGATCGACCTGAGGCGCCGAGGTGAAGACCAGGGCGTCGATGCTTCCGGCTTGCATCAGGCCAATCAGTTCGACGACGCGGCCCGCGGCGCTGGCCGGGGCGTAGACGTACGGCAGCACCGTGTGCACGCGGGCCTGACGGGAAGCAAGATAGTCGGTGAGGGGCGGATTGTCGGGGCGGTACAGCTGCACGCCGACGTCGAGATTTTCCAGCGGCACGTCGGCCAGCGAGGCGATGACGCCGTCGGTGGTCGGCGCCGAGGCGATGCGCGTGGGGGACAGGCCGATCTCCTTCAGCGCCCGCACCGGCTTGGGCCCGCGTGTGATGGTTTGCGTTCCGGACAGCGCCGCGATCACGTCGTCGCGTCGGTCGTGACGCTCGGCACAGGTTAGTAGGCGCCGCAATCCCTCGCCCGTGAGCAGGACGACCCAGGCGAAGCGGTCCGCGCGGAGCAGGTCGAGCCAGGCGAGGGCGGGGGCGTCATCGTCGGGGTCGAGAATGCTGAGCAAGGGACAACGCCAACAGTTCGCCTGTTCGCTTTCGAGCAATCGGGCGAGATCTTCGAGTTGTCTGCCCTCGGCCAGGGCAATGGTACGCTGCGCCAACGACATCGTGGGCGTCCTCGTGGAGAGAGCCAATGAAGCCGGGGTTATCTTAGTCGAAGCAGCAGCCCCGCGCCGGTCTTTTTCAGACCGGAGCCGGATTGCGTTCCTTGAAGCCCGACTGGTGCCAGTATGGATACGCAAGCGGCACGGCGCTGGCGGCGTCGAGCTTCGCGACCTGCTCCGCCGACAAGTTCCAGCCGACGGCGCCCAGGTTCTGCTTGAGCTGTTCCTCGTTGCGGGCGCCGACGATGATCGTCGCGACCGTGGGTCTTTGCAGAAGCCAGTTGAGCGCGATCTGCGGCACGGTCTTGCCCGTTTCCCTGGCGACCGCGTCGAGCGCATCGACGACGCGATACAGATACTCGTCGGCGACCTGCGGGCCGATGTCAATCACGAGCTTGCTCTGCAGCCGGCTCTCCTTGGGGAGCGGTTGGCCGCGCCGAATCTTGCCGGTGAGCCGCCCCCAGCCGAGCGGACTCCAGACCACGGCGCCGACTTTTTGGTCCAGGCCCAACGGCATCAGCTCCCATTCGTAGTCCCGGCCCACCAGTGAGTAATACGCCTGATGCGCGACGTAGCGAGCCAGGCCGTACTTCTCAGACAGCGCCAGCGACTTCATGAGATGCCAGCCGGAAAAGTTCGAGCAGCCGACGTAACGGATTTTTCCTGCGCGCACGAGATCGTCGAGCGTTCCGAGCGTTTCTTCGATAGGGGTGACGGCGTCGAAGCCGTGCAGTTGGTAGAGGTCGATGTAGTCCGTGCCGAGCCGGCGCAAGCTGCCGTCGACGGCTTTGAGCAGATGGAAGCGCGAGGAGCCGACGTCGTTGGGCCCGGCTCCGTGGCGAAAGGTTCCCTTGGTCGAAATGAGCACCTGATCGCGCCGACCCTTGATCGCCTGGCCGAGGATTTCTTCCGCGAGGCCGCTGGAATAGATGTCGGCCGAGTCGAACAGAGTGAGGCCGGCATCGAGGCAAACGTCGATGAGGCGCGAGGCCTCGGCGACGTCGCTGCCGCCCCAGGCCTTGAAGAATTCGCTGCCGCCGCCAAAGGTACCGGTCCCCAGGCTGAGCACGGGGACTTTGAACCCCGAGCCGCCGAGCTGTCTGAATTCCATGGAACGCTCCCGTTATTTTTGAAGGATGATGACTTCAAAAACGCCGCGGACGTCGCCGATTTTCCAATCGTCGCGTGGCGAATCCTTGTGTGTATTGTGACAATCGACGCACGTTTTTTGCATGACGTTGGCTGAAAAGAACCGGAGCGCCGGCTCGCCGTTGTACATTTCAAACTCGTAGATCGCCGTGCCAGGATTGGCACGCAGCTTCCTCAGGGCTTCGCGCTCGAGGTCGTCCATGACGCCCCCGCCTTTATCAATGCGAGTCTTGAACGGTTGGTCGCTGTAGAGCCGGGTCATGAGCCCCTTGTTCTTTGCGGTAAGCCGATCGCTCAGATTATGGACGAAGGTCGCCCAGTTCGGAATGGCGCCGGGGTGATTCTTATAATCGGGCAGAATCTCGATGCCTTTGGATTTCAGGCGATCGACGATATCGTCGGAATACATGGCCTGGAGTTCGGACATGAAAAAGACGAGATCTTCCGCCTGTTGCAAGCGAGCGTTACGGCGTTCTTGCTCCGCATGCCGCCATTCGTGGACCACAAAGGAAAAACCGCTGACGACCAGAAGCACGCCCAGGAAAAGGGCGGCCGACATCGCCGGTCGGCGTTTCATCCACAGCCAGGCGCGTTCCGATCGAGAAACGGGCCGAGACAGGATCGGTTCGCCGCGCAGGTAGCGTCCGAGTTCGTCCGCCAACTCCTGCGCGGTGACGTAGCGTTTCGCGGGATCCTTCTGCAGGCACTTCAGGCAGATCGTTTCGAGATCGCCGGGGACCTTGGGATTGAGGGTTCGGATCGGCGCGGGTTCCTTCAGGCGAATCATCTCGAACGTTTGCACGATCGTATCGCCCTGGAGCGGCGGCTTGCCCGCGAGAAGCTGGTAAAAGATGGTCCCGAGCGAATAGATATCGGTCGCGGGGCCGATCTGGCGGGTGAGGCCCATCGCCTGTTCGGGGGCCATGTTCGCCGGCGTCCCCATGATGCAGCCGATTTGCGTATGTTCTTGCAAGGCGTCGAGGCGTTTGGCGAGTCCGAAGTCGGCGATCTTGGGCGTGCCGTCGGTGGCAAAGAGGATGTTCGCCGGCTTGAGATCGCGATGCACGATGCCGCGCTGGTGCGCGTAGTGAATCCCCTGGGCGAGCTGCTGGATGAGCCGGGCTGCGTCTTGGGGATCGGGCATCCCGGACTTGGCAAGGCGATCCTGGAGAGAGCCGCCGGGGAGATATTCGAGGGCAAGGAAGGGGCTGCCGTCGCGTTCGCCGACTTCGTGAACTTGCACGATGTGCGGGTGTTCTAACTGAGCGACGGCCTCGGCCTCGATTTGAAAGCGGATGCGATCCTCGGCGCCGGCGTGTTCGCCGTGAATCATCTTGAGGGCGACGATGCGATTGAGGCCGCGCTGGCGTGCCTTGTAGACGACGCCCATGCCCCCTTTGCCGAGGATTTCGAGGATCTCGAAGGAGCGATCCGGGTGGGGCCGGACCGTCTCGGGCGCGGCGCTGCGCTCCGTGACGGCGCCTGGCAGCGTGGCGTCGAGCATGGGTTCGGCGCCGCAGGCGGGGCAACGATTGGCTGCCTCGGTCGATGCTTCCCAGGAATGGCCCTTCGTACAACTCCAGAGCGTGACGGCGATCATGATGCGGCCTTTGCATTGTCTCAAGAAAAAGATTAAGCCACCGAGAGCGCCGAGGTCACAGAGAAAAACAAGGAAAACAATTCATCAGCCCGCCTCTGACGGTCAAAGCGAGACGCGTTTGATGCCATCGACCAATCGTCCCACGCCGAAATTGAGTAGTAGACCGCGCTTCAGGCCTGTGGCTCGCAAGTACGACAATATTTGAGCTAGAGCCGCTTCCGGCATTCGCGATAAAGATTTTGCTTCCACGATTACCTGTCCATCGACTAGCATGTCCAATCGCTGGCCTTTGATAATATGACCCTTGTAAATGACATCTAGCAACACTTGCCGCTGAAACGGAATGCTCCGCAAGGCAAACTCGACGCCAAGTGCTTCTTCATAAATCGATTCCAGTAAACCTGGTCCGAGCGTTCGGTGAACCTCAATGGCTGCCCCGATAATTCTCTCCGTCAGTTCATCCGTTTCCTCTTGCATTTCTCTGCGTCCTCGGCGATCTCTGTGGCTCGTTTTCCTTATCGCACGGTGACGAAATCATTGTGATTGATCAGCGCATGCACGAGATCCGCACGGACGCGGGCCTCGAGGTTCTTCTCGCCCTTGAGAATCCCGCGCCATTCCGCGAGCGCCTCCAGGCAGGCCGTCGTCTCCTCGGACGTCGGTTCGCAAGCGAGCACATGCTGAAACGCGGCGCGGATGAACGCCTCGTCGCCGACGGCCTTCAGTCGCTCCGCGATCCGCTGCGCCTGCGTCAAGCTTAGCTTACTATTGGCGAGCGTGAGAGCCTGCTGCGGAATAATGCTCTCCGTTCGGCGATAACACTCGCGCACCAGCGCGTCGTCGAACATGGAGAGGAACTTTTGACTGTCGTTAAACGAATGCACGTAGTAGAGGCTGCGCCGCTTCGTCTCCTCATTCACGGGGATCGACGGCCCGCCGAGAGCGAAGTCGAGGTCGCCGGCGAGGTGAAGCAAACTATCGCGCACGGTCTGGGCTTCCATGCGGATCGCGTTCATGCGCCAGAGCAGACGATTCTCGGGATCGACTTCGAGATTCTTGGCCGACGCCCCGGCGCTGGACGACGTTCGCCGATACGCCTGCGAGGTGACGATCAGGCGATGAATGTGCTTCGTGCTCCATTTGCGGTCCATGAGTTCGGTGGCCAGGAAATCGAGGACTTCCGGATGCGAGGGCGTCGCTCCCTTACGGCCGAAGTCGAAAACGGTGGCCACGAGGGGTTGGCCGAAATGCCTGCCCCAGAGGTGGTTGACCGCGACGCGCGCCGTGAGCGGATGGCGACGATCGGTGAGCCAATCGGCGAGGGCAGAGCGCCTGCCGGTGCTGGTTTCGGGGAAGGGCCGAAGCAGCGCCGAGCCCGATTCGAGGTTGGAGGCAGGCGTCTTGAGCGCCGCGCGCAGCGACGTGTACTTGACGCCGGGCTTGGCGAGTTCCGCCTTCGCTTTGACGACCGCGTCCTTGGCGGCGGCGAGCGTCTTGGCGTCCGCCTTGAGGACGGCTTCCTCCGCCTGGGCGAGCGCGACTTCCTTCTCCAGCCGCGCCGCCGACTTGGCCCACTCGCCGTGCTCGGGTGTGCCGCGGGCGCGATCGGCGGCAAACTGCGCGCGGTACATCGTCAGCGTCAACTGCGCCGCGGCCAACGACTTCTCCGCCAACTCGACGCCCTTGCCGGATTTCTTCGCCTGCTCCAGCGCCTTCTCGGCCGCGGCGATCTGCTTCTGCGCCAGAGCCACATAATTCTCGAGCACGTATTCGCGGGCACTGGGCAGATAGCCTTCGAGCGGCAGCGTCACTTTCTTCACTTCGAACGGCTTGAACGCCAGAATTTTCGGCACTCCCGCTTCCAGCGGCGCGTCCTTCACCGGTTGGCTCTCTTCGCCGCGCGTGAAGAGATACGTCGGCGCGTCCAGGAAGAAATCGAACGCCCGCGGCAGCCCGTTCTGCTCGAAATTCGTCTCGCCCGGAAGTTGATCGGTTCGGATCTGATACGGCTCGAAGATGGCGCGGAAGCGGTAAAAGTCCTCTTGCGGCAGCGGATCGTACTTGTGGGCATGGCACTTCGCGCAGTTCAGCGTCAGTCCGAGAAACGCCTTCGAGGTGTGTTCGATGGTATCGTCGAGCCAGGTGGTGCGGTTGAACTTGAAGTATTGGCGTGCGAGGAAACCGGAAGCGCGCAGGCGCTGGAGATCGGTCGGATAGAGTTCGTCGGCCGCGAGCATTTCACGCAGCATCTGATCGTAGCCCTTGTCGTCGTTGACCGATTCGATGATCCAGTCGCGCCAGTGCCAGATGTGCTTTTGGCTGTTGCGAACCTCCTTGCCCAGGCCGTACCAGTCGCTGTACCGCCAGATATCCATCCAGTGCCGGCCCCAACGCTGGCCGTAGCGGGGACTCGCCAACAGCCGATCGACGACCTTCTCATACGCATCGAGCGAGGTATCCTTGAGGAACGCCTCTTGTTCTTCGAGCGTGGGGGGCACGCCGGTGAGATCGAGCGTGATGCGGCGCAAGAGCAGGCGCGGTTCAAGCGCCGGTTGCGGCGTGAGGCCCTTGGCTTGATGCGTATTGGCGATCAGCGCGTCGAGCGGATGAGCCCCGGCGGGGATCGTCGGTTTCACGGGGGGCTTGAAAGCCCAGTGCTCGCGCGGGTCGGCCTCGGGCTTTTCGTCGGCCGAGCCCTTGGCGCCCTGATCGATCCAGGCCTTGAGTTTGGCGAGTTGCACGTCGCTCAGGACTTCGCCTTCGTCCTTGGGGGGCATGCGTTGTTTCTTGCCGAGGCCGAGGACGCGCTGGACGAGGAGGCTTTCGCCCGACTTACCCGGCACGATCGACGCCCCGGCGCTGCCTCCTTCGAGCATGCCGGCCACGGAATCGACGCGCAGGCTTCCCTTCTGTTTGAGCGCGCCGTGGCACGCGAAGCACTTCTCCGCGAGCATCGGTTTGACGTCGCGCAGATAGTCGATGGTTTGGGCGTCCGCGGACGAATTGAAAAGGCATGCCACAGAGAGCACCGAGGACACAGAGAAGAAAAGCGGACGAAGGCAACGCGTCTGGAGATGTTTTCGCATTTCTCTGTGTCCTCGGTGCTCTCTGTGGCTCGAATTGCTTGACTTCGATTGTAGCGAAATTGCCGAGCCCGCGTAAGATGATGGGAAAGGAGGAGCCCATGATTGCCGCGGATCAACGCCGATTGCTCGACGACGTCGAAAACTTCTGCCAGGAACTGCGCGGCCACGAGGAACTCTGTTACGTCGAACATCGCTTCAACGATCAGCTCATTCCCCTGGCCCGGAAGTTCGGCCTGCTCGGCATGCCTGTCGCCCCCGAGTTCGGCGGTCGCGGCGCCGACACCGTGACGTACGCCAGGGCCCTCGCCCGCATCGGCCAGGAAGGGACCGGCGTTCGCACCTTCTTCTCCGGCCACACCTCGATCGGCCAATACCCCGTCAAGATCTGGGGAAGCGACGAACAAAAACGCCGGATTCTCCCCGAATCGTGCGAGGGGAAACGCATCCTCGCCTTCGGCCTCACCGAACCCGAAGCCGGCAGCAACCCCCTCGAAATGACGACGACTTACGAACGCCGGGGGGACCGCTTCATCCTGAACGGCGTCAAGTATTTGATTTCGAACGCCGGCATCGCGCACACGATTGTGACGTTCGCGTACCCGAAAGAAGGGGGCCGAATGAGCGCCTTCGTCATCGACGCGGATCGGCCCGGGTTCGCCAAGGAGGATCTCGTCGCCAAGATGGGCATGCCGACCGCGAACACCGGCATGTTCGAACTCACCAACTACGAGACGCCAATCGACAATCTCCTCGGCCCCGAAGGCGAGGGCTTTCGCATCGCGATGGGGACGCTCGTGAGCGGCCGGCTGAGCGTCGCCTCGGGTTGTCTGGGCGTGATCGAGGATTGCCTGATCGAATCGCTGCGTTACGCGAAGGAGCGCAGCCAGCACGGCAAACCGATCGGCAAGCATCAACTCGTGCAGGAACACATCGCCGCGATCGAGATGGCCCGCCTCTCCAGCGACGCCGTCGTGTACAAGGCGGCCGCGGCGCAGGACGAGAGCCTGGCGGATCCGACGAACGCGGACAAGAAGCGGAGCGCGGACCTACTCGCGGCCCAGGCGAAGCTATTGGCGTCGAACGCCGCCTGCGACGCCGCGGACCGTGCGGTGCAAATCTTCGGCGGCCGCGGTTGGTCGACGCTGTACCGCCCGGGCCGACATTTGCAGGATGTGCGCGTGTGCCGAATATATGAGGGGACGGACGAGATCTTGAAATTGAAGATCGCGTCGGCGCTACTGGGGAAAGAGTACGAGGCGTTCAAGTGACCCGCGACTATTGCTCGTAGCGCTTCGCGACGATGGCCCCTGTCAGGGCATCAATGATGTAATGTGGGCCGCCCCGAATGGCATCAAGTTAAGCCGTAAGCCGTTGCCTTTTCTAGCTTTTGAGTTTGATTGCAGTTGAGGAAAATCCGGCCTCCTGTCAGAATACGGGTGCTTACTACCTCTTCCGACAGGAGGCCAAGGATGGCTCTGAGT
>JBBQPM010000222.1:0-10651 GCA_038217425.1 Gemmatales bacterium
AAGCCCCGTCCTTACCGCGTGGAGCCAAGAGTGCTAAAGCGGAGAATGAAGGAGTACGCACTGATGAACAAACCTCGAGCCGAACTTCGTAAGCAGCTATCCCAGCAGAATGTTGCGGCTTAACTTGATGCCATTCGTGCCTGTCCCCTTTATTCGCTCCTTAAGGAGGTTTGCGATGCTTATTGCTTACTGTGTGATTGCACTTTGCTGCGGCAATCAAGAAGCTCAGACTATGCTTATGAGGGAGTTGCAAGGAGAATGGAGGTGCATTGAGGCGACTGAGAATGGCATTAGTAACGAGAGCGGCAAAATATATTGCAGAATCGAAGATGCGTCCATCGTGATATTCGAGGGCGGCAAGAAGATAGTCGAGAAGAACATCAAGTTGCAGGGGGAAGAACACAAGGCCGATCTTGTCGACCAGTCGAAGCCCGACAGAGTAAACTTTGGGCTATTGAAAGTGGAGGGCAAAGTCCTATGGATTTGTGTTTCTTCGCTATTTGACGCAAATTCTTCCAATCAGCGTCCGAAAGGGTTTGTTAGTAGACGGGGAGAAGGGGGAGTGATAATGCTGAAATTCGAAAAGAAGATAAAGTAAGCAATTCTTTGGGCAGTGAATGTGCTAGCGCAGCAGTTGCTCCATGCGCCAAATGCTCTGGTCCCAAAGTGATTCACAAAAAGAAACTAAGGGGACAGGCATGAATGGCATCAAGTTAAGGCGAAACATTCAACCCGTTAAGGTGATATGATTTCGTCAAACTCCCAGGCTTCGACGCCCTGAATTCATGGGAATTGCGAATCGCAAGAAAACCATGATAGCGTGAGTTCCGCGGGACAGGTAAACCTCGTTATCGTAGCGATTTTCAGGTTCCGTAAAACGTTTTAAGGTGATGACTTACGCCTTAACTTGACGCCATTCGTGCCTGTCCCCTTTCCGATACCATGCGGAAATTCTGACGCTGGCAGGGGGGCGCCGCGTTCGTCCAATAGCGTGGCAGGGTCGTCATTGCAACGTAGCGCCGGCCCCACCGCGTCAGCCGCCTCCTGGGCCAGCGGCAGTGCCGAGGTATCCGCAATGCCCGTGGCTCGCTCGATGACGACCTTTTTCTTCTTGGCGTCGATTGCCTGCAACACGGCGAGGCTGGTCCGATTGGGCTGGATGTCGAACAGCGATTTGAGCTGCAAGCGCACCGCCTTTTCCCAGGCGAGGCGCTGCGCGTCGGGATTGGGCCAAAACAGCGTATAAATGTTGCCACGTAGGTTCTTGAGCTGAACCGCGTTCAGATCGATGAACGCTGCCATGACCCAACTCCTTTTCCGATTCCAACCCTTACTTGGTGATCTCGAAGGAACTCAGAATTTTGCCGGACTGGTCTCGCTCGACATATTCCTTTTTGCCGACGATCAGGATGTTGTACAGTCCGTCCCCCGCGGAGATGATGCGGATGCGCGCCAGACCTTTGCCGGTAACCTCGGCCAGGATCTCTCGGCCCGGATACTTCCCCTGCAGCATGAGCTTGGTTTCTTTCTGCACCTTGGCGCCGAGGTTCTTGAGCATGCCGTCGCGGGTGCTATCGAGCATCTGATCCATGTTCGCTTCAGTCGGCGCGGCCGGCAGCTTGGTGTAAGAAACGAAGGCGGCGCCTTCTGGGCTTTCCGCGATCTGCATCTTCAGCTCCATATTCATCGGCAGCTTTTGATTCATCGCCCGCGCGTTGGGCGGGAACAGCAGTTTGTAGTTTCCCTCGGCCGAGGAAAACTCCTTGAGTTCCTGGGCCTGCATCCCAGCGGGGAAAAGCAGCAGCAGGGCGAACAGCGCGGTGCGAGTCATGGTCTCTCCAGTAATGAAAGAAAAGCGTCGGAAGCAAGGCGTAAGATCTCTCGACTAAAGTCTTGTCGCGCCCAAACGGAGTCACGTCTATATTATAAAGGGAAACCACCTCAATCCGTCTCGAAAAGGAGCTGCGATGCGGACACTATCTAGCGCCTTCCTCCTGTTCGCCGGTCTCGGCGCCGCGGTTGCCGAGCAACCCAAGGCCGTCGTCAAAAACCCGGTCGTCGAGGCGTCCAACGCCTTTGCCTGCGACCTCTTCAAAAAACTCGACGAATCCCAGCGCGGCAAGAATCTATTCTTTTCACCCTACTCCATCAGCAGCGCCCTGGCCATGACCCTCGAAGGCGCCCGCGGCGACACCGCGCTGGAAATGGGCAAAGCCCTACGCCTGCCCCAAGAACTTCTTCGTAAGAACTCGGAACCGGGCGGTTCGCCGTGGATGACCGGGCCGTACAATCTCGGCTTCGGCGACTTCGAGCGCCAAATCTCCCGCAACGCCGACCCCGCCAAGACGAACGAAATTCGCGCCAAACTCGCGGAGCTGCGCAAGGCCCTCGCCGAGGCCAATCTCGCCCTCGTCAAAATGCAAAAAGAGGGCAAGTTCGGCGAACTGAACGCCAAGTCTCAGCACGCTCAGAAGCTGGCGCAGTCGATCAATCTCCTCGCCAAGGACGTCGATCAGTACGAACTCAAGGTCGCCAACGCTCTCTTCGGCGAAAAGACGTATCCCTTCAAAAAGGACTACGTCGATGCCGTCGAAAAGTACTTCGGCAGCGGCCACGTTCGCGCCGCCGACTTTCGCGACAACTACGCTGCCGAGCGTCTGGCCATCAACCGCTGGATCGAGCAACAGACCAACGACCGCATCAAGGACCTGATTCCCGAATTGCCGCCTAATGTGGCACGTCTGGTGAAGCTGGTGCTCGTCAACGCGATCTACTTCAAGGGCGAATGGTCGATTCCGTTCGAAGAACGGTCGACTTTGAACGAGGACTTTTTCCGCGCCGACGGCGGCAAATCCGTCGTCAAGATGATGCACGGCTACAACGGCGAAGCCCGCTACGCTGCCTTCAACGGCGACGGGTCGATCTTCAATACGCCGCTCGCGATCCCGTTCGGCGCCGAGGGCAAGACGGAAAAGTATCCCGGCAAGGACGGGTTCCACATCGCGGAGATGCCGGTCAAGGGAGGTCGCCTGTCCATGGTCGTCCTCGCACCGCTGAAGGCCGATGGCCTGGGCGCCGTCGAAGCGAAACTCACCGGCGCGGAGCTTTCGAATTGGCTCGCCAAACTGCAACGGCGGACGGTGCAGATCGCGCTGCCGCGATTCAAGATGGAGACCGATTACGATCTGATCCCGGCGCTGAAGGGGCTCGGCATGAACCAGGCGTTCGACGAGCGGATCGCCGACTTCAGCGCGATGACGACGTCGACGAACCCCGACGATCGGCTCTCCATCGGCAAGGTGCTGCACAAGGCCTTCGTCGAGGTCAACGAGAAGGGCGCCGAGGCCGCGGCGGCGACCGCGGTGATGATGATGGTGCCGTTCTCGGCGGTGCCGGCGGCCGCGCCTTTCGTGCCCGAGTTCCGCGCCGATCGGCCGTTCCTTTTCGTCATCCGCGACGTCGAGACCGGCATGATCCTTTTCCTGGGACGCATGACGAACCCGGGATGAGCCGGCGACCGGTCGGGCGTATCCCTTCCGCGCTCGCATACTCGATCATAGGATGATCTCCACAACGCCTTTGGATCGATTCTCTCGATCCGTCGCAAACTGTTCGATTCCCCAAGCTTCGAAATCCGCGACATCGGCCGCGACGATCATACCTCACGCAGTCAAGAATGACGCTCTCGTTCCCGGGCTCTGCCCGGGAACGCACTGCATTCGAGGCTCTGCCTCGCAGATCAGTATCCTGCGCAAACGATGTAATTTCCAGCCAGCACGCAAAAGATGAGGCAGAGCCTCCGGGCAGTGCGTTCCCGGGCGGAGCCCGGGAACGAGAGGAGCATTGTTCCCCGCTCGCAGTATAGTTGCAAAAAGGACTCAACTTCAGATCAGGTTGAATGCCGGAATCGCGATGCTCAACGCGGCGATGACCACGCCAATCAAAATGTAAGTGACGGCCCAAAAATAGAGCCAGCGGACGCCGACGGTCCCCGGTTCCAGCAAGCCGTTGCGGGGGTCGAGCGGATCGTAAGTGACTGCGACGTCGCTACCGACCGGGTATTTCGCAACGATCGCTTGAGCCGTTTTTTGGAGACTCCGCAGATCGCGATACGCGATGGCCGTACCCGCGTAGGCGGCCCCCTCGACCGCATACGTGTAGGCGACTACGGGCAAGTAATATCCGGTCGGCGGGTCGCCCCCTTCGTCGACGAATTGCACGGCGCTCGCGGTGACCTGTCCCGGCGCCGTCGGCCACTGCATGCTCGCGCGCCCCAGCTTCATGCTGCGGCGCCCTGCGAGTAGCAGGCGTATGCCATAGTAAATCATCACGGCGGCCAAGGCCATCAATAGAAACGCAGGGACAAGCATCAGCGAACCCCAGTGATTACGTTGCTCAAGTTCCTACTTGGACAGCGTCATTTCTTAAGGCGGGCAATGACGACGGGAGTAATTCTCTTCGGCCTGTAAGGCCGTCTCCTATAGCCCAGGCCGTGAGGCCTGGGTACGCTGATGTCTTTAGTCGGCCCCGTAAGGGCCGCTCGACAGACGCATGCGGTCGAGCGGCCCTTTCAGGGCCGATCTAAGCATTAAATCCTACCCAGGCCTCATGGCCTGGGCTATAAGAGTCGGCCCTTCAGGCCAAAATACAGGACGCTCCATTTAAAGCCACGAACCTCGACACAGTCAAAATCAACCTCGCCAATTGTGAAAACCGGCGATGTCCGACTACTTCGCCTGCTTGCGGACCACGTCGCGCGTCAATTTCTGACGGCGTGCTTGGCCCTCCGCGCCCTCCTGCACGATCAGATCGTCCAGGTTTGCCTGGCACATCGTGCAGCCGACGATTTCCAGGTGCACGCGGATGTATTTCATCTCGCCGTCGTCCAGGATGCCGCGATGGTATTGCATCAGTTTCGAACGATCCAAACAGGTGAGATGGTACTGACGCCAGACGGCGCCCACCGAACCGTCGTCGCTTGTTTCCTCTTCGCAAAACGTCTCGAAGCGTTGGCGAAACTCCGCGTCCTCGATCAACCGACGTTCGAAGCGTGCGGCGTCCGCGGGCGGCATGCGGTCTTGCCGATACGCCCACAACGATTCACGCGTGAACTCGTCCGCCATCGCACTATTCCTGCACGCGAAGTTCGGGAAACACATCCGCCGACAATCCCCCGGCGCCCAGACGTTTTTGCAAATCCTTGACCCCCGCGAACCGATGATTCGCGATTTGCATCTCCGTGAGGCCCAGCGCCTGGGCCGCCTCCAGATTGCGCATGCCCTTCACCCAGAGCAACTCGAGCACCGCCAGGCGTTCGAACTTTTCACTATCCTTTAGATCGCGGATCGCCTCGCTCAGATGCCGACGGAGCGCCTCGACTTCCAATCGGCCACGCTCCTTGCCGCGGACGTTACTGGACGGCGTGCGCTGAAGGGCCGGCCTACCGTCCAGCAACCCGACGTCGCCGGAACCTTCCGGCACGAGTCGGTCGCGTCCTTGCCGGCGAAAGAGGTCCATCAGCTTGTTGTGGGCGATACGAAATAGGTACGACTGAAAGGTGCGCCGGGGGTCGTAGTTCCGCAGATTCAGGCCGATAAACGTTTCCTGAACGAGGTCGTCGATGTCCGTGCCGGACGGCAGACGGCGCTTGAAGTAGGCGCGGACTCGGCCTTCGTAAAGGTCGATGAGCCGGGTCCAGTTGTCGCCCCAATCGCGACCTGCCAGCAGGTCGCGCACGATGGTGTCGGCGTCGTTCATGCTCTCACGCTAAACGATCGGGCCGCGTCTGGCAAGGAGACGTAGCGGAGTGGCAGGCTTTGCGATATATCTAACAAGGAATATCGGTTTCCGGGGAGCCCCTTGTATGATCACCTCGCTTGGGGAATTGCAGGTTGTGGAAATCCACACCTTCGCCGACATGCAGAAAGCCATCGGCAAGATTCTCGCCGAGATGAAGGCGCTGGGCTTCGCCGAGCACGACGGGTTCGGCGTGCGCCTCAGCCTCGAAGAGGCGATCGTCAACTCCATTCGCCACGGGCACCGAGGCGATATGCGTAAGCCGATTCGACTACGCTATTTCGTCACCGAACCGCAAATCATCATCGAGATCCAGGACCAGGGCCGAGGCTTCGACCCCGATATTCTGCCCAATCCCACGACGGGCGAACGTCGGGAATGCCCCGGCGGCCGAGGCGTGTTCTTGTACCGCCATTACATGAGCTGGGTGGCGTTCAACGAGACCGGCAACTGCGTCACCTTCTGCAAGAAGAGTACCGGGAACAAGGCAAGCGTCTAAAGCTCGTCCTCAAGGGGCATGCGGTCTTGTTCGCCACGTGCAGCCTGCTAGTCCAGGAATTGCTCGCCGCCAAACGCGATCTCAAGCTCGAGCGATTCTTGAAGAAACTGGCGGACTTCGCCGCATTGATCATCGACGACCTCGGCTACGTGCAACAGAGCCGCGAGGAGATGGAGGTCCTCTTCACGCTCTTGGCCGAACGCTACAAACCGGAAGCGTCCTCTTGACCAGCAACCTGCCGTTTTCGCAGTGGACGGCCGTCTTCAAGGACCCGATGACCACTGCGGCGGCCATCGATCGACTGGTGCACCACAGCGTGATCGTCGAGCTGAACGTCCCCAGCCTCCGCTTGGAAACCGCCAGGGATGTTCGAGCTGGCCGGTGATCTGCGCCTCCTCGACGAAGCGGGCCTTTTTCTTGGGGTCCCGGTCGTCAAGCATAAATTTAATGGCAACCTCTCGACGGATGTCCCGATCGATGCCGCGCAGCACCGCACCCATGCCTCCGCGAGCGATCTCCCCTTCGAGCAGGTAGCGGCCGGCGGCGGACGCTTGCTGGGACAGTGCATCGGCGACCGATTTAGTCGCTGCCGGCGCAACAAGGGCCGAGCCCAGGCTGGGCTTCCGGACCGACCGGGATGGAACGGACGGGGGTAAGGTAACGCCGGCATCAATGCCCGCTTGGTGCAGGCTGCTGGCCGAACCGTCGACCTTGTCAGTCGGTACCGCCGCCACGGTGCGGTCCAGTACCTTGACAGAGCTTTTGCAAGACGGGCACTTACTCGCCTTGCCCGCGAACTCATCCTTGACCTTGAACTTTAGCCCGCACTGGAAACAAGAGAAGTGAATCATGGCTCACCCGTAATATTCACCATGGGTCATTGGCCCCGCATCGTAACCAATGAGGACAGCCTACCGGAGGCGCCGGGTCATTCCTTCAGAATACCCTGCCAACTCAATGGCGTCACTGGGCCACGGCCAGCGGAAACTCTGGGAAAGACTGGCAATCTGAAGCGACTTGCGCCAGCGCGTCGTTTTTCCTACACCATTCTTGGAGTTGGCATCCCATTCCAAGCTTTTTGGAGTAGGCATCATGGCACAGACCCAACGCATCAGCATCAATGACATTGTCGATTACTTTGACGAACTCGAGGACCCACGCTCCGCCATCAATATCAAGCATCCCCTCGTGAGCGTCGTTGTCATCGCCATGATGGCGGTGCTTGCCGGCGCCAACGGGCCGACCGCAATCGCGAAGTGGGCAAAACTCAAAGCAGAGTTTTTGGTTCAAACGTTGCCCTTGCCGAATGGCGTTCCTTGTAAAGATGTTTTTCGATCCGTCCTGTCGTTACTGAAACCCGAAACGTTTCAAACGTGCTTTGCAACTTGGTTAGCTTCGTTGCGCGCAAGCGCCCAAGCCAAAGCTGCCCAGGAGGGCAAACCGGTGGACAAGCCGATCTTCGCCATTGATGGCAAAACATCGCGTCGCAGCCACGATCGGGCGAACGGACTGGGCGCCCTGCACAACCGTCAGCGTCTGGGCCAGCGAATTCGGTTTGTCCTTGGGCCAAGTCGCCTGCGCCGAGAAATCGAACGAAATCACCGCGATTCCTGAGCTTTTGCGCCTCGTGGACATCCAGGGAACGATTATCACCATCGACGCGATGGGAACCCAAAAAGCGATTGCGGCCCAGATCGTGGACGGGAAAGCGGACTTTGTGCTGGCGCTCAAAGGCAACCAAGAAGCGCTGCACCAAGCCGTGATCGACCATATCGACAAGCAAATCGACAACGGCTTTATCGGCTGTAATGCACGTCATCATACGACCAAGGAGAAAGGTCATGGCCGGGACGAAATTCGCTGTTATACTCAAATGCCGGTTCCCAAGGATCTTCAAGGCTTGGAACTATGGAATGGTTTGAAATCGATCGGTATGGCGACCTTAGTGTGTGTTCGCGATGGTAAAGAAACAATCGAGACGCGTTACTACATCAGCAGTCTCGAAGTAGGTGTAAAACAATTCGCGCGTGCAATCCGCAGTCATTGGGGCCGCCGCTCTCACGCGTTCGGCTCGGCAAGCGGCTATTCTCTCGAGACCGGTTCTCATAGACGCCCGCCGCTCGGCCCTGTGCCACGGTCGAATACAATGGCCGAATGAGAATCCTGTTCCTCCACGGCCGGCACTCAATCCCAGGCGGCGTCAAACCGACGTACCTGAAGGATCACGGCCACGAGGTCATCAACCCTCCTTTGCCGAATTTGGACTTCGCCGAAGCGGAGAAGATCGCTCAGACCTTGTTCGACCGGTATCAGCTCGATGTCGTAGTCGGTTCTTCGAGGGGCGGTGCCGTCGCCATGAATTTCAACGGCGACGATGCACGGCTCGTTCTTCTATGCCCAGCCTGGAAGAAGTGGGGAGCGTCGAAGACCGTGAAACCAGGCACCGTGATCCAGCACAGTAGAGCCGACGACGTGATCCCGTTCGCCGAATCTGAGGAATTGGCCAGAAACAGCGGGGCTACGTTGATCGAAGTCGGAAGCGACCACCGGCTTGCCGACCCGGAATCGCTGACTGCAATGCTGAAGGCGTGCGAGGGAATACTGTGACGGCAATTCACCATATCAATTGCGGTACGCTCGTGGTCCCGTCGTACCCCACGGTCGTTTGCCATTGTCTGCTGCTACAGGAAGGCGAGCGTCTTGCCCTCATTGATGCAGGAATCGGCCTTCAGGATGTTCGCAACCCGGTCGGACGATTGGGACAGCCGCTCATCGAGATGGCTGGTTTCCAGTTCAACGAGTGGGACACCGCCGTTCGTCGGATCGAGGCTGCCGGGCTTTCCCCAGGCGACGTGCGGCACGTCGTTCTGACGCACGGCGACCCCGACCATGCTGGTGGCCTCGCCGATTTCCCGAATGCTCAGGTCCACGTCTCGGAGGAGGAACTGGCCCAACTTACGAGTGGTCATTGGCGATATGTCTCGACGCAGATCGCCCACGGCCCATCCTGGAAGGCTTACGGTCGTTCGGCCCGTCAATGGTTCGGATTGGAAGCTCGTCTCGTCGAAGTCGGATTCTCGTCTGAAGTGCTGCTGATCCCTCTTTTTGGTCACACTCTCGGTCACTGCGGCGTGGCGGTGCAGCAGAAGGACAGGTGGCTGCTGCACGTCGGGGACGCCTATTACCTGCGGACCGAGTTGACGACGGACGATCACCCCGTCTCGCTAATCGCCGCCCAGCGTGCCGACGACGATGCACAACGTCGGGCGAGTCTCGAACACCTACGTCGTCTGGTGCGTGACCACGGAGACGAAGTAGACGTGATCGGCTACCACGACCTCACGGAACTACCGCCCCAATACCCGCTCCCTTGATGGCCGTGGAAGATCGAAACGGAGTCACCGATAGCCTTCGACGAGAATCTCGCCACTCGCATCCGTGACGCACTCGCCAGCAAGAGGAACATCGAAGAAAAGAAGATGTTCGGCTGCCTTTGCTTCTTCCTCAACGGCAAAGTGCTGGCAGGGGTCTGGAAGGATTCGCTTATCGTTCGTGTCGGCCCGAACGGTTACGACGACGCACTCCTGGGACCGCACGTCCGGGAGTTCGACATCACCGGAAGACCGATGAGGAATTGGGTGGGGGTCGAGTCAGCAGGCGTCGAGGATGACGACCAATTGGCAGGTTGGATTGAACGGGCGATAAAGTTCGTGAATACCTTGCCGAAGAAGTGAGTGATGAATCCAGGCGGCATCATTCTGTTATTGCTCTCGCTCCTATTTGCCGCCCTGTCGCTGCAATGATTACGTTAAAGGAACTTCGACCATGACGAACTACACGCACATCCTCGACCTCGCCAAAGAAGCGGAGCCGCCAGCGGACGGCATCCTCAGTCGAACGATTTACCAAGACGACCGGATCAAGGCGGTCGTCTTCGGCTTCGGCCAAGGCCAGGAACTCTCCGAACACACGGCGGCGAAACCGGCCATGTTGTTCTTCGTGAAGGGTGGGGCAACGGTGGGCCTGGGAGATGACGTGCAGGAGGCCCAGGCCAGAACCTGGGTCCACATGCCAGCGAATTTGAAGCACTCCATAAAGGCGAAGACGCCCGTGGTCATGCTGCTGGTACTGCTGAAATGAGCCGTTTCACTCTCCGCAATCTTTGCAAACTTTCTGGTTGGGCTTGGGGTCGCATCCCATAACTCGGCCTCGTCCATCTATACCTCACGCGGCCAAGAATGAGGCCGGATTAAAGGTCTGGAATTTATGAGTCATTAAAGATTGCAACTTCTCTCGGTGCTCCGTGGAAGTCTTTGCCAAGCATCCGTCAATTGCTCCCCGGAAGCCTTCGAATGT
>JBBQPM010000223.1:0-10549 GCA_038217425.1 Gemmatales bacterium
TGCATTCGTCCATCAGGAATGGTATTTTGCCAGCTATTGCGACTCGTACCAGCCGTATGACCAGCCGGATATTCGGCTTGGACGGAAGCCCCGGGCCATTAAAATGGGGGTGGCCACTCGCACTACTCCCGTGAGCGTACTGACGGTCGTGATCAACCGCCTTGACGGGGAAGACCACACGCACATTATGCTGACTTTCGTACCGAAATGACGGTAACCGTCTCAAAGACCCAAAATGGCCGGCCTGACTGTTATCCCAATGTGCCTGTAGAGAAACGACCAACGAGGCCATTTCGGCCCTGATAAAGCAACTTGCGGAAAGGAAACGCCATGTTCTCGGAAGCCTTTCGTCAGAAATTGGAAATGGGGAAGTATACGAATTGGGCGGCGAACCTCACCGAGTCGCACATGGAGGCCTTGTTATGGTTGATTGGAGAGTACGGGTTTCGAGCACCGCTTGTTCTTAAACTTCTCGAAAAGGACAAGAAGGAAGGGGCAATTCCAGATATAGCATTCGCTCGGGCAAAGTTTGCTCTGGAGACCATTTTTCGGGTTGTTTTAGGGAAGCGTCTGGACCTGGAGGAGGCAACTCGAAGACTCCGTGAAGTCCTAAAAAAGGAGCGGGCTTCAGAAGAATAATTCACGCCGAAGAAAATAGTCTTACTGGTGCAATATGGCCGAACGTTCTGGCGATTCCGGCACCGAACGAAATAATCCTAAGGCCGACGCAGGGTTGAGAAGGCAATTTCGTTGATGAACCAATCCCCTGGAGCCAGTCATGGATCCATCCACGAAACTCGAAGCTGTTTTTTCGGCCGCCTTGCAAAAAAGTTGCGCCGAGGAGCGTGCCGCGTATCTGGAGGTAGCTTGCGGAGGGGACGCTCTGCTCCGCCAGCAGGTGGAAAAGCTTTTGCTCGCCCATCAGCAGGCCGCCAATTTCTTGGAAGAACCCATCCTCGGTCCACTAGAAACCTGCTCTTTCTCCCCCGATTCCGCCCCGCCCCCCGAGGGTCCGGGGACGCGACTGGGTCCTTATAAATTGCTGCAGCAAATCGGCGAGGGGGGCATGGGCGTGGTCTACATGGCCGAGCAGCACGAACACGTGCGCCGCTTGGTCGCCCTGAAGATCATTCGGCCCGGCATGGATCGCCACCAGGTACTGGCACGCTTTGAGGCGGAGCGGCAGGCCCTCGCCTTGATGGACCATCCGAATATTGCCAAGGTTCTTGACGCTGGCTCGACCGGAGCCGGTCGGCCCTACTTTGTGATGGAACTAGTCAAGGGGACGCCAATCACCAAGTTCTGCGACGAGCGCCGGCTCCCGATGCGCGAACGCCTGGAACTCTTCGTCTCCGTTTGTCAGGCGATCCAGCACGCTCATCAAAAGGGGATCATTCATCGCGACATCAAGCCGTCGAATGTCCTGGTCGCCCTGTACGACGACAAGCCGGTCCCCAAGGTCATCGACTTTGGGGTGGCCAAAGCGACGGGCCAGGCGCTTACGGAAAAGACGCTCAACACGGACTTCGGCGCCGTCGTTGGCACGCCGGAGTATATGAGCCCCGAGCAGGCGACATTTAATCAGCTCGATATCGACACGCGCAGCGACGTCTACGCCCTGGGCGTTCTCCTCTACGAGCTCTTGACGGGGACTACGCCCGTGGACAAAGCACGCCTGAAGGAGGCGGCGCTATTGGAAGTATTGCGAGTGGTCCGGGAGGAAGAACCGCCGCGGCCCAGCGTAAAGCTTAGCACGGCCGAGACCCGGGCCGCCATCGCCGCCACGCGCGGGACAGAGCCGGTGGCGCTGGCAAATCTTTTGCGCGGCGAACTCGACTGGATCGCGCTGAAGGCCCTTGAAAAGGACCGGTCACGGCGCTACGAAACAGCTGCAGGATTGGGACGCGATGTGGAGCGTTACCTGCGGGACGAGGTGGTCGAGGCCCGGCCGCCCAGCTTGGGCTACCGCTTGCGCAAAACCGTCCGCAGGAACCGGGGACCCGCATTGGCGACTTTCCTGGTGGCGCTCTCCCTTCTGGGCGGAGCCGTCGCCACGACCGTTGGCATGATGCGAGCCCGGGAAGCAGAAAAGAAGACGCTCGCCATGAACGCCACCATTGAATCGAACTTGATGGAGCTGAAGGGGCTGAACGAAAAGACAACCCTTGCGTTGGCGGAAGCGGAAAAGAACGAGCGGAGGGCGCAGAGTCAAAAGTTGCGTGCGGAGACGGCATTGCACGCCATTGAAATGGAGAAGATCCTGCGCGACTGGGAAAAAAATGATGTGGCCTTAGCTTACCAGGCGCTGGATAAGGTTCCCGCGGACTTCCGGGAGACATGGGAATACCGCTACCTCGTCGATTTATGCCGCAGGAAAGCTTTTCCTTTGAAGGGAAGGATTAACTCATCAAAGTCCTACGCATGCGTTAGCCCCAACGGGAGGACGGTCGCCGCCCACGGGATGGAGGAGGGGAGCACCCCTCCTCAGGTCGTCTTGGTCTGGGACGCGGCTACCGGTCTTCAGAAATGGACCCTGCGGTATTCGGGGGATTTCAACGAACCCCTGACCCTTTTGTACCATCGGAAGGGTGAACTCCTCGCGGCGACACGGCAGGTCGGTTACCGCAAGGGGCAGTACCAACTCATGGTCTGGAACGTCGAAACGGGAAAAGAGGTCCTTTCTATCGGGCCGCTCGGTCACGAGGGGCTGGAAGAGCCTGTATGGTACCGTGCCCTCGAGGAACCAAATTATGCCTTCAGTTTTGACGGCAAGTTCCTGGCTGCCGGCCATTCCGAAGGAGTCCTGATTTTCGATCTCACCACGGGAAAGCAAACGAACGCCATCCAGACCTGCTGCGGTGTGGAAAGGGTAACCTTTTCCGACGATGGGACGAGTCTCCTCCTTGGAGGCAAGGATTTGGGCGTACAGATCTACAGTGCCGAATCTTTCGAGCACAAGTTATCCCTGGCTCACCCCCCCGGTTTTAATTTCCACCACCTGTCCTTCAGCCCCAACGGGCAAATGTTCTTGGGGATCCTTGAGGACTACAGCGGCAAGAAGGCGGAGGGATCAATCCTCAAGGTTTGGGACATCCGATCAGGGAAGGAAAAATTCAAGGTGCAGCCATTCAAGGCCTGGGTCAGGGCGAAATTCGCAGCGGACAGTAAGGCTATAGTCATGCGGCTCGCCAAGGAAAAGCTGACTGCCCTGAGCACGGAGACGGGGCTCGAGATCCCGCTCCCCGATTCGTCTGGCGTTCAGTTTGAGTTCTTGACAGTCGATGGGAGACGGGCACGCGTTGGATATCCCGGTGTCCTCCTCTTTAACCCTGGGGAAACACCTTTCTTGAAGTACCGTATCTCGACTCTCCCGTTCGACAGGCCCCTGGGATTTGATGGCCAGAAGGCCTATCTTTTCAACTTTCAACAAGAAACCACTTTTCGCGGCGATCAGACCGAGACTCACATGAGCAGTCACGTCAGCATCACAGAGGTCGGGTCAGGGAAAGACCCACGCATTCTCAAGC
Source organism: Gemmatales bacterium (assembly GCA_038217425.1). Taxonomy (GTDB): domain Bacteria; phylum Planctomycetota; class Planctomycetia; order Gemmatales; family Gemmataceae; genus JAIEPT01. Next base: position 3,528 of record JBBQPM010000223.1, read on the forward strand.
TCCCTGTGAAAAACTCTCACGTTCCCTCCGTGAGCCCCGACGGCAAGCGATTGTTTTTTGATTCGTCAAAGTTCATGGACATCGCTTCTGGAACCATCAATGCGACGCAGATCAAAACCGATGCGAACGGAGGAGCCTTCAGCCCCGACGGGTCGCGGATTGCCGGCCGATGGAGAAATGCACTCAAAGTCTGGGACACCGGAAAGGGCCGGGAGGAGCTCTCCTTGCCGCTCAAATATGACCTTTACGGCACCCCGCTGGACCACCCACCGCTCGACAGGCGTGTCGCATTCAACAGCGACGGCCGACTCCTTGCGACGGTCGATCGTGACGGGACATTCTTTCCGGTCTTCGTCTGGAGCGCAGAGACCGGCGAGCTGAAGGCTAGGCTTGAGTCGGCCGAGTTCGACGCCGGCCGGATTGTCCGCTTCTTCCAGGACGGACGGCGGCTGCTGATCGCCTCGCGGGACAGGGTCCGGGTCTGGGATTTCCAGGCAGGAAAGGTCGAACTGGAACTTTGGGTCGCGGGCTTAAGGGGTGCCGTCCTTTCGCCGGACGGGACACGAGTTTTCGCCGGCCCCAAGATTTACGATGTTGCAACGGGCCTGCACGTCTTTACGTTTCCAACCCAGGGGGCTGAGCTTACCTCCCTCGAAATCAGCCGCGACGGCCAGCGCCTTTTCGTCGACGGAAGAGAGGGACCGGCGGTCGCGGAAGCTCCCTGAGGTTGCCTATCATTCCGATATAGCCGGAGGTCACAGAAGCTAATTGGCTGAAAATGCGAAGGTTGCTGGCTCTATCTGGGATATAGGCATGAAAACGTCTCTCATTGAAATATGTTTACTACTTGCAGAGGCCGCTTTTTAATTTCCGCCATTCAGATGAACCGGGAAGTTCCATGATCCACTTTGTGTGTCTGCAGTGCGGGATGAAGTTCAAGGTCAAGGACGAATTTGCCGGTCGTTCGACGAAGTGTCTGACCTGCAAAAGCCCGGTCCAGGTGCCGGATCCGAGCAAGACGATAGGATACGTTCCCGCCGAAAACATCGATGGCTCCGAGAGCAGCCTCGACAAAGCCGGCGTCAATCCGAGCGTCACCTTGGCCTCGCACACAGGGAAAGACCCGGCTTCCGTCGAGGCACTCGCGAAGAAGCAAGTGGGCCGTTACGTCATTGACAAGGAGATTGCTCGCGGTGGCATGGGCGCGGTGCTGCGTGGGATCGACCGCGACATTCGCCGCGAGGTCGCCATCAAGTTCATGCTCAACGACAACGACACCAAGCAGAAGGCCCGCTTTGTCGAGGAGGCGCAGATCACCGGGCAGCTGGAGCATCCCAACATCGTGCCGGTACACGAGCTCGGTGTCGATACCAAGAAGCGATTGTTCTTCACCATGAAAATGGTGCGAGGCCGAAGCCTGGCTCAAATCTTGGAGACGCTTGCCAAGGAACCGAAGGCAGAACAGGAATGGTCCTTGAGCCGGTTGCTCAACATCCTCGTTAACATCTGCCACGCGCTCGGATATGCCCACTCCCTCAAGGTCATCCATCGCGATCTAAAGCCCGCCAACATCATGGTCGGTGACTTCGGCGAGGTTTACGTTATGGACTGGGGCCTGGCGAAAGTGCTGAAGGAATCAGCGCCGAATCGAAAAGCTTCCAAACAATTGTCAACCTCCCAAGTCGTTTCGGCGGGGGTGTCGGCAAACTCCATCAGCACCAGTCGGGAGGCGGAAGGCGACCTGACGCAAGATGGGGTTATCATGGGTACGCCTGCTTATATGCCGCCGGAGCAGGCCTTGGGAGAGACCCAGGCCATTGATCACCGTAGCGATATTTATTCCGTGGGAGCCATCCTGTATGCAATGCTTACGCTCGTCCCCCCGGTTGCGAAAGACGGCGGCAAGGTCGCATTGCTCCTGCGCGTGGCCGAAGGCGACATCCAAAAACCGGAGGTACGTACCCCCAAGCGGCACATTCCCTCAGAGTTGTCGGCCATCGCCATGAAGGCGCTGGCGAAGGAGCCGAAGGACCGTTACCAGGCGGTGGAAGCGTTCCGGCGCGACATTGAGCTATTTCTGGAAGGGCGTTCGGTATCCGCGAAGCATGATTCGGTGCGCGAGCAGGTCTGGAAGCTGATCAAACGCAACCGGGCGGTCAGCGCCGTCGGCTCGGCGGCAGCAATGGTCCTGGCCATTGTCCTGGCGTGGAGCTCCTGGAGCAACTACCAGGCCTACAAGGAGACGGAAAAGGCGAACACGGAGTTGATGGCGGAGAAGGAGCAGAAGACAAAACGAACCCGACGGGCAGTGCCCGCGTTCGTGCAGGCGGCCCATACCATCGCCGGCGAAGGCCGGCTCGACCACGCCCTGACCCAGCTCGATTTCGCCCTGGAATACGAGCCGAAGCAGGCCGAGGCCCGGCTCCTCAGGGGCCAAATTTTGATCGCCCAGAAGGACTTCGCCCTTGGGCGGGCCGAGCTGGAGAAATACCTGGAGCAAGAACCCTTTGACGACGACGCCGAAACCCTAGCGACCCTCTGTGCCCCTGGCCTGAAGGACGACCTGAAATTCCGCTTGGCCCTGGCGAAGGTCTTCCAGCGCCAACAGGCCTTCACTCTGGCGGCCCGCATCTTGGAGGACATGCGCGAGGACATGGAAGCCCGCAGAGCCCTGCTCGTCAACTACCAAGCCATCATCGAGAAAAAATGGAGGGGATTGGGGAAAAGCCTCGTTATGGATGGCGCTGGTCAGCTCAAACTCAAATTCGCCAGAATGTCCCAGGTAGTTTCTTTGGAACCATTACAAGGGTTGCAACTCGACGAGATCAATCTCTGGGGCTGCGATGAAATCACCGACCTGGCTCCTTTGAAAGGTATGTCTCTCACATCCTTAAACCTTGGCCAGTGCACCACCATCACGGACTTGTCACCCCTGGAAGATATGCCCTTGGAGATTTTGTTGTTAGGTAGTTGTGGAGAGATTGAAGATTTCACGCCCCTCCAAACCTTGAAGAACCTCAGAAACCTTTACCTAAACAAAACCCAGATTGATGACCTGTCGGCGTTGCGTGGTTTGCCATTGAAGGAGTTGGCCCTGACTAATTGCAAACTGGTCAAAAACCTGGAGCCTCTACAGGGTCTGCCCCTAAGGAAACTATACCTCAGTTATACGGGGATCGGTGATTTGACAGCGCTGGCGGAATTGAAAGAACTTTCCGAGCTTCACCTTCGTAATTGTCCTGTGAAAGACCTGACGCCTTTGCGAGGCCTGCCGCTCAAGGTATTGAGCATATCACGATTGGCGGGAGACCGAACCCCATCTTTGGCCCCCTTGAAAGACATGCAATTGACCGAGCTGACCTGGAATCCAAGCACAGTGGCCCCTCAGGATATAGAGATCATTCGGGCTATGAAGAGCTTGAAGAAAATCGGTTATCCGCCCAGACGTTTTTATTCCAGTACCGAGTTCTGGAAACAATACGATGGCGGAGGATTTAAAAATCAGAAATAGGAGAGTTTGGTTGAAAGCGTGGCGATGATCAAGGACTACACGGAGTCCGAGTGCATCTACGTCCGTCCATGCGATGCGTGCGCCGACAATCAGGTTAGCCGAAATCACCCCAGCCATACTTCTCGTATCCGGCCTTTAAATTGAACGGCTGCACCAGGAGGCACCCGAAAAGTACGACAATTATTGGATGTGGGCAACGGCCAGCAACTGCAGGCCTTCCGCGGCCACACCGGCGAGGTTTATAGCGTAGCCTTGAGCAGCAACGGAAAGCACCTGACCGCCGGATCCCGGGACGGCGCGGTGGCGCTGTGGGACACGACTTCTGGCACCCGGTTGAGACACGTCGAACACTTCAGCGTCTTCAGCGTGGTTCTGAGCAACTGGAATGGTCAAGTCCGCCAACAGCTTGCGGCAACGGGAGGCCCGACCGTCCTAACGTTGTAGACCAAATTGGTCATTTTTTGGAAATCTTCACACTTCGGCGAAAGCTTGGCGCCAAGACACCCTGGAGTGCATTCGCCATGTGACCGAAACACGTAAATGTCCGTAAGCTTTCCTAGGCCTCGTTGTCCGAAGCGCGATTGTCGACCTGAGCTTCCACTTTCTCCCGCTTTATGGATCATTCTCGGCTTCTGGGTCTGGCATCGCCTCGATCTTGGTAATGGCTTCGTTGGCCGTTCGCGGGAGCGCATCGGGTGCGTAGCCTTGGGTCTCAATTCCTGGAGGTGCCGGTTTCGTCCGCTTCCGCAGTGCCGGCAGGGCGTCGCGTGCTGCCGGACCGATGGATCCGAGTGCTTCAGCCGCCCAAAGCTGTTGCTGGAAGTTGCCCTTTTCGAGAGCGCGGATCAGGCAAGGAATGGCAGACAAAATGGCCTTTGACTTTCGACAACCCGGTGCGTCGATCTTGAGCGCGGCCCGCGCCACCGCCACTCGGGCTGATTCCGGCCGACGCTCATCGCCGACCACTTCGAGGAGTTTGGGGGGCACTGGCTTGGCAGAAGAACCGATCCACCACAAGGCACTCGCGGCCAAGTCAACCACCTGCTCATTGCCGGTGTCTATCGCCCGAACGAGTTCTGGGACGGACCACGAGCCTATCCGATTCAAAGCCACACTGGCCGAGACAGCGACGGAGCGGTCAGGGCTGGCCAGCATCTCGATGAGGCGCGGCACCGCGGGCAGACCGATGCTTGCCAACGCATCAACGGCCGGTATGCGTGCCGGCAACTCCAGCGGGGTGAGAAAGGGTAGCAGTTCGTCGATCACGTCCGGGCTGAATCGACCTAACTTGCGTGCCTCCCGCTTGGCGTTGTCATACCAGGCGAGTTGTTCCTGGTGAGAACCAGGGTCGTTACCCCGTTGCGGAGGCGGGTCAACAGGGCTTCTGGACGAACAACAAGCAGGCGGCTGATTATATTTCTGAACAGCCATTGCAAGTAGGTTACAATGAAGTCGCGCTCCCGAAAGGTTTTGGACGGGTCATCTTCCCCGACGGCAGGGTAGTAGATGCCGCTGTAGCTAGAGTGATCGTGAATGCGGATGGAAGCATTGCTACCGCATATCCCATCTTTCCGAAGTAGGAGAATCATCAACATGATCGACACGATGCCACAACGTCTTCTTGAGGCACATTCAGAAAGGGTATTATTCGAGCTCAGACCAGTTCGCGCCTTACAGCGGGCTCGTTTGACCGAAGACATGACGGATGCGCTTGCTGATCCAGATGTGGTAGGCTATGCGCCTGGTGTTCTATCTATCGTTTGTGAATGGATGGACCTCAATCAGACGCATACATTTGTTGTTCAGGCTAGTAGTAGCAGGTCGTACGCGTTGAGTCTTTCCTCATCGCTTTTGCAATTTCTTGAACAACTTCCTCAACTTTTGCAGTGGGAGGCACAAATTTGTCATTACAACTTTCTGATTGATTTCAACGAACAAGGATCTGATCTTCGAATTGAACTGGCAAAAGAGGCAGGTCGAATTCGTCATTCATGTATTGAAGACCATTGGCAATCGGCTTCACGGGTGGACGGTGACTGGGAGAGCAGCGCCGAATCTTTTCGGTGCAGTTGCAATACAATCGCTCAAGAGATTGTTCATGTTGCGGCCTTGATGAACGCCGGTATAGTAAAGTTTCCCGCTTTTAGGGATTGGAGCGGGAAATGTGGATTGACCGGTTGAGCAACCTCGTCCGGTGCGGAGACTTGTCTAGGCCGAAATTTTGGGTTGGCCTTCGGATCGGGGTCGAGTTGAGCTTTCGGATTGTCTCGTTCCCGATGGGCAAGAACACGCTGTCATGGAAGAAACGCCGACAGAAGGAGGTTGCTCTTACGCGTTTCGGCCGTTGGCTGGAGATAGGCGCGGACCGGGAGCGCGACTCGCGAGGACCGAATCGATGCGGCGTCGCTATGCGGCGGCCTTGCAGGCGTAAGATTTCAGTACACCGCCGAGAGCCTACGTGCAGCGAGTTGCTTCGGCGTCCATTTTGGCGGTGGTTTCAGGGAGTGGCCGTCCAGGGGGCAGTTGTCGAGACTTTGATGGGGTCGATGGGTGTTGTGAAAGGCAACGTAAGCGGACGCGAGTAACCGGAAATGATCCTCGCCGAAAACTACAAAATGATCGAGACATTCGACCTTGAGCGATTGGAGCCAGCGTTCGATGTGCGCGTTCATGTTCGGCGCCCGGAAGCAGGTTCGTACTACTTTCACGTCCTCGCTTTCAAAGACGCCGTCGAAACGAGTCGTGAAGTTTGGATCGTTGTCGCAAATCAGATGCGTCGGCTTGTTGCGTTCGTCCTGGAAGACCATCGCCAGGTTGCGAGCTTGTTGAGCCGCAAAGCATTGGTCGGATTGGTCGTCATCCTCGCCTTGACTACTCGGCGTGAACCGACATGGATGAAGAACAGTACGAAGTAATCCGCCAACCCGTTCATCGTCTAGATCTTTTTCTGGAGGAAGTTGCAGGCCCACAGCGTCTTGGTGTGGCGCTGTACGAGCTCGGCTCACGATTTTTTCCCACGCGCGTGGATGTGTTCACCCGAGCGATTCGCGGCTGGCATCTCGGCCGAAGCCTCGAACGAGGCCTTACCTTGGCCGCCCCGGAGCGCGCCTTGGTCGTGGCCGCGCCGCAGATTCATCACTCCCATCAAGGCGTTCAGTAGGTCGCCACCGCCTACGTCGAGCGTTTGCCGCAGAGGGTGTCGCGCTCAGCATGGCCGCCGTCGGCGAACCGCGCGAGAACGGCTTCGCCGAACGCCTGGTTCGCACGATCATGGAAGAGGAGGTCGATCTCTCCGACTACCGCGATTTCGCCGACGCACGCCGCGATCTCGGTCGATTCCCGGACGACGTCTACAATCACAAACGCAGCTACTCACTGGCTGTCCGGAGTCCGCTCATGTCGCTAGGATTGCAGGTGGAGAAATTTATGGCAACAACCTGAACAAGGAGACAGGTCATGACGCCGGCACGGAAGCCCTATCGCAGCGACATCAGTGACGCTCAGTGGAACA
>JBBQPM010000224.1:0-10445 GCA_038217425.1 Gemmatales bacterium
CTCCAAAACGATCTGCTGAAAAGCCGTTTCCGCCGCGATCAATGCAAAAGCCATGGGAGGAACCTTCCTTGGTTAATATGGATTACCCCCCTCTTTTAACTCATCGCCGTATTTTGTGCCAGAAAGAATTGGCGCGCCCCCCGAGATTATACAATAACGTCAGCCGTTCGAACTCCCTTCCAGCCGCGGAGAGCGTCGATGTCCCCCGAAGCCCCCTCGAACCAGCGCCTCCTGATCGCTGAGGATTTGGAAGACACGCGGAACTCCCTGCAGCAGTTGCTGCAGATGACCATCGGCCTGGAAGTCGACGCGGCGGCGGACGGCGCCCAGGCGCTGGCGATGCTGCAAGAACGCCACTACAGCATCCTCATCACCGATCTGCGCATGCCCAAAATGTCCGGCATCAAGCTCCTCGAAGAAATCCAGGCGCGCCGGCTCCCCGTGACCGTCATCGTCACCACCGGGCACGGCGCCATCGAAGAAGCCGTCCAGGCCATGCGTCTGGGCGCCTACGATTTCCTCACCAAACCGCCGGACCCGAAACATCTCGCACTCCTCATCCAGCGCGCCCTCCGCGAACGCGCCTTACAGGACGAAGTCGCCGCACTCCGCCAAAAACTGAGCGAGACCCATTCCTTCCAGAATGTCCTCAGCAAAAGCCCCGGTATGCTCGACGTCTTCGACCTCATCTCGCACGTCTCCGTGACGACTTCGACCGTCCTGCTTACCGGCGAAACCGGCACCGGCAAGGAGCAGATCGCCCGTGCCATCCACCAGGCTTCCGCGGCTTACCGCAACGGGCCCATGGTCGCCCTGCACTGTGCCGCCCTGCCCGAAACGCTGCTCGAAAGCGAACTGTTCGGCCATGAAAAAGGCTCCTTCACCGGCGCCTCAGGCCAACGCAAGGGACGCTTCGAGCAAGCTCACGGCGGCACGCTCTTCCTCGACGAAATCGGCGACGTGCCCATGGCGATGCAGGTCAAGCTCTTACGCGTCCTGCAGGAGCGCCGCTTCGAACGCGTGGGCGGAACCGAGACGATCGAGATCGACGTCCGCATCGTGGCGGCCACCAACAAGCCCCTCGAAGATTTGGTCCGCGAAGGCAAGTTCCGCGAAGATTTGTACTATCGGCTCAACGTCATTCGCATCGATCTCCCGCCGTTGCGCGACCGACGCGAGGACCTCCCGCTCTTGGTGTCGCACTTCTGCCAAAAATTCGCCCGACCCAACCATCCCCCGGCCCAGGTCAGCCCCGAAGCGATGGAGCGTCTGCTCGAATATTCCTGGCCCGGAAACGTCCGCCAGCTCGAAAACGCCATCGAACGCGCCAGCGTCACCACCCGCGACGGCATCATTCGCATCGCCAATTTGCCGGAGGAAGTCTCGCGCCCCAACGAAAACCATCGCCCGGAACTGACGATCGACTTGTCGCGTACCATGCACGACCAACTTGGGGAACTGACGGCTCAGTACGAGGAAAAGTTCCTGCGCGCGGCCCTCAAGAAGACGCACGGCCACGTCGGCAAGTGCGCCGAAATCGCCGGGCTCTCCCGCCGCAGTATCACGGACAAGCTCGTGCAGTACAAGATCGAGAAGGAACACTTCAAACAAGACGAGGATTAATTTCCGAAAGCCCAGGGATGGTTATCTCCGGGGAGCCGCCAGGAATCGTGATCCTTTAACGACTGCAAAGGATCGCGTTTTGCGGCGCTTCCCCAGGGATAGCCATCCCTGGGCTTTCGGCGGAATGGATTATTTCTTCGGCTGCAGTTCATCCCAGCGCTGGCGCAGCGCGTAGAGCGTTCGCTCGAGACTGAGCTTCCGCGGAATGAAGTTGTCGACCTGAAGGCCGATGTCGGCGAGGATTGGCAGCAAGTAAATCTTCTCCTCTTCAAGCTTCCGCTTGAGAATCGCTTCCTCCTCGCGGACGTCGAGCAGGCCGCGCGAGTTGTTGCCGTTGAACGTGTCGCCGTTCACCTTGATGGTGATCTCGATACTCTGCTCGATCGTCTTGAGCGCCTCCTTGGAGAGTTCGCTGAACTGATTTTTCAGATCCTTCGATTCCTTGGCGATCATTTCGAGCGTCTGCGTGATCTTCTTGGGGGGCATCTCCGCGTTCATTTCCGGGGGGCCGAGAATCGGTTTGCCGTATTTGGGGACATCGAGTTCAGGCATGCCGTTGGCGTCGAGCTTGAGCTGGCAGACCTCGATTTCCTTGAGCCCCGACTTGAGCTTGGTCAGTTCCTGTTCGTAGAAGAAGCGGTTGGGCGTGATGTGTTTCATGATGTCGGCCAAGTTCTCGGTTTCCGACTTCGCCTTGGCGGGCATAACGCGTTCGGTTTCGACGTCGCGGTAGCGGTACGCCTGCAAGAGCGCAGCCATGCGTTTGTCGATCTCGGAAGGGACGTGGTAGTCGTACTCCTTCCGCGGTTCCAGTTTGCCCAGGTCGCGCGGATGCAGATACAGCAGCGTCGACCAGACCAGCGCCAGGATGGCGAGAAGCGTGTTGATCATTACGAGCGTTTTGCCGAGCGCGTTCATGGCGTCTTGATCCCCTGGATCGCTGCGGGTCTGGTTTTCGCCGAGGCGGCTTCGAGATCGCGGACCGCTTTCTGCGCCCGGCCGATCACTCCCTGCAGCACCTGAATTTCTTCCTTCGCCGTCGCCATCAGACGCTGAGAACGAAACAGCTCGTCCTGAATCTCGTTGAGTTGAGCGGCCAGCGTGCTCGACTCCTTCCGTGCCTGAGCGATGCCTTCGATCAATCGTTCGTAGTCGTCATTGCGCTCCTTCACGAGCTTCTCGTACTCCCCCTTGGAGGCGTCGAGGTATTTGTTGACGAAGCGGAGATGATCGAGTTCCGGGAGGGCGTCGACAATGTCGCGAACCAGGAGATTATGCATCTTGGCGAACTGATCGCGCTCCATCTCCAGGTCTTGCAGCCAGCGCTGCTCCAGGAACTTGAGCTGCGCGACGTAACGCGGACAGACATAGGCGAAATCGAACATCCCGACGACGCATTGCGTGCGTGCAAGCAGTTTCGGGAAAACCAGCTCCTTCTCCGCCCCCGGCGTACGCACCAGCGCGAGGCTAAGCAGCGTGAAAGCCGTCGTCTGCCGTTTCTCGAACGTGTTCCGCGTGGCTCCTTCCCAGGCTCGGGACAGATGGATCTCCGGATTGTACGTCGGCGCGATCGCCCCCGCCATGCGGAGCAGCAGCCGGGCTTTGAGGTCGTCGAGCGCGACGTTGGGATCGCCAAACTTGTCGAGGATGTCGCGCTCCGTGCGGATCGTCTTGAGAAACTCGTCGCGCTCCTTCTGCAGCTTCGCCTTGCCAGCCGCGTCGGCGACGTTGATGTTCTCGTCGAGCTTCTCTAGTTTTTCGAGGTCGTGTACCATCTGCTCGCCAGGACGGTACAGTTCGATCGGTGCAAGAATATCGAAAAGCATGCGGCGCAGGACCGCTTCGGTCGCGATGTCGAGCGGCTCCTTGGCCGACTTGATTTTGCTCTGGATCTGCCGGGCGCGCGGCAAATCGGGGGCGAGCGAGAAGAACATCTTCTCCGCCAGCGCGCCGAGTTCCGCGTTGTTCTTATCCTTGAGATACTTCTTGGCGGCGCTGTCGAGTTCGTCCCACACGCGACCTTGCAGCGCCTGCACTTCCTTCTCGACCGTATTGATCAGTCCGACCTTGGAATCTTTTGCGGAAGACCCGGCGTACTCGAAGTGCTTTTCCAGCAGGGCTTCATTGAGATGGCTAGGCTTGTAATGCGGGCGGTAATACTCTTCGACCGCGAGGAAGCTGTCGCCTTTGCCGCCGCGGCGCTGATGGGCTTCCTTCACCTGCTCGGCGGTGAGGCGCAGCTTGGGAGCGACGACGCGCGACATCGCCGGCCCAAACTCCTCTTCCTCCGAAGGGAGCCCGAAGTAACGCATGTCGGCGACCAGAGTCGCGTGGGTGATCTTCTTACGCCGCTGGTAGTTCTCGGCCATGAAGTAAATGAACGTGAGTGCCGCTGCCATGTTCATGACCAGCAGTACGATCGTCAGGATCGACGTCTTCGCCTTGAGCGGGCCAGCGAATTCCTGGTCGACCGATTTCTTCTTTGGCGCTTCCTCGTCCTCCTCGTCGGCATCCGGCGCGGGGCCCAGGTCCCTCGAGAAGTCCAGACCCGGCTCGTCCTCTTGAAATGCGAAATCGCCGCCAAGGCCGCTGGCCGATGGATCCGAAGCGGTGCTGTCATCCGCTTCCTCAACGACCGCGTCGTCCTCAACGACGGACTCGTCATCCGCATCGATCACGACGGATTCGTCCTCCGCATCGATCACGACGGATTCGTCCTCCGCCTCTTCCTCGACCACATCGTCGTCCGAATGATCGATGGTCTCGGCGCCCTCGTCCTCCGCATTCTCACTCAGCAGCATTTCAATGGAAGCTTCGTCGTCGGCCGCGACTTCTTCGTCGACGACAAAATCATCCTCGGCGACCGGCTCGTCTTCCAAAACGAGACTTTCCTCCGCGGCTTCTTCGATGACGTCGTCCGAGACCTCCTCGAGGATCTCGTCGATCGGTTCATCGAGCGGCTGGGGCTTGCTCTTGGCAGGCTTGGGCGTGCTTGGGGGAGGCTGTTTCTTCTTGGCCATGGTCCGAAGTCCTGACGCAGAGGGTCGGTCTAACCTATTGTGATCGATGGGTGAACAGTTGCCAAGCGAAAATCGAAGACTTGACGCACGAAATCGGCGAGCGGTGCGGCACGGACGTTACTTGCCTATCATCCGTACTTTGCACGATCCTATCATTCTATCCGCGCGGCGCGTTGCCCAATCGGACTTTTCGGAAATTTCCTCAAGTTCGGCGTGACCGCGAACCGAGTTATGGTATGGGGGGCGTTGCCGCTTCCTCCAACCACGAATGAAAGGCCGAATCCATGGAACAGTTCGCCGCGTACGTCAGCGCACTCATCACCAACCTTCTGTTATGGATCGGCTTCGGTACCATGGTCGGACTGCTCGCGAAAGCGATTCTCCCCGGAAAAGACCCCGGGGGCGCGGTCGCCACCGTTTTTGTCGGCATCGTCGGCAGCCTGCTCGGCGCCATGACGTTCTTTTATTTCACGGGGAGGCAGTTGGCGCCGATCAGCTTCGCCGGGTTCCTGGTCGGCATGGCCGGCGCGACGCTCTTGCTCGTGACCTACCGCGTGCTCGGCGGCAAGGTCGGCATGAACATGAAGTGGGGCTGGAAGAAGACGCGCCGCCGGGTGTCGGTCACGGAAGATATCTAACGTGCTTTCCAGTCAGGCCAGAGTGAGTTGCTTTTGCCGCACTTCGATCTCAAGCAGTGCCCGATTGTGATCGTCAATCGTGCCGGTCAAGAGTCGACGCCTCCGATATGAAACGCCGCTTCGTGCCCGATTCGGATGACAAATAATCTCCGATCCGGATAGGCGCTCTTGGCCGCAAGTGCCGCTTCGATGAACTTGTCGCTGACAAAGTACGACTCCGAGACCGGTTCGATCGCAACGAACTGGCCTCGGTGCTTCGCTTCCAACTCCCTTTTTGAGTCTGGCGGCGTAAAATCGATTCGCCTGATCTGCAGTGGACATACCAACTCCCGCTTGGAGCAAGAGGCGAGTAGCGCTCCAATGCGCCACTCGCCTCTTGCAATCAAATCGGCATTTCCAAAGGTCAGAACAACTCCTCAATCGCGGTCGGATCGTCGAGCACGTTGACGGGGCGGCCGCTCGGTTCGATGACTTGCAGATTCGGATTGATACCGAGAACACGGTAGATCGTGGCGTGAATGTTGCTCGGCTTGACCGCTCGCGTCGCCGGGCGTTCGCCCTTGGCGTCGGTTGAGCCGACCACAATACCCCCCTTGATGCCGCCGCCTCCCATCAGGCAGAACATCGAGTTGCCCCAGTGATCTCGGCCCGGAAGGCCCATACCCAGGCCGTTGTTCATCTTCGGCGTGCGGCTGAACTCGCCGCACAAAACGACCAGCGTTTCCTCGAGCATGCCCCGGTCTTGCAGGTCTTCGAAAAGCGAGGCGACGCAGGCGTCGACCTTGGGGAGATAGTTTTCGTAGCCCTTCTGCAGATCCCAGTGATGATCCCAGCCGCCGAGATGGACGGCCGCGAACGTCGAACCGGCCTCGACGAGTCGGCGCGCCAGGAGCGTGCTTTGGCCCCAGTTGTGTCGGCCGTAACGGTCGCGGGTGCGCGGATCTTCTTTATGAATGGCGAAGGCTTCGCGGGCGGCGGGCCCGGTCACGAACTCGAACGCCTCCTGTTGGAAGCGGTCCATCGCCTGGCTTTCGAGCGTGCCAGCCAACTCGCGGCGGGTGGTGTCGAAATGATTTCGCAGCGATCGGCGATCTTCGAGCCGATCGAGCGTCAGGCCGCCGGCCAGGTTGAGATTCTGTACGAGGAAGTTCGGAGCGTTGGGGTCGCCGTTGGTTTCGAACGGGTTGTTGCGCGGCCCGAGGAAACTGCCGCCGAAATAGCCGGGGCGTAGGCCGATCGACATGGCATAGGGGATGCCGACGTAGGCCGGCATGCCGGCGACGCGGGGCCCGACTTCGCGCGAGACGATAGAACCCAGGCCGGGGAATCGACCGCCGTTATTGACGCCGCTGACGCCCATGTCCTTGGTGGTGAGCATGCGATGCCCGCCGGCGAAGTGATCGCCGGTGTCATGATGCAGCGAGCGGACCATCGAGAAGAGATTGGTGTGGCGTGCCTGGCGCGGGAAAAGTTCGGTGACGTCGAAGCCGGGGACCCGGCTGCGGATCGGCTTCCAGAGGCCGCGAAACTCGGCCGGGGCGTCCGGCTTCATGTCGTACATATCCATATGCCCGGGCCCGCCGTCGAGCCACAGGAGGATGACGGACGTTTTCTTGGTGGAGCCGGCAGCTGCTTGCGCCTGTTTCAGGTTGGGCAAACCGAGGGCGGCGAGGCCAGTGGCGCCAGCTTGTAGGAAGCTGCGTCGGGACAGTCCATCGCAGTAAGAGCCAGATTTGCCGAGGCTGAGTCGAAACATAGTCCCCTCAGAGAAGGTGGGAAGGCGGGCAAGGCAGGTGGGTCTAAAGAATTCTATCACAAACTATCGGCCGCGGGTAGCGGAAAATGCAGGTAGCAGCAAGTCAGCGGCCAATCAGGTTCCCGGAAAACGAGACGTATTTAACTTGCTGGTCAATGGCACGATCAAGGTCGTGGGCAACAAACCGTTAAGGGCGTCCTCCTGAAGCACAATTGCAGGACGATCGCCTGATTGGGCATGCCCGCCAGCCGCGGCGATATGCACGCGCCAAACTTCACCTTTTTTCATCGGAGGCAGTCTCGTCAGCCAAATTCTCGACCATCTCCAGCGTCCCAGCACTCGCTCGGTCCCATTCGTCGAACTCTTCTTGCAAATCCGGCGGGATCTCGATTCGAACCGGCTGAACCGAAATGCTCACTTGAGCCCCTTCGGGCAAAGGTGAACTAGGGACGACGACGCCGTTTGTCACAATTCCCCAGATCGTTGCGGACATGGCTGCCTCCCTGATCGCAATCACTTATTCGGATACTTCCGCTCCCAGAACGTCTCGCCGCTCCAGTTCATTTCGGGGCGGACTTCCACCGTGCAATCGCCGTTCACGGTGCACTGGCACGAGAGCCGCATCTCGTGCTCGTGGCCGATCGCCGAGAGCATTCGGCCCAGCGTGACTTTTTCCAGGAAGCCCTTGGGGCTCACGTTTTCCATCCCCTTCTTGACTAGCACCCGGCATTCGCCGCACAGGCCCATGCCCATGCAATTGAGATACTTCTTGATGCCCGAATAAACTTCCACGCCGGCCGTGCGGAGTTCCGTCCGCATGTCCGAGCCGGGCTTGACTTCGATTTCTTTCTTTTCCGCAGCGACGGTGATCTTCGGCATCGGGACCAATCCTTAAGTATAAATTGAGAGCCTAGGCCCCGCTCGGGGCGAGGCAATTCTACGAAAAGGATGGGCCGAGTGGTCAGAGGGGAGGGGCTATTTCGGTTCTTCCTTGGCGGGCTTGGCTTCGAGCTTGAGTCCGCGGCTCACCGCTTCGAGCAGACGCTCCATCGCGAACGGCTTGCGGATGTAATCGACGACGCCCAGAAACTCCGCGTACGCCTTGTGCCGGCTGCCTTCGTTCGCGGTGATCATGATGATCGGCGGCGCGTCGGTCTTGCCCTTAAAATGCTCAAGGACGGGATACCCCCCCATGCGCGGCATCATCATGTCCAGGATGACGAGATCGGGGTGGGCGTTGTAGACCATCTGCTTGCCCTGCTGGCCGTCGCGGGCCTGCATGACTTTGTGCCCTTGATTTTCGAGCACGGCCCGGATGCCGTCGCTGAGTTCGTAGTCGTCGTCGACGATGAGGATCAATTTCTGGTCGGCCATGGCTGCTTCCCCTCTTCTCTGCCGCGCGGTTCAGTTCCAACTTACCAATCCCTCGGGTAACATACAACCACGAAAAGCAAATATCGCACTCTTATCCGCCTCATACAATGGTGCGTATGGAAAAGGCCAAACATCTCGATTCCAAGGCGGGCGAAGGCCTGACCCTGCTCATCATCGACGACGACCCCAACCATGCCGAGGTCGTCGCCGAGAGTCTGCAGCGCGTCGGCTATCACTGTCTCCTCGCGACTTCGAGTCAAGAAGGCGCCCGACGGCTCGAACAGGATCAGCCCGACGTCGTCCTCACCGATCTCAAGATGGACGGCATGGATGGTCTCGACATTCTTCGTAAGGCGAAACACGACCTCCCCGATTGCGAGGTCGTCGTCATCACCGGCCACGGCGACGTGCAGACCGCCGTCGAGGCGATGAAGCTCGGCGCCGCCAATTTTCTGCAAAAACCAGTCAACCTCGCCGAGCTCCGCGCCATGGTCGAGAAGGCGGCGGAACGCTTTCGACTCACCCGGGCGAATAAGGAACTGAAGGCGCAGCTCGACGAAAAGTTCGGCTTCGAGGGCCTGATCGGCAACAGCCACAAAATGCTCGAGGTGATCGCCAAGCTCAAGGTCATCGCCCCGACCGCCGCCACCGTGCTCATCCAGGGCGAGACCGGCACCGGTAAGGAACTCGTCGCCAAGGCGATTCACAACAACAGCCCGCGCAAGAACAAAAACTTCGTGGCCATGAACTGCACCGCGCTCAACGAGAATCTGCTCGAAGACGAACTGTTCGGCCATGAGCCGCACTCGTTCACGGGGGGCGATCGGCTGCGTAAGGGACGCTTCGAACACGCCAACGGGGGCACGCTCTTCCTCGACGAAGTCGGCGACATGCCGTTGTCGCTGCAAGCGAAGCTGCTACGCGTGCTCGAGAATCAGGAAGTCACCCGCATCGGCAGCAATGAATCGATCAAGGTCAACGTCCGCCTGGTCTCGGCCACGCACCGCGATCTCGAGGCGGCCGTCGCCGCCGGGACCTTTCGCCAGGATCTGCTCTATCGCTTGAAAGTCGTCACGGTGCGGTTGCCGTCGCTGCGCGAGCGGCGCGAGGACATCCCGCTCCTCTCGGCCCATTTCATCAAAGAATTCAACCATCGGCACAGCAAGAAGGTCCACGGCATCGCGCCGCCGCTGCGCGACGTGATGGCCTCGAGCGCCTGGGTCGGCAACGTCCGCGAACTGCGCAACGCCATCGAAAGCATGGTGGTGCAGGACGTCGACGGCATTCTCAACCTCGACGATCTGCAAGACGGCGACGCGCTCAAGAAAGTCTCCGCCAGCGATTTGAAGTTCGAGGGCAAGTCGGACCTGGTAGGCAGGCCGCTCAAGGAAATCGAACGCCATTACATCGAGAAGACGCTGGCGATGACCGGCGGCAATCGCGAGGAAGCGTCGAAGCTCCTGGGCATCGGCGAGCGCACGCTCTACCGCGACATCCAGGATTGGAAACTACAGGACCAGATCCGCCAGGCCCTGGCCGACGCCGAGGGCGACCTCGAACAGGCGGCCGCGGCCCTGGGCGTCAAGCAGGAAGTGCTCGTGCGCAAGATGAAAAAGCTCGGCCTCGCCGACGGGCCTGAGGACGAAACGCTTCCTTGAGCGGATCCGATCGCGGAGCCAATGAAGGTTCGCGTCCGAGTTTGGCAGCGCCACGTTTCATATTGGGTGACGCTGATTTCAGACTGCGCAAGTTGCGTGGTTCGAAACGAGGCGTTCCTGAATTCGGCCTGTAGGGCCGCCTCCTATAGCCCAGGCCGAAGGCCTGGGTAAGAATTACAGTTTATATCGGCCCCGTAGGGGCCGCTCAGACAGCCGCGTGCAGTCGAGCGGCCCCCTACAACGACGCTTCATACTACCCCTCCAGTCTATGTGTTGGAAAAATCGAGGCTTCCTTGATCTGGGTTTGCTTCCGCGGGGGTTCGGGAATGCTTATGCGCCCGCCGAACGACCCGAGCGGCTTCTGGAGTTTCGAGGT